>NZ_JOMJ01000004.1:0-300000 GCF_000711295.1 Desulfohalovibrio reitneri | reverse complement strand
GGACACCCTGGGCTACGCCGGGTCCGTGCTGCTGCTGCTCTCGGTCATCTCCCTGCTGGGCACAATCGAGGCCGCCTTCAACCAGATATGGGGCGTGGCCAAGGGGCGCTCCCTGTGGCGCAAGTTCACCGACTACTTCTCCGTGACCCTGCTCTGCCCCCTTTTGCTGCTCATGGGGCTGTCCATCACCGTCAGCCTGCAGAACGAGACGGTGGTGCAGAAGCTGCTGGAATACTCCGCCTTCAACTACCTCTACATCGTGCTGCTCAAGGCCATGCCCTACGTCTTTATGTGGCTGGCCCTGGGGCTTTTGTACGCCTTCATCCCCAACACACGGGTCAACCCATTGAGCGCCCTGGCCGGCGGCGTGGTGGCCGGAACCCTGTGGCAGGTCGCCCAGTGGGCCTTCGTCTCCTTCCAGATCGGCGTGGCCAAGTACAACGCCATCTACGGCAGCTTCTCCCAGTTTCCCCTGTTCCTGCTGTGGCTCTATCTTTCCTGGGTTATCCTCCTGGTGGGGGCGGAGATAAGCTTCTCGCTGCAAAACATCGCCACCTTCGAGTCCGAGGTGCGGGCCGAGCGGGTCAGCTTCCACGGCCGGGCCAAGATCGCCGTGCTGGCCAGCCTGTTCCTGGGCCGCGCCCTGCTGCGCGGCGACCCGCCGCCCGGCAACGAATGGATGGCCGGGGAGCTGGACGTGCCCGTGAAGGTCGTCAACGAGGTCATGGAAACCCTGTCCAAGAGCGGCATAGTGGCCCGCCTGGAATCCGACGGCCCCGTGTCATACGCCCTCACCGTGGACCCCAGGCGCGTGCGCGTCTCCGGGGTAATCAAGGCCATGATGGGCGCCGAGGGCGACGGGGACGAGGCTGAACGGATCGACCCCGGCTACCGATTTGTGGAAGAGGTCATCGAGGGACTCTACAAGGCCGCGGCCAGGGGCGAGGCCGATCCCACCCTGGCCGGGCTGGACGAGGCGCATTGCGGCGACGCGGGCTGCCGGGAGGGCATCCCGGCGGACACCCGCGCCGCCTGAAACCGGAATGGAGAGAGAATATGAAAGTCGTGGCCTTCAACGGCTCCGCCCGCCGCAAGGGCAACACCCGGGCGCTTCTGGACATGGTGCTGGCCGAACTCCAGGCCGAGGGCATCGAGACGGAACGCATCGACCTGGCCGGAAAGAAGCTCTCCGGCTGCATCGCCTGCATGAAGTGCTGGAAGAACAAGGACCGTCGCTGCGCCGTGACCGACGACGAGATGAACGACCTCATCCAGGCCATGGACGATGCGGACGGCATCCTGCTGGGTTCCCCAACCTATTTCGCCAACGTCCCGGCCGAGCTCAAAGCCCTCATCGACCGCGGCGGCATGACCGCCAAGGCCAACGGCAACATGCACGCGCGCAAGGTTGGCGCGGGCGTGGTGGCCGTACGCCGCTGCGGGGCCTACCAGGTATTCTCGGCCCTGAACGCCTTCTTCCTCATAGGCGAAATGGTGGTGCCGGGTTCCAGCTACTGGAACATGGGGCGCGGCCTGGAGCCGGGCGACGTGAACGGCGACGAGGAAGGCCGCGCCACCATGCGCGATTTGGGCCGCAACATGGCCTGGCTGCTCAAGAAGATCCGCTGATCGCGGGCGGGAACCGGGGAGGACCCCGGCTCCCGCCCTCCGATCAGGGCAGAAAGGACTTGCCGGCCCAGACCACATGCCCCAGAAGGGGCGGCTCCTCGGCCGGGAGTTCGATGGGCCGGTAGGCGGGGTTCTCGCTGTAGAGGTAGAGGCGGCCCTGGCCCAGGTCCACCCGCTTGACCACCACCGCGCCGGACAGCAGCAGCGCGTAGAGCCTGCCGGACACCGGCTCCCGGCGCGAGCCGTCCACCAGGGCCATGTCGCCGGAGCGCAGCAGGGGCTCCATGGTGTCGCCCGAGACCACGGTCACGAACATGTCCTCCACCGGCCCCAGGGAGGACAGCCACTGGAAGTTGAAGCAGAAGAACCCCGTGGCCAGCTCAAAGGGCGGCCTGCCGGTCAGCATGGCCTCGGCCAGCCCGCTGGCCCTGGCGGGCAGGGCCGGCACCTGGATCACCTCGCCTCCGCCGGGCAGGGAGAGCCTTGCGGCATCCCCTCCCCTGCGGTGCATGGGGCCCTCGCCGAGAAGCAACCAGTTGGCGTTGACGTCGAACCGGCCGCCCAGCGCGGCCAGGAAAGCCGCGTCAGGCAACCGTCTGCCGCTGAGATAGTTGGCCAGGGTGGACTTGGCCACCCCGGTGGCGGCGCAGAACTGCACCCGGGTCATGCCCGAGCAGTCCAGCACCCTGCGTATGCGATCCCCCAGGCCCTCAACCTGCATCGCTGTTGCCCCCTCTTTTCCTGTTGACACCACATCGGGACGTGATAGGGTCTATCACGAGCGTGGGCACAGAAGTACACGTACGTACATAATGTAGCCCAAATCGGAGGGGGGAACAAGCCGTTGACCACGTTCGCGGCCAACCCAATCCGGCAGATCTCTGAAGAACAGCCTCCCGGCTTGCCGTGCGCGAGCGGCCGCCCGCACCCCCCATCCCCCCCTCACGTCCTGCGGGCGGCTGTTCGCGCTATCGACGAGCCGGGAGGTTTTTTCTTTGGGCGTGCGACCGGCGACACAACCGGTTGGCGAGCCCCCTCACAGCGGCTTGCCTGACACGAGGCGGCCAGGAAGTCAATTCCATCCCGCCACAAAACGGTTTCCGGCCTTCGCTCTCCTCCTTCGACAGTGCCCAGAACATCACAGCCACGGCTTGCCCTCGGTCCGCCACAGGAGTAGGAAAGGCGTTTTCGCATCGTCTGGATTTTCGGAGAGCACCATGCGTATTTCCTGCCGCGCTGAAGAAATGACGCCGTTTCTGGTCATGGACGTCCTGGAGGCCGCCAAGGAGATGGAGGCCCGGGGCGAGGAGGTGGTCCACCTGGAGATCGGCGAGCCGGACTTCGACGCACCGGAACCGGTCAAGCGGGCCGCGATCCGGGCCATGGACGACGGCCACACCCACTACACCCACTCCCAGGGAATTCCCGAATTGCGCCGGGCCATCGCCGACACCTACCTGGAGCGTTACGGCGCCGTCGTGGACCCGGCCCGCATACTGGTCACATCAGGTACCTCTCCGGCCATGCTCCTGCTTTTCTCCATTCTGCTGGAAGCCGGGGACGAGGTCATCCTTTCCGACCCCTGCTACGCCTGCTACGCCAACTTCGTGCGCCACGCCGAGGGCCGGGCACGCTTCGTGCCGGTGCGGGAGGAGGACGGCTTCCAGTATCGGCCCGAGGACATCCGCGCGGCCATCACCGACCGCACCCGCGCGGTGATGATCAACTCCCCGGCCAACCCCACCGGCACCATCCTCTCGTCCGAGCGCATGCGGGGCATCGCCGAATTGGGCCCGCCGGTCATTTCCGATGAGATCTACCACGGCCTGAGCTACGTGGAGCCGGACCACACCATCCTGGAGTTCACCGGCAACGCCTTTGTGCTCAACGGCTTCTCCAAGCTCTACGCCATGACCGGCTGGCGGCTTGGTTGGCTGATCGCCCCGGAGGAGTACATGGACTGCCTGCGCAAGACCGCGGCCAACCTCTTCATCTGCGCCGGTTCCGTGGCCCAGTGGGCCGGACTGGCCGCCCTGACCGAGTGCGCGGACGACGTGGAGCGCATGCGCGCGGTCTACGACGAGCGGCGGCGCTACATGATCCCCAGGCTGCGGGAGATGGGCTTCGGCGTGGCTTCGGAGCCCACCGGCGCCTTCTACGTGCTGGCCGACGCCTCCCGCTTCACCGCCGATTCCTACGCCTTCGCCTTCGAGGTCCTGCGCGGAGCGGGAGTGGGCTGCACGCCGGGTGTTGACTTCGGCCCCGGAGGCGAAGGCTACATCCGTTTCTCCTACGCCAACTCCCTGGAGAACATCCGCCGGGGCCTGGACCGCCTGGAGGCCTGGCTGGCGCAACGCCGGACGGACTGACCACTTGCGCCGGCGGGGGCGGCTTTTTCCTGTCCGACCTTCCGCGTCATTCCCTCCGCCCCCTTGCATCATTCGCACAATGGCGTAGGAAAGGTGGAATGAACGAGGAAACCCACGGCCAAGAGCGACCCGAGGGCGGGCGAGCACCGGCTGACAGCCCCGCCGAACGCGTTCTGGTGGTGGACTTCGATCCGGGGCGGCGTGAACACATCTGCCGCATCCTGTCCCGCCACGGCCACAAGGTGGTCCCCCGCGACAACGCCGACTCCGCGGAGCGGGCCATGGCCGCCGAGCCCTGCTCCCTGGCCTTCGTGGCCGTGCGCCACCTGGGCCGCAGCGGGTTCGACTTGGCCCGCGCCCTGCGCGACTTCTCCCCCTCCCTGGGGCTGGTATTCGTCAGCTCTTCGGAATCCCTGGACGACGCGGTCCAGGCTCTGCGTTTCGGGGCCTGCGACTTCCTGCATCCCCCGCACAGCGAGGAGGACGTGGTCCTGGCGGTGCACCGCTTCCGCGACCGCGCCCGGCTGGAGGACCTGGCCTTCCAGGCACGGCTGCGCTACGACCATCTGGTCCAGAACATCCCTCTCATCCTCTTCTCCCTGGACGAGGACCTGCGGCTGATCTTCATCAACCGCGCCGTCCAGCACGTGCTGGGCTACAGCGACGCCGAGGTCCTGGACCAACCCGGTTTCCTGCTGGAGCGCACCGCCGAGGACGACCGCGAGCGCCTCGCCAAGCGGCTGGCCTCGGCCGTGGAGCGTTCATCCCCCTTCACCACCCAGGCCAGGCTGGTGCACAAGAACGGGCACGAGGTGCACTGCCTCATCCGCTCCATGCCGCGCTACAGCCTGACCAGCCAGGCGGGAGCGCCAGGCGTGGACGGGGTCATCATGGACATTTCCGACCGCGTGGTGCTGGAGCGCGCCCTCATCCAGGACGAACGGCTGAAGGTGCTGGGCGGCATATCCGCCGAGGTGGCCCACGAGTTCCGCAACCCCCTGATGATCATCGGCGGATTCGCCCGCAGGCTGCTGCGCGACCACCCGGGCTCGCGCGAGGCGGAGATCGTGCTGGCCGAAACCGGACGCCTTGAGCGGCTACTCTGCCGCATTCGCGACTACTTGCGCCCCCTGCGCATCATGCGCCGCCCCACCTCGGTCAACCGCGTGGCCAGGGAGTGCCTGGACCTGCTGGCCTCGGACATGGACGAGCGCGGCGTGACCGCCGAACCCGTTTTCGACCCGGACCTGCCAGAAGTGAACCTGGACCCTGACCTGCTGGGCCAACTCCTGGTCACACTGCTTATCTACTGCGCCCGCCGCATGCCCGAAGGGGGGCTCTGCCACCTTCGGACCCTGCCGGAGGGGGAGGGCCTGCGGCTGGAGGTGGAGGCGGATGTCTCCCGCCACCTGGTCCTGCCGGACAAGGGCGAGACCTACTCCCCCTTCGAGGAGGGCGGCGAGCAGTTGGAGATTCCCCTGTGCTACCGGCTGGCCAGGGGGTTGGGCGGCTACCTCTCCCGCAACCCCACGCCCAGCGGAGTTCGCTTCTCCCTGACCCTGCCGGGCGACGGGGCGGCGCCCGAGACCCTCTACCTCGACGGCGGGGACGAGGACGCCTGGTGCCGCTGGCGCTCCGGACTGGGCCCGGACTTCGAGGCCAACCTCAGGCGCGAGTGGAAACGGGCCCAGCGCTCCCTGCGGTCCATCTGCGTGCTGGCGGTGGACGTGGACCACTACGGGGCCTTTGTCTCGCGCCAGGGCCGAGGCCGGGCCGAGGATCTTTCGGGCAAGATATCCGAGGTCATCGAAGAGAGCCTCAAGCGGCCGGGGGATTTCCACGACGGCAACGACGGCGTGTTCACCGTGGTGCTGCCGGAAACGGACAACCTGGGCGGGCTGCTGGTGGCCGAGTCCGTGCGGGACGGCGTTGTGGGGCTGGCCGTGGCCAACCCGGACTCGGAGGCCGCTCCCTTGGTCACGGTGTCCATCGGCGTGGCCAGCATGCCGCCGGGGCCGGACGACGAACCGGACGTGCTCATGGAGGAGGCGGTTTCCGCACTGCACGAGGCCAAGCGCCAGGGCGGCAACAGGGCGGCCTCGTCCGAGGTCCGCCGCGAGGGAGAAGGCTAGAGGGCTACCAGCCTGTCCTTGCCGCCGCTCTTGGCCTGGTGCAGCGCCTGGTCCACCCGCTCCAGGACCGTCTCCCGCTTTTCCCCCGGCAGATAGCCGGTAACGCCGAAACTGATGGTGATGCCGCCGTCCGGCCCCACTGGTTCTTCGCGCAGCAGGCGGAGCAGCTTGTCCGCCACGCGACCTGCCTGGGCGTCGTCGCAGCCGGGCAGAAGCAGCAGGAATTCCTCGCCGCCCCAGCGGGCCAGCATGTCGTTTTCCCTCAGGTGCTCGCGATACCCAGAGGCCAGCGCCTTGAGCACCTCGTCTCCGGCCACGTGGCCGTGGACGTCGTTGACGCGCTTGAAGTCGTCGATGTCGAACATGACCAGGGAGAGGGGCTGGCCGTAGCGGTTGGCGCGGGCCATTTCCTCGTCCAGGCGCTCCAGTATGCTGAGGCGGTTGCTCAGACCCGTGAGGTAGTCGGTCTTGGCCTGCACGGCCAAGCACTTCCTCTCGTTGTCCAACTTCGTGATATCGGTGAGGACGAGGACCACCTTGCCGGTGTCGTCGAAACGGTTGTGGCTGGCCAAGCAGGCGCGCTCCGTCTCACCGTCGCCTCCATTGAGGCGGATGATCGACTCGCCGTCCGGTTTTTTCATGACCTCGCGGTGCCAGCGCTCCCTTCGGGTGGCATCCTGGTGGCCATCCACCTCCTGCACGAAATCGGCGATGGTCCGTCCGGAGAGGATGAACGTCTGCAGGGAAGAAAACCCCATAAAATCCAGAAAAGTGGAGTTAATATACTCCACCTCGTCGCCGTCGAAGGTGGCGATGAAGTTGGGATTGATGTCCAGCAGGAAGTTGGCGTAGCGGTGCGCTTCGGCGATGCGGCGGTGGGCGAGGACGCTGCGGGCGGACCTGATGACCGCCCGCTGCACCTGGGAGGGCTCGAAGGGCTTGACGAGGTACTTGTCCACGCCCAGCTCGATGGCCTTGAGCATGTACTCCACGTCGGAGTAGGCCGAGGTGACGATGACCGGCGCTTCCGGATCCTCCTCGCGGATGGCCTCAATCATCTCCAGCCCGGACATGCCCGGCAGCCGGATGTCGCTGATGACAACGTCCGGCTGGAGCCTCCTGAACTCCTCAAGGCCGGTCTCGCCGTCCTCAACGGAAATCAGCTCCTTGACCCGCTTCCCCAGGATGGCCTCCAGATGAAAGCGGATGATGGAGTCGTCCTCCACGTGCAGGACGGTGATGTCCCCCAGCAGGCCGTCTTCTCGCTCAGTCATGTCCCCCTCCCGAGCCGGGCCGGAGATTCTCCTCCGGCGCCCCCTTCATAATTCCCACGGGTGACGAGCGCAAGGGGAAGCGGGGGTTGCCAGAGCGGGACGGCCGGTTTAAAACGGGGCGCGAATGGGGAACGGCGCGCCGGGCCGCAGCCATCCCGCTCCCCGTGCGGCACTCGAAAACGTCAAGAAGGGAACCGGACAAGGAGACCTCGCTGGTGGACATCAATATAGCCAAGCCTTTCATCAAGGCCACGACAGACGTACTCTCCACCATGGCCATGGTCACGCCGGAGGCGGGCAAACCCTACGTCAAAAAGGATAACATCGCCAAGGGCGACGTCACCGGCATCATCGGCATCACCGGCGAGAAGAACGGAACCATTTCCGTGACCTTCACCCGGGACTGCGCCATCGCCATCGTCAAAAACATGCTCGGCGGAGAGATCGAGGACGTCATCCAGGACGTCAAGGACGCGGTGGGAGAAGTGACCAACATGATCTCCGGCCAGGCCAGGCGCGGGCTCTCCGAGATGGGGTACGTTTTCCAGGCGGCCACGCCCACGGTCATCATGGGCAACAACCACACCATCTCGCACGTGGTCAACAGCCCCATTATGGCCGTGCCCTTCACCACCGAGCACGGCGAATTCACCGTGGAAGTCAGCTTCGAGTAGCCGCGCACCCCGAAGACGCCCCGGAGGAAGGGTTGCGCTTCAAGGATTTTCTCAAACAGGAAGGCTACACGCTCTTCAGAGGGACGGTGGACGCCACAGTGTATGAATTCTTCCAATGCCCCACGCCCCGCAAGGCGGTCTGGTTCCACAAGCCCGGCAGCTTCCAGTGCGCGGGGTGCAAGAACCAGTGCGAGACAGACAACCCCAAGGGCTTTCAAATCTTCCTGGAGTTCTGATGCGCCGCCTGCCGCTTCTGTCCCTTGTGCTCGTTCTCCTGCTGGCCGCCGTCCCGGCCTTTGGTCAGGAAAACGGGGAGGCCGGACCGGAAGTGCCCTTCCCCCTGCGGGAAGGCAACGCGACGCAGGGAAACGCGACCCAGGGCAACGCCACAGCGCCGGGACCGGGAAGCCTGGCCCCGCTTCCCATGCAGCAGCCACCCCGCATACGCGACGGGGAGCCGCCCTTCTCACCCGAAAAGCTGCTGCGCTGCCTTTCCCAGAAAGCCCTGGCCGCCGTGACCTGCAAGACCCCGCCGGACTACAATTTCGTTCGCGAGGTCAACGACGTGTACGTCTTCAGCGCCTTCTACGCATCGGACACGCACGACTTCTACAGCTACGCCGCCGAGGGGCGGCTCATGCTCTCCAGTTCCGCCTGGGGCAAGACGCGCATCACGGTGCCTTTTGAAGTGCGAAAGGAGGCGCGCTGTCTCACGGCCACCATCGGCAAGACCATGTGCGGCACCGCCATGACCGTGCGCTGCTGCGATTGAATCCGCTTCACAGCTTGCGCAGCCAAGCGGCCAGCCCCACCACCGGAACGGCCAGCCACAGTGGCAGATATTCCCCGGTGGCAAGCCCGTATCCGGCCGCGCCCAGCAGCACGGCCAATCCCGCCCAGGCCTCCAGGTGTCTGCGCAGGCCTCCCTCGCCGCGCAGAAAGCCGCCCAGGGAAAGGGGCTCCGGGGAATCCCGGAATTCAAGCGGGGAGCGACCCTCGTCGCCGGCTTTTCTGGCGCTTTGCAGCTTGCGGCCGCAGACCACGCAGACCAGGGCCCGGTCCTCGTTGGGTCCGCCGCAGCGCGTGCAGATGATCACTCCTCTCCTCCAGTCCGGCCGCGCCCGGGCCGAACTTGACCCGCACTCGCGTGGAAGTCCATACTGTCCGCTCCCACATACCGGAGTCCACGCATGACCACCACCCCTGAAACCGCCTTCCTGCCGCCCGAACGCTTGGGCGAGGCTGAAATCCAACGGCAAGCCCGCGTCGTGGGGGAGACCGAGTTGCGGTTGATCCTCGATTCCCTGCCCAACATCATCTTCATCCTCAACGCATACCGCCAGATAGTCTTTGCCAACAAGGCGTTCGAGAAGGCTCTTGGTCCGGAGGGTGTGCGGAAGCTGCTCGGCTCGCGGCCGGGCGAGGTGCTGGGCTGCCCCCGCAGCAAGGAGACCCCCGGGGGCTGCGGCACGGCCGAGGCCTGTCGCCACTGCGGTGCGGCCCAGGCTATCATGGAGGGGTTGTCCGGCCGGGAATGCACCCGCGAATGCCGCCTGACCCGGAGCGAGGGGGACGACATGGAGGCCATGGACCTGCTTGTCACCACCAAGCCCCTGGAGGTGGCCGACGAGATCTACACCCTGTTCCATGTGCAGGACATCTCCGGAGAGAAGCGCCGCCGCGCCCTGGAGCGGGTATTCTTCCACGACATCCTCAATTCCGCTTCGGGAATCCGGGGGCTCATCCAGATGCTGCGCGAGGACGCACCGCCCAACCTTGGCGAGGACGCCCGCCTGCTGTCCGACTACTTCGAGCAAATGGTGGAGGAGATCCTGGCCCAAAAGGACCTGCTGGCCGCGGAGCAAAGGGAATTGCAGATCAACCCGCATGACGTGGACCCCGGCACCCTGCTTTCCGGCGTGGCCAGGATTTACAACCGCTCCGACCTGGCGGCGGGCAAGGAGCTTCTGGTGGAAAACGGCTGCCCCGACCCCATCCGCACCGATTCGGTACTGCTCAAGCGGGTGGTGGAGAACATGATCAAGAACGCCCTGGAGGCGGAGTATGAGGGCGCGACCGTGACCGCCTCGTGCGACGTGACGGACGAGGGCCGGGTGCGCTTTGAAGTGCGCAATCCAACGGCCATTCCCGAGGACGACCAGTTGCTCATCTTCCAGCGCTCCTTCTCCACCAAGGGTGGCGGACGGGGCCTGGGAACCTACGGCATGAAACTGCTGGGCGAAAAATACCTGGGCGGCAGGGTCTTCTTCACCTCCACGGAGGAGGACGGCACCCGCTTTGCCATCGACCTGCCCAGGCGAATGGAGGAGAGCCATGTCTGACGTAAAAGACCTGCTGACCGACACGGCCAGGGAAATCCGCGACCTGGAAGCCGACGCTGGAAAGCTGGCGGCCGTGGGCGACCTGCAAGGCCACCGCCAAGCACTGCGAAAGAAAGCCGAGTTGCTGACCTCCCTGCCCTCGAGGCTGGACGGCCTGGTGGAAAAACTGCCCGCTCCGGAACGTCAGCGCGTGCGCGAGGCGGTGGTGTCCATGGCCAAACGCGGCAAGGCCGCCCTGGACGTGGACAGCCCCTTCTTCATGCGCCAGCTCCTCTACGCCGACGACCAGACCGACCACGAACCCAACGAACTGGAAACCCTGGCCGCCAAACTGCAGGCCTGAAAGCGGGCGGAACAACTCCGCCCGACGACCAGCGAGATTTCCCCCCTTCCTCATGGGGATAGCCACTTTCTTCCCCCCGAGCGCGCGCAGACCCCCTGCCAGGGCAGTTACCACGTTAACTCCACCCAAAGACATGCCTTCTTTCTCCCGGGCGCGTGCAAGCGCTCCCCCAGGGCTTCGCGCTAGCGCCCCTGCTTGCGCAGTTCTTTCTCCCGGGCGCGCGCAAGCGCCCACTCCCAGTAACATCCCCCTGGAGATGGAAAACTCCCGCCTACTCCCAGGTGCGCACAAGCGTCCACCCAGGGCGTCGCGCCAGCAGCCCTGCTTGCGCAGTTCTTTCTCCCGGGCGCGCGCAAGCGCCCCACTCCCCATTACATCTCCCCGGAGATGGAATCCTCCCGCCCACTCCCATGCGCGCGCAAGCGCCCACCCCCTCTTCGCGATGTCCGTCCCCCTGGACGGACGAGCCCCGCGCACTGACGCGTGAATCAGGCCGTCGAGGTCGTTCCCTGGCGAGGCGCAAGGAGGGCGCAGGGGCGGGACAGTACCCCCGTACGGCCCGCCCCTGCGCCCTCCGAAGCAACGAAGCCAGGGGGCGACCTCGACGGTCACCGACCAGGCAGAGGGCAGCAGGTGGATTCGCAGCAAGAGGAGAGCATTTCGGAGTAGGCGTAGAGAATTCGGCGCTCGCGCTGGGCGCGGTCTTCGGAGAGCGGGGAGGTGTCCCGGCCCTGGGCCAGAGCGGGCAGGTCCTCCCAGCGAGGGAGGGCGTCCATGCCGGTGCCGAGTTCCTTCCCGTCCGGCACGCTGAGGAGCACGGCGTCCATGGTGTCGGTGGCAAGGGCCAAGGGGACGGGACCGTCGGGCAGAAGGCGGGCCGAGGCCAGGGTCTCGCGGGTGTAGGTGCCGGGGATGCCGGAACAGAAAAGCACGGCCAGGAGGGGACGGCCGGACTCGTCCTCGACCACCAGGTCCACCACCCGGCAGAAATTCCCGCCGTCAATCTCGAAGGAGACTCCCACCTTGGGGCGCAGGCGGTCCTTGGGATAGCCGCGCTCCTCCACCATGAGCTTGGCAAGTGCCTGGCGCATCTCCTCGTAGGTGGTGTTGGGTGTCTCCTCACCGGTGAGGTAATCGCGAATGGAGCCGCCCAGGGATGTCTCGTGCATGAACCCTCCGTTTCCGACGCTCGGCCGGTCATGGGGAGAGGATGAACAGGACGGGGGGCGGGGTCAAGCGGGAATGGTCAGCCGATTTCCTCGAACCGCTGGCGCAGGCGCAGCCCGGCGAAGGAGGCGGCCAAACCGCCTATGACCAGGGTGGACAGGTCGAACAGGCCGGGCGAGGCGTAGGGAAAGCGGTCGGCGGCGTTGTCCAGGCCGAGGTAGGCGGCAAGGCCGACAAGCGCTCCCAGCAGCAGGGCCTGAAGCATGGCCCCGCGGGTGACGCCGGTCTTGCGTTTTTGCCCGAAGCTGTACCCGGCGGCACAGGCGGCCACCAGCGCGCCCACATACATGCCGGCCACGGCGTGCTGCGCCAGGAAAAGCAGCAGCAGGAAGCCGAAGGCGGCCAAGCCGAGCGCGCCCGAGGTGCAGCCGTAGAGGAAGGCCGGGAAGTTGGGGGCCTTGTGCTCGAGCCAGGCCCAGATGCCGTCGGCGTGCGGGTTCACGCTTCGCTCCCCTGCCCACCGGCGGAGGGCGCGGCCACGGAGCCGGTGCGAGCGCGGCGGAGGCGGCGGTACAGGGCTGGCGTGGCGGCAATGGCCACGTACCAGCCGATGACGGTAAAGACGAAGAAAGGTAGCCCGGCCATGGGGACCTCGCCCCCGAACCAGGGCAACATGAAGAGTTCCTCCCGTCCGAAGCGCGCGGCCATGACCTGCGGCCGGAAGGCCTCGTTGACGTAGGCGGCCATGCACAGAACGGGCAGATAGCTGGTCAGCAGGTTGTTCAGGAACCCTTCAAGGAAAAAGTCGTAGTAGAGCCGATTGAGCTTGGACTTGTCGATGTCGCGGGCCAGCATTTCAGCCTTGTCCCGGTCCTCGGAACTGGCCAAAGCCTTCTGGCGGACGTCGAACCAGTACTCGAACTCGGCCTTGAGGCGGTGGTACCGCCTGGTGCGGTAACGGGAGAAGAGCTTGGCCGCGAGCACGGTGCCCAGGGCCAGGAGGGCCACGGTGGCGGTCGGTCCCAGGAAGAGCAGCGGTGCGGTGAGGGCGTCCAGGCCCTCTTTCGCCAGGCCCACCAGGGCCACTATCCGCATCCAGAGCCAGTCCATCGTATCTCCCGGTTTGAATGAAGGGGGAGGGGCGACCCCCTCCCCCCAGTTTGTTCAGACGGTGTTGCCTATCAAGCCGCTAGATCCAGACCTCGATCTTGAAGAAGCGGAAGAACAGGAAGAACAGCACGATGGCCAGGATCCACTTGAGCTGCTTCTCGGAGAAGAGCCGCTGCAGCCTGGAGCCCAGCATGCCGCCCACGAAACCACCGATGATGATGGCGATGGCGATCCACAGGTCGGGCAGATAGCCGTTCATGAGGTAGCCGATGAAGGCGCCGATGGAGGAGAAGCAGGTTCCCACCAGGCCAACGGGCACGGCCACGTACATGGGCAGGGCGCCGACCATGGTCATGATGGGCACCAGCAGGAAGCCGCCGCCGATGCCGAAGGAGCGGGCGATGATGCCGATGCCCACGCCGATGAGGCCGAACAGGAGCGGGTTGATGGAGAATTCCTCGCCCCAGAACTTGAAGGTGTACTTGGTGAGGCCCTTGGAGACCGGCTCGATGGAGCCCATCTCGGCGGCGCGGCCCTCGGCCTTGGCCTTCTTCACCTCTTCGTTGAACTTCTTCATCATGGCCTTGATGTTCTGCCGCTTCTCCATGACAGCCGGAGTCAGCTCATAGAGGGTGCGGATGCCCATGATGACGACCAGCACGGCCAGCCATTCCTTGTAGGAGGCCAGGGGCAGCACGGCGGTGGCGTACTTGCCCAGCCAGATGGAGCCGATGAGGATGCCCACGCCGAAGGAGATGCCAACGGGCCAGGCCACGCGGCGCTCCTTGATGGCGAAGCGGTAGAAGGCGCCCAGGGGCGAGAACAGGGTCAGGGCAACGTTGGAGGGGCGCAGCACGTTGGCCGCGTTGATGCCCACGGGGCCCATGGTGTTGACCACCATGACCTGATAGGCGGCCATGAGCATGCCGCCGGCGGCGCCGATGAGGGTGAAGAAGGCACCCACGGCGATGGCGCCGATGATGATCCAGATGGGGTTCATGTAACGGCCGCCGAGGTCGAGCCAGAAGCCGTTGCCCTCGATGGTGTAGCCGCCGACTTCCTGGCCGTTGACGTAGACCACGAACTCGGTGTCGGGCGGGGTGTGGCGGAAGGAGTCGAAGGAGGCGGTGAACTCGCCGGTCTCCTTGTTCAACTCGATGGTGGTGCCCTCGTTCCAGTAGTTGGGGTACTCGGCGTGGTCGGCGATGACGGAGCGGGCGAAGATGGTCACCTTGCCCACGCGGGTGAGCTCCTTGGTGACCGTGTTGATGCCGTAGCTGTTCTCGTGGTTGTAGACGAAGAACTTCCACTCGTCCTCGGAGTCGATGGGACCGAGGTAGGGCTTCACGTCAGCCGGCAGTTCTCCCCACTTCTTGAGGTTGAACATGGTGGTGGAGTAGATGCCGGTCATGAAGGAGGGGCCACCGTACTTCTTGGGCTGGGTGGAGCCGAAGGCGGTGGGGTTGGTGGTGAGCATGTAGTAAAGGTGCGGCACGGACGTGGACATGGAGAAGCCGAACTTCTGGGCGTCCTTCTGGAAGGAAGTCTTTTCGTTGACGCCCGTGGTGTCCTGTGGAGCGAACTCGTTCTTGGTGGCGATGGCCACGTAGAGGTCCTGACCAGGGTCGATCTGGCCGGATACGGTGACAACGTCGCCGGCCTTGTAGTCATTGGCGCCGATCATGGCTTCCACCGCGCCCATGGCGGGAGCGGCCAAGCACAGGCTCAGGGCCAGCGCCAGGAAGGCCAACATCTTCTTTTTCATCATCGCGGTTCCTCCGTCATCAGTAAAAGTTGCGGACGGCGGGGATTTTCTCCTGAAATGTCCGGCCCGGTTTTCCGCCGGGGGCCGCGCCGCCCTGTCTGCATGCACCCGGGACCACCGTCCCGAGCGCTCCAGTACCCTCGCCCACGAATAGGTCGTCAGGCTCTCCCCGTGTCAGCCGGCCGGTGCGCGCGATATCACGCGCCGGGGAAATGCCCGGCCGGCAAGTCTCCGTCCTGCACTCTCCATTGCATACCCTCCTTCTCCAAACATGGTTCCTCTCCAGGGGACCCTCCCCGGAAGCCGCCACCGTTAGGTGAGAAACTTTTCCCTGGCGTAGTTTTTCCGCACCCGGTCGGAGTCGCGGTTGGGGCGTAGGAACTCCAGCGCGTGGGCGGTGCAGGCTGTTACGCAGGCGGGGTCGAGCCCCTCGTCCACCCGATCCATGCAGTAGTCGCACTTGATGACCGTGCCGGTGGATTCCTGCCACTGGGGGACTTCCCAAGGGCAGGCCATGATGCAGGCCTTACAGCCCACGCACAGTTCCTGGTCTACATAGACGATGCCGTCGGACTCGCGCCGGATCATTGCCCCGGTGGGACAGGCGGAGACGCACCACGGCTTCTCGCAGTGGAAACAGGGCATGAACTGGTTGAGATAGGTGGGCTTGCCGCCCTTCTTGACCGGCCCCTTGGAGGCCAGCAGGCCCAACTTGGCTCCTTCGGGCACACGGTTCTTCAGCTTACAGTGGACCTCGCAGGCCTTGCAGCTGATGCAGCGCTTCTTGTTGGTCTTGATCATGTACGTGCTCATGACGGACTCCTTTTCAACGGTCCTCTTCCGAAATCTCCCTTTGGAGACACGTTTTCGTAACAGACACGGGAAAGTACGGGGAAGCAAAAAGAGAGGAAAGTGAAAAAGGAGACATTGCGGAAGAGAAGAATTTTGCACTTGTGACGATATTCACGGAATATTACCTCCCTGTCTTTTTCACACTACAGCAATCTGAATGGATATCGTGCTACATTCATTCAACTTCTCAATAAAACCTCCACCAGTCGTGATTTTCTTGTGAAATCATTCCCACATCAACACAACTGACGAGGCTGATTGTTCACATTGGCGCATTGTTTTTCTCCCATCAGCGCGGTGAAAAAAAACGCCCCTTCCGGCGTTGCGGAAGGGGCGTATTCTCCTCATACCCTGTCATCCTCCTCAGGGTAGCAACCATCGCCCGGCTTCCAGGGCCATGTCGAACACCGGAGCCGGCATGGCGCCGAGCAGCAGCACGGCCGCGGCCAGCAAGCCGCCGAAGGCAACCGATCCCGCTCCCACAGCCGGGCTGGTCCGTCCCTCCGCCTCGAAGGTGTACGCGTGGCGGACCATGTTCAGGTAGTAGTAGATGGATATGGCCGTGTTCACCGCGGCCACGATGACCAGCCAGTTGTAGCCGTGGGCCCAGGCCCCGGACAGCAGGAAGAGCTTGCCAGTGAACCCGGCGGTGGGCGGCAGGCCCACCAGGGCGAAGGCGGCCACCAGCAGGATGAGCGCCAACCCCGGAGCCCGTTTGTACAGGCCGTTGAGATCGTCCAGGCTCAGGTTGCGTCCGTCATCGGCCAACCGGCACACAACCCAGAAGCAGGTCAGGTTCATGAGGATGTAGGCCAGGGAGTAAAAGGCGGCCGCGGCCAAGCCCTCGGCCGTGCCCGTGACCAGGCCCAGGGTGATGTACCCGGCGTGGGCCACCGAGGAGTAGCCCAGAATTCGCTTGATGTCGCGCTGGGCCAGGGCCGCGAGGTTGCCGAAGGTCATGGACAGCGCGCCCAGGGCGGCCAGGGCCGTGGTGATCTCCAGTCCGGGCTCCAGCAGCGCGGCCAGCCGCACCAGGATGACCACCGCGCCCAGCTTGGGCAGCGTAGCCACGAAGGCGGCCGTTTCGTTGGAGGCGCCGTCGTAGACGTCCGGGCACCAGAAGTGAAACGGGAACAGGGCCAGCTTGTAGAAGAAGCCCGCAAGGAACAGGACCAGCCCCAGGGCGGCCAGGGGTTCGGCCGCGAAGCTCCAGGACTTGGTGGCCAGTTCCGCGATGTAGGTCGTGTGCTGGGAGGCCAGGATGTACGAGAATCCGTACAGGGAGACGGCCGTGGCCGCCGCGCCGAACAGGATGTACTTGATGCCCGCCTCGGCCGCTCCCTTGGAGCGGGCACGCAGGGGCACAATGGCAAAGAGGCTGTAGGAGGAAATCTCCAGGGCGATGAAGGCTGTGATGAGCTCCACCGAGGAGGCCAGCAGCATGAGCCCCCAGGCGGACAGGGCAAGGAAAAGGAAGTAGTCCGGGCCATGCCTGGGCCGCAGGGTGGGCTGCCGCACGGCGTTGACCGCGGCGATGAAGAAGCCGATGGAGACGGCCAGCTTGAAGAACTGGGAGATGCCGTCCACCCGGTAGGAGCCATAGAACATGGTCGCGCCGCCCCCCAGGGAGACCAGGGAGACCAGCACCCCGACCAGAGCGGCCGCGCCTATCCAGGCCACCGGCTTGTGGTCCTTGGGCGCTGGGGCCAGGGTCTGCACGAACAGCCCCAGAACCACCAGGAGCTGGTAGAGTTCGGGGGCGATCAGCGTTGCGTCGAGATTCACGTCGCGTCTCCTTTGGCTAGAAAACCTTCTCGACCCGGCTCAGGGCGGCCTCGACAACCGTGGGAACCTCGCGCTCCCCCTCCTCCGCCAAATATCCCGCGGGCTGGCTCTTCTGCTTGTATCCGGCCAGCAGGTTCTCGATGGCCGGGTCGATGATGCGCAGGGCGAACCCCGGGGCCAGGCCGATGTAGATGGTCAGCACGGCCAGGGGCAGCAGGTAGGTCACTTCGCGCGGGGAGAGGTCCCGCCAGCCCTTGCCCTTGGGCGACGGCTCCTGGCCGATGGGGGCGTAGGTCATGCGCTGGGTGAGCCGCAGCATGTAGGCCGCGCCCAGCATGGCGCCTGGAATGACGATGAGGCCGATGACCCAGTCCGAGGTGAAGGCCCCGATAAGCACCAGCGCCTCGCCCACGAAGCTGTTCAGTCCGGGGAAGCCCAGGGAGGACAGGGCGAAGAGACCGAAGAAGCCCATGAAGGCGGGCAGGAACTTGCCCATGCCCTGGTTGTCCTCGATCTCCCGGGAATGGGAGCGCTCGTAGATGGCTCCGATCATCATAAAGAGCGCGCCCGTGACCAGCCCGTGGTTGAGCATGATCATCAGCGCGCCCTCGATGCCGCGCAGGTTGAACATGAAGATGCCCAGGGTGCAGAAGCCCATGTGGGCCACCGAGGAGTAAGCGATGAGCTTCTTCACGTCGGTCTGCCCCAGGCAGATAATCCCGCCGTAGAGGATGCCCGCCACGGACAGGGCGATGAATAGCGGCGTGAAGTAATCCATGCCCATGGGGGTGAGGGTCATGCAGAAGCGCAGGAAGCCGTAGGCCCCCATTTTGATGAGCACCGAGGCCAGCACCACCGATCCGGCCGAGGGCGCCTCCACGTGGGCCGCGGGCAGCCAGGTGTGGAAGGGGAACATGGGCACCTTGATGGCGAAGGCCAGGGCCATGGCCAGGAAAGCCCAGAACTGGAAGCGGAAGGAGTACTCGCCCTGCATCAACTCCGGGATGGAGAAGGTGCCCTGGGACTGGAAGAAGGCCACCATGGCCACCAGCAGCAGGGTGGAGCCCGCCAGGGTGTAGAGGAAGAACTTGATGGAGGCGTAGCGCCGCCTGGGACCGCCCCAGACCGCGATCATGAGGTACATGGGGACCAGCATGGCCTCCCAGAAGATGTAGAAGAGCACGAAGTCCAGGGCCAGGAAGACCCCGATGCAGGCCGTGGTCATGAGCAGCAGGCAGATGTGGAATTCCTTGGCCCGCTGTTTAACGTAGGTCCAGGAGCAGAGGACGCAGAGCGGCAGGATGAGGATGGTCAACAGCACCATCAGATAGGAGATGCCGTCCACGCCAAGGTAGTAGGAAAGCCCCAGCGAGGGCACCCACTGGTACTGCTCCACGAACTGAAAGCCCACGTCCGAGGGCACGAAGTGCATCAGCAGGGGGATGGCCAGCATGATCTCCACCACCGAGGCGCACAGGGTGATGAAGCGCGCCGCCCCGTCGTGGCGCACGAACAAGAGCACCAGGGCGGCCAGCAAGGGGAAGAAGATGATGCTGGAAAGGACCGGGTAGCCGACTTCGGTCATGCTTGGCTGCTCCCTTTGGTTAGCTCACGGCCCATATGAAGGCCAGGACGACCAGGGCGAAGGCGATGGCCATGGCCAGATAGTCGCCCAGCTTGCCGGTTTGCGTTTTGGCCGTGCGGCCTCCAACGTTGCGCGTGGTGTAGGCCACCCCGTCGACGACGCCATCGATGGCCCGCCAGTCGAAGGCCGAGGTCAGCCAGCCGAAGAACAGCAGAACCCGCAGTCCCACCACGCGGTAGACCGTGGTCCAGATGGAATCCGCCCAGGCCACGGGCCGCGACACCAGGAAGAGGAAGGCGCGGCCGGCCAGGATGTAGAGCAGTTCGAAGTCCACGTTGCGCTGCACGTGCGGCTTCATGGTCTTGCGCATGAGGTAGAAGACAAGGCCGGTGAAGCCAAGCAGCAGGCTGGTCTGCAGCACGTGCCAGGCGGTCCAGGGGTGGTACTCGTGCACGGCTTCCTGGAAGGGAAGCAGGGCGTAGAGCATCTGGGGGTACAGGCCCTGGGCCGTGCAGAGCAGCGCGGCAATCCCCATGGCCAGGTACATGTTCACCGGGATTGGCCTGGGCTTGATGGGGTTGTCCCGTTTGCCGCCCCAGAAGGCGAAGTACGGCAGCTTGATGCCCACCGAGAGGAAGGTGCCCACGGCCGCGACCTCCAGCCCGATGCCGATGAGGGTCTGGTGGTCCTCGAAGGCCCCGGCGATGGTCATGGTCTTGGAGATGAAGCCGTTGAAGATGGGCATGCCTGAGATGGAAAGCCCGGCCACCACATAGAGGATCATGACCAGGGGCAGCTTGCCCACCATGCCGCCTAGGTCGGTCAGACGCCCCGTGCCGGTGGCGTAGATGACCGCGCCCACGCTCATGAAGAGCAGGCCTTTGTAAAGGATGTGCGCGTAGGCGTGGGCCGTGGCGCCGTTCAGCGCCATGGCCGTGCCGATGCCGATGCCCGCCACCATGTACCCCACCTGGGACATGATGTGGTAGGAGAGAATCCTCCGTCCCTGGTTCTCCATGGTAGCGTAGAAAACGCCGTAGAGAGCCATGCCCACGCCCATCCAGGCCAGGAAGTCCCAGCCCGCGAAGCCGCGCGCCAGGGTGTAGACGGCCGTCTTGGTGGTGAAGGCGGACATGAAGACCGCGCCGGTGATGGTGGCCTCGGGGTAGGCGTCCGGAAGCCAGGCGTGCAGGCCGATGAAGGCCGCGTTGACGCCGAAGCCCAGCAGGATGAGCCAGTCGTAGTAGTGGGCGGTGGAGGGATCGATGGGCACGAAGTCGAAGGTGCCCAGCGCCTTGTAGCGCAGCAGCATGCCGCCCAGAAGCAGCAGCCCGCCCAGGGAGTGGATCAGGAAGTACCGGAAACCGGCTCCCCCGGCCCGATTGTTCTCGCGGGCGTTGTACCAGATGAGCATGGTGGAGGCGACGCTCATCAGCTCCCAGAAGGCGAACAGGGTCAGGTAGTCGCCCGCAAAGACGCAGCCGAAGCCGCCCGCCACGTAGAGCGAAGAGAATACGTGCTGGCGCTTCTGCTTGAGATGGAAGGAGTAGATGAAGCCGATGAACGCCTGGATGGCGAATACGTTGGCAAAGACCAGGGAAAGGGCGTCAACCCGCCCCAGGCTGAGATCGAAGCCCATCCACTCCAGCCCGCCGTAGTTGCCCGGAGACATGGTGAACACTGAGATGATGGCCAGAATCGCGGGCACGGGCAACAGCCAGCGCCACCATCTGCCGCAGAAGAACGGCAGGGCCGCGGCCAGGGCGATGAAACCCGCCGCCGGATGGTAGAACTCAAGCGTCTGGGTCATAGAAATCCTCGGGCACTTTGACCAGATTGGCGATGATGCGCTTGATGACGAAGGCCATCAGCCCGGCGAAAACCAGGGCGAACGCGGCCCAGAAGCCAGCGTACTTTTCCAGGGAGACATGGGGATGGTGGGGGTGGATGAAGAAGTTCAGCACCACCAGCAGGACCAGCACCAGGAAGAAGAGCCATTTGAAGGCCGCGGATCTGTCCCGAAGCCCGGAGAAGAATCGGCCAAGTCGCTGAAGCATCGCTCCCCTCCTCCTAGAAGTTGCCGAAGGCCTTGATGAAGTTCAGGAAAAGCTCGGGATACAGCCCGAGGAACACCGACATGGCCGCCGTGAGCAGCACCGGCACCACCATGGTCAGCCCGGGCTCGGAGAACTCCTCCAGATCGACGCCCTCGGCCGCCGGCCGGAAGAAGGCGCGGTAGACGATGGGGCCGAAGTAGGAGGCGTTGAGCAGCGTGGAGGCCAGAAGCGCCACCACCAGAATGACCTGCTTGGCCTGGATGGCCCCGTTGACCAGATACCACTTGGTGACGAACCCGCAGACGAAGGGCACGCCGATCATGGACATGGACGCCACGGCGAAGGCCCCGAAGGTCAGGGGCATGCGCCAGCCCATGCCGCCCATGAGACTGATCTTCTTGGTGTGGGCGGCCACGTAGATGGCGCCCGCGCACATGAAGAGGGTGATCTTGGAGAAGGCGTGGTTGGCGATGTGCAGCACCCCGCCCTGCACCGCCATGGGGGTCAGCATGCACACGCCGATGACGATGTAGGACAGTTGCGACACCGTGGAATAGGCCAGCCGCGCCTTGAGGTCGTCCTTGGTCAGGGCGATGACCGAGGCCGCCACGATGGTCAAGGCGGCCAGGAAGGCGGTGGGGATGCCCAGGTTCAGCGCCTCCATGGTCTCCAGGCCGAAGCCGGAGAGAATGATGCGGGAGACGCAGAAGACGCCCGCCTTGACCACCGCCACCGCGTGCAGCAGGGCGGAGACCGGCGTGGGCGCAACCATGGCCGAGGGCAGCCAGTTGTGGAAGGGCATGATGGCCGCCTTGGCCAGCCCGGCGATGTAGAGGATGTAGGTGATGGTCACCAGCACCGGCTGCTGCTCGTAGGGGAAGGCCATGCCCGTGACCACGTCGCCCAGGTGGAAGTCCAGGGTGCCGCACAGCACGTAGGTCAGCACCATGGCCGGCAGCAGGAACAGCTTGGAGGTGCCCATGAGGTAGACCAGGTACTTGCGCGCGCCGTGATAGGCCTCGTGGTCCTGGTGGTGGGCGACCAGCGGATAGGTGAAGACGGTGATGACCTCGTAGAAGAGGTACAGGGTGAAGATGTTCTTGGAGAAGGCCACGCCCACGGCGCCGAAGATGGCCACCGCGAAGCAGAAGTAGTAGCGAGTCTGGGCGTGTTCCTTGAGCCCGCGCATGTAGCCGATGTTGTAGCTCGTCACCAGCATCCACAAGAAGGTGGCGATGAGGGCGAACACCAGCGACAGCCCGTCCACGCAAAAGGAGATGTGGATGCCGGGCAGGAGGGTGAATAGCTCGTAGGCCCAGACGCGGCCGCTCAGCACGGCCGGGGCCATGGAGAGCACGGTCACGAAGGCCGAGGCCGCGGCCACGAAGGAGATGGCCTCGCGCTTGTCCGGGGAGTGCCGGTTCCAGTAGATGAAGAAGGGGGCCAGCAGGGTGATGATGATGGGCGCCAGGACCCGCGTGGACTCGTACAGTTCCATGCCCTACCCCTTCAGCTCGGAAACGGTTTCGGAGTCGGTCTCGCCGAAGCGCTTGGAGACCACGATGACGATGGCCAGCACCAGGGTCGCCTCGGCCGCGGCCAAACCCATGACCAAGAGCGTGGCCAGCTGACCCAGCGAAGCCGAGGCCGGGGTGAGCTGGGCCGCGGCCACGATGGACAGGCCCGCGCCGTTGAGCATCAGCTCCACGCTGATGAGCATGCCGACGAAGCTGCGGCGGAAGCAGAGGCCGTAGAGCCCGATGGCCAGCAGCATCAGGGCCACAAGCTGGTAGAGAAGCAGCGCGCTCATTTGCCGTTCCTTTTCTTGAAGCCCAGGAGCACCGCCCCGGACATGGCCACGAAGAGGACCACCGAGATGAGCTCGAAGGCCACGATGTACGGTTCCATGAGCCCCTTGCCCAATTCGCTCACCGCCACCTCGGCGGGCAGCTCGGAGCCCTGCTCGGGGAAGGTGAGCAGCACCCAGCCCAGGACAAAGACCGGGGCCGAAGCGGCCACAAGCGCGGTGAAGTACTTGCGGATCGGCCTGGGCTTGCTCTCCTCCGCCCCGGCAGGGGCCTTGGTGAGCATGATGGCGAAGAAGATCAGCACGACCACAGCGCCCACGTAGATGAGCAGCTGCATGACGGCCACGAAGGGGGCGTTCATGAGCAGGTACATGCCGGCCACGCCGAAGAGCGCCAGGATAAGGCCCAGCAGGGCCCGCACCAGGTTGGCCGCCAGGGCGGCGGCCAACGCGCCGAAGGCGATGATGGCCGCGTAGATGATGAACAGGACCAGGGCCGCGGTCTCCATCAGGACTCTCCTCCCTGGGGTTCGATGGTGGTTTCGGCCTTCACACCGCCCGGCTCGGTGGCGCGCTCCGCCTCGCTCTTGGGCTTGCCGGGCTTCTTGGCCTTGGCCGAGGCCTCCTCGCCGACCCGCTCGGCCTGGTCCTTGAGCCGGGCCAGCAGGTCGTAGTGGAAGGTCTCCCTGTCCGGGGAGGCGATGTAGATGTCCGTGGAGAAACGCAGGGATTTCACCGGGCAGGACTGCACGCACAACCCGCACAACGAGCACAGGTTGTAGTTGTAGGTGAACTTCACCGGCGTCTTGGAGGCCTTGGGCGGCTCCTTCTTCTCCTTGGGCTTGACCATGGCGTCCTCCGCCCCGGTTTCCCCTTCCGGTTCCGGCGGGGGCTTGGGCTTGGGCGCTTTTTTCAGGGCCAGGCAGCCCGAGGGGCAGACGCTGACGCACATCATGCAGGAAATGCACTTGGGGGTGGCCGGGTCCTTGGGCTTGCCCACCAGCTCCACGTGGCCGCGGAAGGTGAGGATGTCGTCCACGACCTGACGCGGGAAGTGGACCGTGACCTGGCTGCGCCCGAATTCGCGGCCGGTGATCTTCAGGCCCACCAGCAGGCTCTTCAGGCCCCTGGCGGCCTCCTTCAGCTCATGCATCACGCTCACGCGGACCCTCCTACAGCTTCATCACCAGGGCGGTGGCCAAGAGGTTGATGGTGGCCAGGGGCACCAGCCACTTCCAGTTGAGGTTCAGCAGCTGGTCGAACCGCACCCGGGGGTAGGTCCAGCGAATCCACATCATGACCAGGATGAGGGCGTAGACCTTGGCCAGGAACCACCAGGATCCCGGCGCGCCCGGGCCGTTGAACCCGCCCAGGAAGAGCACGGTGGCCACGGACGAGACCACGATCATGTTGGCGTATTCCGCCAGGAAGAAGAGGCCGAAGCCCATGCCCGAGTACTCGGTGTGGAACCCGGCGGTCAGTTCGCTCTCGCCCTCGGGCAGGTCGAAGGGCGCGCGGTTGGTCTCGCCCAGGGCGCAGATGAAGTAGATGACGAAGGCCACCGGCTGCAGCACCACGTTCCACTGCCAGGGCCAGGCCCCTTGCTCCTTCGAGATGGTCAGCAGGTCCAGGGAGCCGTGCATGAAGCACACGGCCAGCACCGAGAGCAGCAGCGGGATCTCGTAGCCCACGGACTGCGCCACGGCGCGGGCCGCGCCCAGCAGGCCCCACTTGTTGTTGGAGGCCCAGCCCGCCAGACACAGCGAGAGCACACCCAGCCCGGCGAAAGCCAGGATGAGGATTACTCCGACGTTGGTCTCCAGGGCGTAGAGATTGGGGGCGAAGGGGATGGGCAGGAACATGACGAAGACCGGCAAAAAGGCCATGAACGGGGCCAGCCAGAAAACGAAGCGGTCCGCGTCGCGCGGGGTGAGAAGCTGTTTACCCACCAGCTTCACGGCGTCGGCCACCGTCTGCAGGATGCCGTGGGGGCCGACCTCGAAGGGGCCGGGCCGACGCTGGATGTGGCCCGCCACCTTCCGCTCCACGTACACGAGGAGGGTGGCGTTGCCGCCCACGAAGGCGGCCAGCAGGACAAGCCCCAGGGCCAGGCGGATCAGTTCGGGGGGAATGCTCGCGATGTCCATGGCTCACCTGTCGATTTCGGGGATGACCAGGTCCAGACTGCCCAGGATGGACACGGCGTCCGCCAGCAGCACGCCTTTGGCGCCGTCCGAGAAGATGCTCATGTTGCTGAACCCCGGGGCGCGCAGCTTCAGCCGGTAGGGCTGGCGGCCGCCGTCCGAGGCGATGTAGTAGCCGATCTTGCCGCGTCCGCCCTCCACCGCGAAGTAGGTCTCCCCCGCCGGGGGGCTCCACTTGGGCTTGGGGGCGTTCTTGGGCAGGTACTCCCCTTCCGGGATCTGCTCCACGGCCTGCTCGATGATGCGCAGGGACTGCTCGATCTCGCCCATGCGCACCAGGTAGCGGGCCATGGCGTCGCAGCCGTCCTCCACCACCACGTCCCAGTCGAAGCGGTCGTACACCGAGTACGGCTCGGACCGGCGCACGTCGTAGGCGATGCCCGACCCCCGGGCCACGGGACCGGTGGCGCCGTAGCTGCGGATGAGCTCCGGCGAGAAGTGGCCAACGCCCTCGACACGCTTGCGCAGGATGATGTTCTCAGTGACCAGGTCGCGGAACATCGGCAGCCGCGAGCGCATGTAGGGCACGAACTCCCGCACCCGCTGCAGGAAGCGGTCGGAGAGGTCGGCCGTGACTCCGCCGAAGCGGTAGTAGGCGTATGTGAGCCGCGAGCCGGTGGGCTCCTGCAGGATATCCATGATGTGCTCGCGGTCGGTGAAGGCGTACATGATGGGGGTGAAGGCGCCCAGGTCAAGCAGGTAGGCGCCCCACCACAGCAGGTGCGAGGAGATGCGGTTCAACTCGCAGGTGATGACCCGGATGTACTCGGCCCGCTCCGGCACCTCGATGTCCGCCAGCTTCTCCACGGCCCCGGCGTAGCCCCAGTTCCAGGCCAGGGCGTGCAGGTAGTCCACCCGGCCGGGGTTGGGCCAGAACTGGGCCCAGGACTTGGTCTGTCCCATGAACTCGTGCATGCGGTGCACGTAGCCCAGCACCGGCTCGGCCTTGATGACGTACTCGCCGTCAAGCTCCACCAGGATGCGAAGGACGCCGTGGGTGGAAGGGTGCTGCGGCCCCATGTTCAGGATGAGCGTGTCGTCGCGGGGGCCCTTCTCGAAATGACGGGTGTAGTAGTCGCCTGTGAGATGCGTCATCAGCCTTCCTCCCCCGCCGCTTCCTGGCCGCCCTCTTCGGCGGCCTCGCCGTTCGGCTCTTCCTCGATCTTCACGAAGGAGGGCCAGCAGTAGGCGTGGTGGTATTCCTCAAGGATGTCGCGGGCGGATTTGCGCCGCTTTTCGTCATGCAGCAGGGGGTGGAAGTCGGCGTCCTCGGGCAGCAGCAGGGGCAGGGGGTTGGGATGGTCGGTGAAGGTCATCCCGTGCATGTCCTGCGCCTCGCGCTCGTGCCAGTAGGCCGCGCCGAAGACGGAGCCGATGGAGGGCAGCACTGCGTCGTCGTGGGGCACCAGCACGCGCAGAGTCACCCGGGCCTCGGCCCGCTCCATGTGATCGAAGTGATACAGGACCAGGATGCCCTCCTCCACGTCCAGGCAGGTGATGTCCTCCAGGAACCAGCCGCGGTTGTTGAAGGCGTTGGCCGCGGCTTTCAGCTGGCCGGGGTTGAGGTGGTAGACGGCCGTGGAGCCCGTCTTGGCGTAGTCCGATTCGAGCCGGCACATGGCCGGAAAACTGAAGCCGTTCGCCATTCTCGTCCCCTACTTCTGCTCGCCCACGACTGGGGGCTGGTCGGGTTCGGGCCAGAACCGGTGGCCGATGAGCTTGTCTTGCAGCTGGAAGAGGCCCTCCAGCAGTCCCTCCGGGCGCGGCGGGCAGCCGGGCACGTAGACGTCCACCGGCACCAGCTGGTCCACGCCCTCGATGACGTTGTACTGGCCCTTGATGGCAAAGGGGCCGCCCGCGATGGCGCAGTTGCCCAGGGCCATGACGTACTTGGGGGCGGGCATCTGCTCGTACAGCCGCACCAGCGGCCCGGCCATCTTCTTGTTGACCGTGCCGGCCACGATCATCAGGTCGGACTGCCTCGGGGAGGGGCGGAAGACCTCCGCGCCGTAGCGGGAGATATCGAATCGGGCCATGCCAACGGCCATCATCTCGATGGCGCAGCAGGCCAGGCCGAAGGTCATGGGCCAAAGCGACATGGCCCGGCAGACGTCGAGGAACTTGTTGGCCAGCGGAATGTCGACCAGGGGCGGTTCGCTCCCGGTCTCCGCCGGCCTTACTCCGAGATTCTTCTCGGCCATGTAAAGACTCCTTTCCTCCAGAAGTAGGCGACACCGAGGGCGAGCACGGCAAGGAAGATGAAGACCTTGACCAGGGGAACGAATCCTTCCGCGTCCGGATAATGGGCCGCGACAGGGAAGAGATAGAGTACGTCCACGTCGAAGGCGAGAAAGATGAGGGCGTAGATGTAGTAATTGATGCCGAAACGCACCCAGGACGTTCCATGCGGAGGCATGCCGCATTCGTACGACATGCCCACATCACCCTTGGTGTAGTGGGGGGAAAGGAGCAGGGAGCCGACCACGGGGCCGGCGGCGAAGGCGAACCCGGCAACCAAAAAGACCAGCATAGCCAAGTTGATCCATGTGAAGACCACGCGGAAACCTCCTTTTACGGTCTATATTGGCGTGGTTCGCCAGTGTTGCAATTTTGTGTCACAGAAACCACAAAAGTCTCGTTGCGTCAACCCCCTCCGTTCATTCCAATTGATTGCTTTCGTGCATTTTCGCACATTATATCCCGTCCTCCTCACGCTCCATCGCGTTCTTTTTCACAAAGTCTCCTCCTTCTTGCCATGCCCCCCACCACCTGCTACCTGCCATACAATGCAACACCAATTCGCCTGCTGCGTATCTTTGTGAAATAAATCTCGTGGAGGGTGCAGATGGAAAAGAAACAGGTCTACAGCGTCTGCGGCATGTGCACCGTGCGCTGTCCCATCCAAGTGGACGTGGAGAACGACGAATGCGCGTTCATCCAGGGCAATCCCCACTCGCTCAAGGGCGCCCTCTGCGCCAGGGGCGCGGCCGGGTACGATCTCACCCAGGATCGGGAGCGCCCCCAGTACCCCATGATCCGCGAGGGGGAACGCGGCGAGGGCAAATGGCGGCGCGCCACCTGGGACGAAGCCCTGCAGTACGTGGCTGACAAACTCTCGGCCATCCAGGAAAAACATGGCAAGGAATCCGTCATGTGGTCCGACCGCGGCGGACCCTTCCCCGACCTGCACCAGGCCTTCGTCAAGGGCATCGGCTCCCCCAACTACTGCAACCACGACTCCGCCTGCGCGCGCGGCGTGCTGCACGCCGCCAAGTCAGTCATGGGCATGGGCCGCAAGGGCGTGGCCTACGACCTCAAGAACGCCAAGCACATCATCCTGCAGACCCGCAACATCTTCGAGGCCATCAACGTCTCCGAGGTGAACCAGACCCTCGACTCTCTGGACAAGGGCGGCAAGCTCACCGTCATCGACGTCCGGGCCACGGTCTCCGCGGGCAAGGCGGACAACTTCTTCCTGGTCCGGCCCGGCACCGACTACGCCTTCAACCTTGGCGTCATCAACGCCCTCATCAGCCAGAACCTCTACGACAAGGACTACGTGGCCAAGCACTTCAACGACTTCGACAAGCTCAAGTCGTTCGTGCGCTCCTACACTCCGGAGTGGGCCGCCGAGGAGTGCGGCGTGCCGGCCAAGCGCATCTACGACCTGGCCAAGCAGCTGGCCGACGCCGCCCCCGCGGTCATCTGGCACCCCGGCTGGATGACCGCCCGCTACAAGGACTCCTTCTACGTTTCCCGCACCGCCTACATCATCAACGCCCTGCTCGGCTCCATCGGCGCCAAGGGCGGCCTGGCCATCTCCAACGGCCCCGGCGACGTGGGCGCCAAGGGACTCAACAAGCTGGCCGCCATGTTCGAGAAGCCCGAGGCCAAGCGGGCCGATGGCGCGGGCTGGAAGTACAAGCACATTGACGCCGGTCCCGGCCTGGTCAACCTGGCCTACGACGCCATCGAAACCGGCGAGCCCTACCCCGTGCGCGGCTACATCTGCTACCGCCACGACCCTCTCATGGCCTTCCCGGAGCCCGAGCGGCTCAAGGAGAAGTGGAAGAAGCTGGACCTGCTGGTCTCCGTGACCTTCTCCTGGTCCGACACCGCCTGGCATTCGGACGTGGTCCTGCCGCTGTCCCCCTACCTGGAGCGCGAGTCCATCATCGCCCAGAAGGGCGGGGTCAAGCCGCAGTTCTTCGTGCGCAAGCGGGCGCTCAAACCGCGTTACGACACCCGCGCCGACTGGGAGATCATCTGCGGCCTGGCCAAGCGCATGGGCGTGGAGAAGCTGGCTTTCGAGTCAATCGAGGACATCTGGAATTACCAGCTGGATGGCACCGGCGTGTCCATTGAGGACTTCGACGCCAAGGGCTTCGTGCCCCTGTGCAAGGAGCCCTACTACCGGAACATGGACGAGTTCACCTGGAAGACCCCTTCCGGCAAGCTGGAGATGGTCCACCCCGCCTGGGAAGAGGACGGCATGCAGTCGTTGAAGCCCTACGAGTCCCCGGAGCATCCGCCCGAGGGCAAGTTCCGCATCATCTTCGGTCGCTGCGGCGTGCACACCCAGGGGCACACCGTGAACAACCCCAAGCTGGCCGAGCAGATGCCCGAGAACGTCCTCTGGCTCAACGAGGACGTGGCCAAGGGCATGGGCGTCTCCGACGGCGACACCGTGGTGGTGGGCAGCAACGGCCACTCCGGCGAGATCAAGGCCTTCGTCACCCCCTTCATCCACCCCGAGGCCGCCTTCATGGTCCACGGTTTCGGCCACAAGCTGCCGCCCGAATCCCGCGCCTACGGCAAAGGCGTGGCCGACAACCTGCTCATGCCCGGCGGCCTGGAAAACTGGTCCAAGGAAGCCGGCTACATCTGCATGCAGGAGCACTTCATCAGCGTGAAGAAGCCCTAGCGAGCGACATTCCTCCCGCCTCAGCATACGAAAGGCCCCCGGCGCGGTTCCTCGCCGGGGGCCTTTCAATTTCCGCCCCGATTGGAAAACCTTGCGCCCTTCAGCCAGCCAGCAGAACCACAAAAGGCAGCAGCCCCACCGCCAGCAGCACCAGCACCCACAGCCTCCCGGCGGCCAGATTGTAGTTGGCCAGTAGCTTTTCCCAGGACTCCCCGGCCACCCAGTGGCCGAAGCCGAACTCGAAGGTCACGGTCAGCGCCAGCCACAGCGCGCCGACCGCTCCCGCCTCGCGCGGGCCGTCAACACCCCACCAGCGCGCCACGGCCACGGCGTACAGGCAGAACAACAGGACCAGTGTCAGGCAGGAAAGCTGGTTGGCCCGATGCGCGGACAGACGTCTGGCCAGCACGGCCTCCCGCAGGAATCCGTTGGCGATGGCCAACGGCACCAGCGGCAGCCAGTACAGAAACGCTTCAAGCCACATTCCCCGACACTCCCTGGTTTCCGTCCCGCCCGCTCCATTCATCCGCCAAAAAAACGCCCGCCTTGTCGGGCGGGCTGTTCTGCCGTGCGGGCACCACGCGGGAGGATTTCTCAGACAATCCGGCCCCGCTTCTTCTTGCCCTTGCCGGAACCGGACTGGTCCTGCCCCGCGTCCTGGGGGGCCTCGCCGCCCATGGCCTGCTCCAGCGGCATGCCGGGCTTCTTCAGCGGCTCCAGGAAGACGGCCGTGCCGTAGCAGGTGTAGTGGCGGTCGCCGTCCGGATGGAAGGCCACGTTCTCGCGGTAGCCCACCACGGCGTCAGCCCCGGCCTCCAGGGCGTTGTGCACCAGGCCGTAAAAGGCTGTCTCAGACGAGAACGACCGCGAAGCCACCAGCCCGAAGGTCCACTTGATCTTGCGGCCCTCGATGCGTTCGGTGGTGACGATCTTCAGCTTGCCTGAAAAGTAGGACTGCCGGGCGTGCTCGAACTTGCCCTCGTCCCCGCCTTCCTGCGGACGCTTTTTGTTGCCGAACAATACCACCTCAAAAATCCTTTCCGTCCATCCGCTTGGCCAGGCGGCGGGCCTGCATGGCCTGGCGGTTGCGGCTCTTCAGCGACTCCAGCAGGGCGTCGCCGTCCGGCGCGCCGGCGCGCCCCGGCTCCTCGGATTGCTCCGGCCGTCCGGCCGCGGGCTCGCGCTGTCCGGCCTCCCGGCCGCCGCTCCCGGCCTGTTCCCGCTCCATGCCGCGCAATTCGCGCAGCTCGTCGCGAATGGCCCGCAGCTCCTGCAGCATTTCGCCCTGCTTCTCCAGAATGTCGCGCAACAACGCGCTCTGCATGTCGTCGGCCATCAGCCGCTCCAGTCCACCACCCGCCCGGTCTCCCGGTAGAACGAGGCGGTCAGGCTGTCGGAAGTGGCCGCGCCCTCCCGGAAGGTGTACGCCAAGTTGTCCCGTTCCCGCAGCTCGTCCACAAGCTCGTCCATGTGCCGCAGCAGCCTCTCGAACATGGGCACGAACGGCTCCCGCTGCCCTGGGGCCGGGATCGGAGTCCAATCGAACATCGCCGGTCGCATGAACCCACCATAGCTGAAAGCCCGTGCAAATCAAGGGTCGCCAACCTTGCCTTCGGCCCGCCTCCGGGGCATACTCGGGCCTGACGGGAGGAGGAACCATGATCCGCTTCGACCCCCACTCCCTGGAGCGGGCCGCCTGCCCGCGATGCCAGGGAAAACTCGCCCCGGCCCGCACCTGCGCGCGGGCCTACCTGCGCTGCGCCGACTGCGGACGCCGCGAGGAAATCACCGACCACGTCCCCGAACTGGACGACGACTTTGAAGAGCAGATGGCCAACCTGCCCCTGGACCGCTGCTGAGCGAGCATCCCGGACATTCCCCATGCGACCCGCAGCCCTCCTGGCATTGGCCGCTCTGTTGGCCGCCCTGGCCGCACCCGCCCAGCCCGTCCGCGCCTCGGACGTCGGCCTCTGGCGCCCCCTGGTGGAACGGCTGGCCGAGGACGGACTGAACCGCGATTACCTCCGCGACGTATTCTCCCGGCCCCAGGTGCGCTACCAGCCCCGCGCCATGGCCAACAAGATGGTCAGCCTGCTCAAGATCAAGACCACACCGCGCCCCGAACCCAAGCCCCAGCCCAAGGCCGAAGGCGGCACCGAACCCTCGCCCCCCAAGCCGCGCGGCCGCGTCCTGCAGCGCTACTTCACCCCCACCATGCTCTCCTCCGCCCTGCGCTTCATGGACGACCACGCCCAAGCCCTGCGCGAGGCGGAACAATCCTGGAACGTTCCGCCGGAAATCCTCACCTCCATCATGCTGGTTGAAACCCGGCTGGGCTCCTACCTGGGCAAAGGCAACGCCTTCCTCACCCTGGCCTCCATGGCCCTCTCGGAAAACTTCCTCCTGGTGCAGCCCTACCTGCCCATGAACGAACTCACCCCCACCCTCAAAAAATGGCTCGTCCGCCGCACGCGCCAAAAAGCCAACTGGGCCTACGAGGAACTGCTGGCCTTCATCGAATACGCCAAAACCGGCGACCTCGACCCCCTCTCCATCCCCTCCTCGCCCTACGGCGCCATCGGCCTCTGCCAATTCATGCCCTCCAACGCCCAGCGCTTCGGCGTGGACGCCAACCAGGACGGACGCGTGGACCTCTTCCACCCCGAAGACGCCCTCCACTCCATCGGCAACTACCTTGTCTACCACGGCTGGAAACCCGGCCTCTCCACCGAACAGCAACGCGACGTCCTCTACCACTACAACCACTCCCACTCCTACACCCTCACCATTGTCCGACTCGCCGAACAGCTCCGCTCCATGCAGAGAGCGGAGGCTGAGTAAGAAAAGGCTGGGGAAGATTTCGCCCTGCGGGCGACCAGGACCTACGCGGCCCTGGACCCGCGGCAAAGTAACTTTGCATGTGTTTCGCGGGTTGACGCGCGTCAGGGGAAACGGACGGGAAGCACCCCGGCGCACGGGCGATTGCGGAGGGCGTCTACCCGGTAAAGCAAAGCACCGCCGTTTGGCGACTGATGCGCTGGACGCGGAATTGGGCGCAGCAGTCCCTTGCCAGCCACCATCCTTTCCCCTGCGTCCCGCTCATCTCTTCATCGCCCACCCGCCCACTGCACGGCAAGAAGATTTCGCCCTGCGGGCGACCAGGGGGCTGCGCGCCCCCTGGACCCTGCGGCAAACTAACTTTGCATGTGTTTCGCGGGTTGGCGCGCGTCAGGGGAAACGGACGGGAAGCACCCCGGCGCACGGGCGATTGCGGAGGGCGTCTACCCGGTAAAGCAAAGCACCGCCGTTTGGCGACTGATGCGCTGGACGCGGAATCGGGCCGTGGTTTTCCGGCTGCCACGCGCCGGTACCACGCCCCCGAGCGAAGCGAGCGATGAAAGGTTTGGCGGAAGGAGGATGAGGGCGTGGGAGAAGGAGGAAACCGCTTTTTCCCAAAAGGGGTTGTACTGCCCCCGGTTTAGCAAGCCTTTTTTAAGAGAGTCCGCGAGTTGATCAGTTCCTGCTCGGTTGTCACCGGGGTTTTATACCCCAGCGCCGAGTGCAGGTAGCCTTGGTTGTATTCTTCGATCCAGGAGCCCAAGGCTTGGCAAAAGGCCGTCGGGCTACGCCATTCATTAATCCAGACCAGCTCTTCCTTCATGGTGCGCATGAAGCGCTCGGTGTCGGCATTGCCTTTTGGGTTGTTGTAGCTGGTGAAGGCGAGTTTGATGTCCATGACGCGGCAAGCCTTCATGAAGCTCGCCGAGGTCGGCTGGCAGCCGTTGTCGGCCATGAGATGAAGACCGCCGTCGCGCACGCCTTCGGGGAACTGCCTGCCGACAGCCGCGTTGAGCGCCGAGAGCCAATGCCACGCCTTGGCCTGGTCGCCGGCGTAATGGCCGACGACCTTCTTGGTGCGCCAATCAAGCACAATGACCACGTACAGCCAGCCGTAGCCGTCAATCTTGATTTTGGTCATGTCGATACCCCACCACTCGTTGGGTCGCGTGGGCCGGGGCTTGACGCCGGTCGGCCTGCGTTTGGCCTTGAGTCGCAGGTTGGGCTTCACCGTGAGGTCATGCTCGCTCATGAGCCGGTAGACGCGATTTTTGCCGACGACTACGCCGTCCACGAAGCGCAGAAACGCCCAGACCCGACGGTATCCCCAGAACGGATGGTCGGCCTTGATGCCGCGAATGCGGGCCAGGAGGTCGGCGTTGCGCTCGGCGACCTTTGCATATGGTCCACGCTTCATCCGAACGGCCCGCTTTTTTTTAGCTCAATGGTCAACTCACCGATCAGGCTTTTGAGCTTCATGTTCTCGCGCTCAAGCTTGGCCGTACGCTGTGCGCCGTGCTCGGTCTCGAACGCTTTGTGCGCCTGGGCAAGGAATTGATCGCGCCACTTGTAGTACTGGTTCTGCGAGATGGCGTACTCGGCGCACACTTCGCCCACGGGTCGTCCTCGAAGGCCTTCGAGGACGACCCGTGTCTTCTGCTCCGGGGTCCACTTCCGTCGCTTCATGGCAAACCTCCTGCCTGTTGAGAAGCCACGGACTTCCACTTAAATCAAGGCTGTTTCAAACTGGGGGCAGGATAGGGTTTCCTCCTTCTCCCACTGCCCTAAACACTAACCCCCGCCAGCCACCACCCATTCCCCTACGCCCCGCTCTTTTCTTCATCGTCCACCCGGACCCTCCGCAACAAAAGCATTCCTCCAATGAAAAACGCGGCCACAGCGAGGACGGCGGGGCGGGAGGAGCCGGTGGCGAAGCGGACGGCGGCGAAGACGATGGGTCCGCCGATGGCGGAGAGTTTGTTCACCACGGAGAAGTAGCCGAAGTACTGGGCGCGCTGGTCGTCGGGCGTGAGGCGGGCGAAGAGGGAACGGGAGAGGGCCTGGGATCCCCCCAGGGAGAGGCCCACCAGGCAGCCCAGGAGCATGTACTGCCAGGCGGTGGTGATGAAGTAGCCGAACACGGCCGCGCCGGTCCAGATGAACAGGGATATGACGAGGGCGGTCTTGGTGGTGGTGCGTCCGGCCAGCCTGGAGAAGAGGTGCGCCCCGGCCAGGGCCACGGCCTGGATGATGAGCAGGGTGAGCATGAGAGTGGAGAGGGGGAGGCCGAGTTCCTGCTTGCCGTAGATGGTGGCCATGGTGATGGTGGTCTGGATGCCGTCGTTGTAGAGCAGGAAGGCAAGGAGAAAGGAGGCGGCCGGGCCTCCCTTGGTGAAGGTGCGCAGGGTGCCCAGGGTGCGGCGGGCGCCTTCGCGCAGGTAGTCGCGCGGTGCCATGCCGGATGGTTTGCGGGGGTCGCGGAGTCGGGACAGGGGGATGATGGCGAAAAGGCCCCACCACACGCCGGAGGAGGCCATGGCGATCTGCGAAGCGCGGGCCTTGTCCAGCCCCAGTTGCGGAGCGAAGGAGACCAGCCCCAGGCAGAGGGCGAAGTGCAGCCCGCCGCCGGCGTAGCCCCAGGCGAAGCCCGAGCCGGAGACTTGGTCGTACTCGTCGCGTTTGGCGACCACGGGCAGGAAGGCGTCGTAGAAAACGTTGCCGCAGGCGAAGCCGAACTGGGCCAGCCCGAAGAGCAGCAGGCAGGAGAGCCAGTCGCCTGGCCCGGAAAAGGACAGGGCGATGGCGGAAAGCGAGCCGATGGCGCAAAAGACGCGCCAGAAGAGCCCGGCCCTGCCGGAGAGGTCGGCCACCGCGCCCAGCACGGCTGCGGAAACGAATACCAGCAGCGCGGACAGCCCCACGGCCGCGCCCCACAGGCTGGTGGGGCTGACCTGTACGCCGAACAGGACCGCGCCCTCCGGGGCCACCTGGGCGGCGAAGTAAGCGGGCAGCACGGCCGTGGCCGTGGTAAGCACGTAGGCGGAGTTGGCCCAGTCGTAGATGCACCAGGCCGTCTTGTCTCGCATGGTGGCACTGTGTCCCCGGCGGGGACTCGGGTCAAGCGGAGATGGAGCGGCGACCCGCTAGTGGAGTTCCCTGGCCATCCAGACCACCCGGCCGATGAGGCGGACGTGCTCCGCGTCGGACTCGTCGATCTCGATGGGCGGATAGAGGTCGCGGTTGTCCGAGAGCAGCACCAGTCCGCCCGGGCGTTTGTCCAGCCGTTTGAGCACGATGCCGTCGTCGATGCCCACCACGTGGATGCGGCCGTAGACCGGCTCGGTGACGCTCTCGTCCACCAGCACCACGTCGCCGTCGCGCAGGGTGGGCTCCATGGAATCCCCGGCCACGCCCATGAGCTTGAGGGATTCCGGCCCGGCGGTGGAAAGGCGGGTCAGGAAATCGCGCCGGAAGGCGTAGAAGCCCTCCACATCGCCGGAAGTCTCCAGCCCTTCCGGCCCCATGCGGGCCACCGCGCCCACCTTGGGCACCAGGGCGAAGTCTTCCGGGTCGCCGCCGCCGATGTGCTCCGGCCCCAGACCCGTTTCCAGCCAGACCGGGTTGGCTTGGTGCATGCGGGCCAAGCGCATGTACCAGTCGGGCGGCACGGTCTCGCGCCGCTTGGCGTCGGTCACGGCAGCCCGTCGGACGCCCAGCCGGTTGGCCAGATCCGCCTGGTTGCGGCTGCCGGTGGCGTGCATCATGCGCTGCAGCACGTCTTCCACGGACAAGCCCTTCATGGCCCCTCCACGGCGTTTGGCGCGGGAATTGGAGACATGCGGCGCACGGTAAACGGACGGTGGCGCACCCGTCAAGCAGCAGCGGACAAACGCTCGCGCATCTGGACAGGCCCGCCGGTGTGCGCTAGTTATGTCGCATGATGGGACGATTCCGGCGGTTCCTGCCGCACCTTCTCTGCCTGGCCCTTTTCCTGCTGCCCGCCGCCTGTGCCACGCAGCCCTACACGGGCGACTCACAGTTCACCCTCATTTCCGAGTCGCAGGCGCTGAAGCTGGGCGAGGACGCCGCCAACCAGGTGCTGAAGGAAAAGAAGCTCTCCGACAACGCCGAGTACGTTTCCCAGGTGGAACGCGTGGGCAAGAACATCTCCCGGGTCTCCATCAGGCCGGACTGGGACTGGAAGTTCTACGTCATCGAGGACGACTCGGCCAACGCCTTCGCCCTGCCGGGCGGCAAGGTGTTCGTGCACACCGGCATTCTTGAATTGGCCCAAAGCGACGACGAGCTGGCCACGGTCATGGGCCACGAGATCGCCCACGCCCTGCTGCGGCACGGCTCGGAACGCATGTCCACGGCCATGGCTTTGAACCTGGGCAGCGCCATCGGCGCGGCGGCCATGGGCGGGGGCTCGCGCGAGCAGCAGGCGGCCATGGTGGCCTTCGGCATCGGGGCCAACGTGGGCGTGCTGCTGCCCTTCTCCCGCAACCAAGAGCGCGAGGCGGACAAGATCGGCCTGCGCCTCATGGCCGAGGCGGACTACGACCCCGCGGCCGCCGTGACCTTTTGGCAGCGCATGCTGGCCAAGAAGGAGGAGGCGGGCAAGGACGCCCCGCCGGAATTCCTCTCCACCCACCCGCCCACCAACGAACGTATAGAGACCCTGCGCGATTTGCAGGCCTGGGCCCAGCAATACCGGCGTTCCTAGCTCGGCTGGACAGGTCCCCTTCCGCCGGACTATATATCCTCCCTGGCAGGGCAGGAATGGGAACCCCCCGGCGTTACAGGGAGATTCATGCAGCAGCCCCCCCGCATCCTGGTCGTTGACGACGAGCGCATCGTGGCCATGGACATCCAGCATACCCTGGAGTCGCTGGGCTACGAGGTGTCGGGCGCGGCCACTTCCGGCGAGGAGGCCGTCACCATGGCGGGGGACCGGGGGCCGGACCTCGTCCTCATGGACATCAACCTCGGCCGCGGCATGGACGGCATCGAGGCGGCAGGACAAATTTCCTCCCTCTTCGACCTGCCCGTGGTCTTTTTGACCGCCTACTCCGACACCTCCACCCTCAGCCGGGCCAAGGCGTCCCAGCCCTTCGGCTTCCTCATCAAGCCCTTCGAGCAGCGCGAGCTGCAATCCACCATAGAGATCGCCCTTTACAAGCACGCCATGGAATCGCGGCTGCGGGAGGCCAAACTGCAGGCCGAGTCCGCATCCAGGGCCAAGAACGCCTTCCTGGCCAACATGAGCCACGAGGTCCGCACGCCCATGAACGGCATCATCGGCATGGCCAACCTGCTTCTGGACACCGAGCACACCCAGGAGCAGCGGGAATACATGCTGATCATCAAGGACTCGGCCCATTCCCTGCTCAAGGTGCTCAACGACATCCTCGACCTCTCCAAGATCGAATCCGGCGAGGACGAGCCCGAGGAAGAGGACTTCGACCTCCGGGCGCTGGTGGAGAAGACCATGCAGGTGCTTTCCTTCCAGGCCCAGACCAAGGGCATAACCCTGACCCGCAAGGTGGACGGGGAGGTGCCCGCAAGGCTGCGCGGCGACTGCGGACGGCTGCGCAGGGCACTCTACAACATCGTGGACAACGCGGTGAAGTTCACCGAGTCCGGAGCGGTCACTCTGCGCGTTTCCCTGGCCGAGCCTCCCGCCGAGCGGGAGGGGCGGGAACGCCTTGGGCTGCGATTCCAGGTCTCCGACACCGGCGTGGGCATTCCGCGCGACAAGCAGCGGGAGATATTCCGCAGCTTCACCCAGGCGGAAAACTACCTCACCCGCCGCCACGGTGGCGCCGGACTGGGGCTGGCCATCGCCCGGCGGCTGGTGCGCGCCATGGGCGGCGACATCGAGGTAAACAGCGAGCCGGACAAGGGCAGCGTATTCACCTTCACCGTGCTTCTTGCCCCCGCCCGGGAGCATCCCGTGCCCTCCTTCCCCAAAAGCTCCTGCCCCGAGGGCTATGCCTTCCCGCGCGACCCGGCCTCCACCACAGTGCTGGTAGCCGACGACAACATGCCCTCGCGCAAGCTGGCCGCGGGCCTGCTGCGCAAGCAGGGCTTCAACGTCCTGGAGGCGGAAAACGGGCTGCAGGCCCTGGACACCCTGGCCACCAACCCGGTGGACCTGGTGCTCATGGACATCCAGATGCCCCGCATGGACGGCGTGGCCGCCACCAGGGCCATCCGCGCGGGTGAGGCCGAGGGCGTGCCGCCCACAGTGCCCGTGGTGGCCATGACCGCCCACGCCATGAAGGGCGACCGGGAACGGTATCTGGCCATGGGGTTGTCCGGCTACCTGACCAAGCCCCTGGACGCGGGACGGCTGATGCGGGCCGTGGCCCGCCACCTGGACTCCGGCGGCTCCGGCTCGGCCCCTCTGCTGGACGCGGCCGACGCCCTGGCCCGCCTGGACGGGGACCAGGAGTTGCTGCGGGAGGTGTGGGACGCCCTGGCAGCGGACGCCCAAGCCAAGCTGGCGGCCATCCATTCGGCCCTGGAGGCGGGAGACAGGGACGAACTTGGCCGGACGGCCCACGCCCTCAAAGGAGCGGCCGCCAACGCCGGTGCCGCCCTGTTGCGCGACCAGGCCCGGGAACTGCAACTGGCCTCGGCCGACCGCCCCTGGTCCGAACTGCGCGGCTTGGCCGAAGCCCTGTCCAGCACACTCCGGGCCACCAGAGAGCGCATCGACGAAGGCTCCCCCCTGCAATGACGGGCGTTGACGCGCCCGCCGCCCCCGACTACAACCCCACCCATGGCAAAAAAGCTGGCCGTGACCGTCTTCCTGCTGCTTCTGGCGGCGGGGGCGGCCCAACTCGTCGTCTACTTCCCGGACCTTCCCAGGCAGGTCGTCACCCAGACCGACGCCCACGGGGAACCCTCCACCACCATCATCAAGGTCGGCGTGGCGGCCATCTTCGTCATCGTGCTCCTGTTCTGCACGGCCTGGTTCCTCGGTCTCGGCCACTTCCTGGGCAAGCTGCCGGACCGCTACTTCAAGGTGCTGCCCGGCCGCGACTACTGGCTGGCCCCCCAGCGCCGCGCCGAGACCATCCGCTCGCTGCAAACCCATCTCACCTGGCTGGGCAACGCCACCATGGGCATGTTCATGGCCATCTTCCAGGCCATCTTCGTGCGCAACACCGGCGGGCCGGAGTTCAACCTCTCCACCGCCTCCTCCCTGTTCACCGCCCTCTACCTGACCTACGTCTTCTTCGCCCTCATCAAATTGCAGGCCCGCTTCCGCCTCGGGGAGAAAAAACAGGACAAGGGAGCCACCTAGCGGACCGCCCTCCGGCGGTGAAGGAAGAACGCTCATGGACTTCCTGGCCGTCGGCCTGACCTCCCTGCTGGTCTCCGCCCTGACCCTGTTTTCCGGGTTCGGCCTGGGCACCCTGCTGCTGCCCGTCTTCGCGCTCTTCTTTCCCGTGGACGTGGCCGTGGCCGCCACCGCCGTGGTCCACTTCGCCAACAACGCCTTCAAGGTGGGCGCGGTGGGCAAGCACGCCTCCAGCCGGCTGGTGCTCGGCTTCGGGCTGCCGGCGATCCTGGCGGCCTTCGCCGGGGCGGCCGCCCTGGGGCTGGTCTCCCACGTTCAACCCCTGGCAACCTATTCCATCGGCTCCATCCGGGCGGAGGTCACGCCGGTCAAGCTGGCCGTGGCCGCGCTCGTGCTTGGCTTCGCCCTGCTGGAGTTGTCCCCTCGACTGCAACGGCTGCGGTTCAACGGCAAAAAGCTGGTGCTGGGCGGGCTGGCCTCGGGCTTTTTCGGCGGCTTCTCCGGCCACCAGGGCGCGCTTCGTTCCGCTTTTCTGGCCCAGGCGGGCGTTTCCACGGAAGCCTTCGTGGGCACCAACGCGGTCATCGGCTTTCTGGTGGACGTCGCCCGCCTCGCCACCTACACGGCCACCTTCCTGCTGGCCGGAGCGGGCAGCCCGCTGGGGCCTAAACAGTGGCCCCTGGTGGGCGCGGCCGTGGCCGCCGCCTTCGCCGGAGTCATGCTGGGCAAGCGGTATCTGCACGCCGTGCCCATGCGGACGGTTCAGGCGGTCATGGGCGCGTTGCTTCTGTGCATCGCCGCCGCCTTGGCGGCGGGAATCATCTGAAAGGGAGAATATGCGGGAAGGCGGCTCAGTCCAGCCCGCAGGCGACTCGGGCCTCGCGCTTGATGAGCGGCAGCAGGTCGTTGGCGATGACCCGCGCGCCCTCGGCGTTGGGGTGGATGCCGTCGCCCTGGTTCAGGGCGGGATCGGCGGCCACCTTCTCCAGCAGGAAGGGATGCAGGGCCAGCCCGTACTTTTCGGCCAGATCCGGATAGACCGCGTTGAAACGTTGCTCATACTCCGGACCCAGGTTGCGCGGTGCCTTCATTCCCGCCAATACAACGCGGATGCCCCCGGCCTGCAGCGTCTCCACGATGGCCGACAGATTCTCCCGCAGCCGCTCGGGCGAGAGGCCGCGCAGGGCGTCGTTGGCCCCCAGGGCCACCAGGGCCAGGTCGTACTCCTCGCCCTGCAGCAGCCAGTCCACGCGGGCGCGCCCCCCGGCCGAGGTGTCGCCGGAGACCCCGGCGTTGGTTATCTCCGCCGGAACCCCCTCCTCACGCAGCAGCTTCTGCAGCACCGTGGGGAAGGCGTCCTTCTCCGGCAGGCCGTACCCGGCTGTCAGGGAGTCGCCCAGGGCCAGGATGCGGCAGGTGTCGGCGGCGGACGCGGGCTGTACCATTGCAATGAGGAGCAGGAGTGCTACAAGGGGAAGCTTGAACATATCATCCTATGGAGCGTGACGAATGCGAGCGGGAGACGCGGCTATCGCCCTTTCCGGAGTTTCCCTGACGTTACCGGGGGCGCGCGGCCCGGTCAACATCCTGCGGGATGTGGACCTGCGCGTGGAACCCGGCGAGTCCGTGGGGGTCATGGGACCCTCCGGCGCGGGCAAGACCTCCCTGCTCATGGTGGTCTCCGGGCTGGAGCGGGCCACGTCCGGCACCCTGCTGGTGGCCGGGCGCGACGTGGGCGCCATGGACGAGAACGCCCTGGCCCGCTTCCGGGGCGGCCACGTGGGCATCGTCTTCCAGTCCTTTCACTTGGTGGCGGCCATGACCGCCCTGGAGAACGTGGCCCTGCCCCTGGAACTGGCCCGGGTGCCCGACGCCTTCGACCGCGCCCAGGCCTCCCTGGAGGCGGTGGGCCTGTCGCACCGGCTGGGGCACTATCCCTCGCAGCTCTCGGGCGGCGAGCAGCAGCGGGTGGGCCTGGCCCGCGCCTTCGCCTCCCGGCCGGACATCATCCTGGCTGACGAGCCCACCGGCAACCTGGACCGCGAAACGGGTGAACTGGTCATCGAGCGGCTGTTCACCCTGGCGGGCGAAACCGGCTGCACCCTGCTCCTTGTCACCCACGACCGCGCCCTGGCGGACCGCTGCTCCAGGCGGCTGTCCATGCGCGACGGCAGGGTGGCCGAGGCGTGACCCTCCCCCTCTCCCTCCGCCTGGCCCGCCGCGAGCTGCGGCAGGGGTTCTCCCGCTTTGGGGTGTTCCTGGCCTGCCTGACGCTGGGCGTGGGCCTCATCAGCCTGGTGGGCAGCCTGTCCTCGGCCGCGGACGAGGGCATCCGCCGCGACGCCCGGGCCATCCTGGGCGGCGACCTGGAGATCACCTCCACCTTCCAGCCCCCGCCCGAGCCGGTGCGGCGCGAGCTCGAAGAGTCCGGCCGCGTTTCCCGCGTGCTGACCATGCGCACCATGGCCCGCCTCCCGGCCGAAAACGCCCGGCTCCTGGTGGAGCTCAAGGCCGTGGACGACGCCTACCCCCTCTTCGGCCAAATGGAGCTGGACCCTTCGCAGCCCCTGGACGCGGCCCTGGCCGAACGCGGCGGCCGTTACGGCGCGGCCGTTGAGCCGGAGCTTCTGGAACGCATGGGCGCGTCCGTGGGCGACGTGCTCCGCGTGGGCTCGGCGGACATCGAGATCCGCGCCGCCATCCAGCGCGAGCCGGACCGGGCCGTCTCCCTGTTCACCCTCGGCCCCAGGCTGCTCATTTCCCGCCCGGCCGCCGAGGCCACCGGTCTGCTGCTTCCCGGCTCCATGATTCGCCACAAGCTGCGGGCGGACCTGCGCGGCGCGGACGCCCAGGCCGTGGCCGAGCAACTGCGGGCCGACTACCCGGACGCGGGCTGGCGGGTGCGCGACTTCACCTCCGCCGGGCCGCGCCTGCGCCGCTTCATGGACAACCTGGATCTCTACCTGACCTTCACCGGCTTGGCGGCCATCCTCGTGGGCGGCCTGGGCATGGGCGGCGCGGTGTCCTCCTTTCTGGAAATGAAAAACCGCTCCATCGCGGTCATGAAGACCTTCGGCGCGGAATCCGGCCTCATTCTGCGCGTCTATCTGGCCCAAGTGCTCTTTCTCACCCTTCTCGGCTGCGCCGCCGGGGCGATTCTGGGCGGGGGCCTGCCCGCCCTGGCCGCGGAAAGTTTGCAAAGCGTGCTGCCTGTGCCCCTGGCCGCAGGCATCTACCCCCTGGCCCTGCTCAAGGCCGCGGGATTCGGCTTGCTCACAGCCCTCAGCTTCAGCCTGCCGCCGCTGCTGCGCGCCGGGCGGGTGCGCGGTGCCTCCCTCTTCCGGGGCTACGCTGATCCGGGCCGGACAGGGCTTCCCGCCCGCGCCCGTGCGGCCGTGGTCCTGGCCGCCCTGGCCCTGGCCGGATACACCGTGGCCGTCACCAGCGACCACCTCCTCGCCCTCTCCTTCTGCGGCGCGGCCCTGGGCGCCCTGGCCGTCTTCCGCATGCTGGCCTGGGCGGTCCGCAAGACCGCCTTCCGCATCCGCCCGCGCGGCCGCCCCAGGCTGCGGCTGGCCCTGTCCGCCCTGCACCGTCCGGGCAACGCCACCCAGGCCGTGCTTTTCGCCCTGGGCCTGGGGCTGACCGTGCTCACGGCCGTGAACCTGGCGGGCGGCAACCTGCGCAACCAGATCGCCCTGGCCCTGCCGGAGCGCGCCCCCTCCTTCTTCTTCATCGACATCCAGCCAGCCCAGGCCGAGCGGTTCGACGAGTTGGTCCGCTCCCTGAAGGGGGTCAACCAGTTGCGCCGCCAGCCCATGCTTCGCGCCCGCATCACCCGCATCGGCGGTCGCCCGGTGGAGGAGGTGGACATTCCCGAGGAGTTCCGCTGGACCGTGCGCTCCGACCGGGGCGTGACCTATCGGGCTGATCCTCCGCCCGGCAACGAGATCGTGGCCGGAAAATGGTGGGGCGCGGACTACTCCGGCCCGCCCCTGCTCTCCTTCCCGGCGGAGATCGCCAAGGGCTACGGCGCCGGCGTGGGCGACACCCTCACCGTGAACCTCCTGGGCCGGGAGATAACGGCGGAAATCGCCAACCTGCGCGAGGTGGAGTGGTCCACCCTGGCCATGAACTTCACCCTGGTCTTTCCGCCCGGCATTCTGGAAAACGCCCCCCAGACGCACATCGCCACGGTCTATGCCGACACCGGCAGCGAGGCCGGGGTCCTGTCACAGGTCTCCGACGCCTTCCCCAACGTCTCCGGCATCCGCATCAAGGAGGTGCTGCAGCGGGTGGCCGACCTGCTGGGCTCCATCGGCCAGGCCGTGCGGGCCGTGGCCTTGGCGGCCATCGTCACCGGTGTGCTGGTGCTGGCCTCCGCCCTGCGCGCGGGCACCCGGCGGCGCGTCTTCGAGGCCGTGGTCATGCGCGTGGTGGGGGCCACCAGCCGCGACATCCTGGCCGTGCTCACCCTGGAGCTTGTCCTGCTGGGGGTGGTGGCGGGCATCGCTGCAGCGGGGCTCGGCGTGCTGCTCTCCTGGCTGCTGGTGGAAGAGGTCATGAACCTGCAATGGACCTTCATGCCCGGCACCGCCCTGCTCACCGTGGGCGCGGCCACGGCCGTTACCGTGCTGCTGGGCCTGTCCGGCATGCGGCGTGTGCTGCGGCAGAAACCGGCGGAAATACTGCGCAACGAATGACGTTGCCCGTGTCCGGACTGTCGGCTACCCTCCGGCGGAATCCAGCAACGCTCCCCCGGCCCGGCCGGGGCGGCAAACCAGGAACACGACCTTATGAGCGACTTTCCCCCGCCCCCCAGGCGGGAAAACGCGGAAGGCAACCCCCGGCGCGCCGGGTTCGAGATCGAGTTCGCCGGGGTGGACCTGCCCGAAGCCGCCCGCGCCGTGGCCGAGGTCTTCGGCGGAGAAGTGAAACAGGAAAACGAGTTCGCCTACCGCGTGACCACCGAGATGGGCGAGTTCCAGGTGGAGCTGGATTCCCACCTCATCCGCCACAAGCGGTACGAGCACTTCCTCTCCAAGATGGGCATCGACCTCGACGGCCTCAAGGACAAAAAGCCCCTGGAACAAACCCTGCGTTCCGTGTCCAGCGAGTTCGTGCCTACCGAGGTGGTCTCCCCACCCCTGCCCATGGACGGCCTCGCCCCCCTGGACGAACTGCGCGAAAAGCTGCGCGGACTGGGGGCGGAAGGCACCAAGGCCTCCCCCTTCTTCGCCTTCGGCATGCAGATCAACCCCGAGGCCCCGGCCCTGGACGCCGAAACCATCCTGGCCTACCTGCGGGCCTTCCTCCTGCTCTTCGACTACATCCGCAAGCAGGCGGACATCGACCTCTCCCGGCGCGTCTCCCCGTTTGTGGACCCCTTCCCCGACCGCTTCACGCGCCGCTTCATCGACCCGGCCTACGACCCGGACAGCGTGGACGGGCTCATCCGCGACTACCTGCAGGACAACCCCACGCGGAACCGTCCTCTGGACTGCCTGCCCCTCTTCGCACACATCAACGAGGACCTGGTCCACTCCTTCGACGTGGAGCACCATCTCATCAAACCGCGCCCCGCCTTCCACTACCGGTTGCCGGATTGCCGCATTGACGACCCGGACTGGACCATCGCCATGGAGTGGTCCCGCTGGCTGCTGGTGGAACGCCTGGCCGACGACCCCGACCGCATCCGCACCATGAGCCAAGCCTATCTGGACATGCCCGGCTTCCCCATGGAGCTCTTTTCCAAGTCCTGGGCCGAAAAAGCGGAGGCGTTCCTGGCGTGAGCCGTCCGGCCATCGGGGTCAGCGTCCCCTCCGAAGGCGGCATGCCCATGTGGTGCTTCCTCTGGCTCTCCTTGCGGCTGGCCGGGGCGCGCCCCCTGCGCATCACCCCGGACCGCCCGGCCTCGGCCGAATCCCTGGACGGCCTGCTTCTCTCCGGCGGGGCGGACATCTCCCCCAGCCTCTACGGCGAGGAACCCGAGCACTTCCTGGAGGACCTCAAGCAGAGCGAACCCACGTTGGGCGGTAAAATCATCGGCGCCCTCATCTTCCCCCTGCTCTACCTGCTCCGCCGCCTCTCAGCCCTGGCCCGCACACCCCGGCTGGCCCCGAAACGAGACGAACTGGAGCAACGCCTCCTCAAAGAAGCCCTCCAGCGCCGCCTGCCCGTATTCGGCATCTGCCGGGGCATGCAACTCCTCAACGTGGCCGAAGGCGGCTCCCTCTACCAGGACATCTCCGCCCTGGCCGTGGAAGTCCCCCGCATGCGCACAGTTCTACCGCGCAAGCTCATCGCCGTGGAACCCGGCTCCCACCTCGCCCTCGCCCTGGGACGCACCAGCGCGCGCGTCAACGCCCTCCACCACCAGGCCGTCCGCGACCTCGGCCGGGGCATGGCCATCGCCGCGCGCGACGAAACCGGCATGGTCCAGGCCGTGGAGCACACCACCGAGCCCTTCATCCTCGGCGTGCAATGGCACCCCGAATTCCTCCCCCACAAACCCGAACAACGGGCGCTGTTCAGGGCTTTCGTGGAAGCGTGCAAGAAAATGAAGGAAGAGTGAAGAAAGAGGGAAGATTTCGCCCTGTCGGGCGACCAGGGGGCTACGCGCCCCCTAGACCCTGCGGCAAACTACCTTTGCATGTGTGTTCGCGGGGTGGCGCGCGTCAGAGGGGCTACGGGGAGTAGTCCGCGATCCAACGTCCGTCGTGGGCTGCAAGCCGGAAAAACCTCGCTCCGGCCGTGTGGCGCATGCTGCGTTGGATGCGGGATTGGGGCATGAAGATTTCGCCCTGGCGGGCGACCAGGGCCTGCGCGGCCCTGGAACCGCGGCAAACCAAGTGTGCATGTGTATTCGCGGATTGGCGCGCGTCAGGAGTTGGGCGGGAAGCACTCCGGCGAACCAATTGGCGATTGTTGCAGCAAATATAACCCCGCCTCGGTCGTTTGGTTTCCCATGCGTTGAACGCGGGATTGGACTTTTGTCTCCGGCTGCACGTTGTCAGTACCCCGCCACCGAGCGAAGCGAGCAATACGAGAATTTTCAGGAAGGATGGAAGGGGCGTGGAAAGGAAGGATATCCCGCGCCATGAAAAAACGGGGTTGGCCGGGCAACCGCCCGGCCAACCCCGTTTCCATTTGGATGAATAGCCGCTTGTTTACAGAGCTTGTTCCATGATCCGCTGTTTCCTGCGCGCGTCGAGTTCTTTTTTCTGTTCGATGAGGACGATGGCCGAGAGTCGGCAGTCTTCGTCCAGGCTCGGGTTGTCGAAGCGGCAGCCGCAGGTGGTTTCGTCAATGCGGACGATGGTGCCCTTGATGTTGTCCACCAGGGTGGTGTCGCCACGCCGTATGGTCAACGCAACGGGCTCGTCCGTCTCAAAATGGTTTTCCTGATGGTAGAAGGCCAGGCCGCATACGCTGAGGTCGCGCAGGGGATAAAGCCGCTGCCTGTCCCGCCCGCTCACCAGCACGGCCAAATGCGGTGTGGTCACGCGGTAGGCTTGGCGTTTGCTTTTTTCCCGGTCTTCGTCCAGGCGCCGGCGAATCCGCTCGATCTGCTCGCTGTCCCGCTCGATGGTGCTGCCGAAGAGTCGCACGTCCCCCTCCAGGTGGGTCTGAAATGTGCCGTTTGAGGATTCCGCTCGGAACAAGGCCGCCCCGGCGGAAAAATCCTCTTGCCCAGTTGTCCTGCACGGCAAATTTGCAAACACCGGACCCGGACGGGGAATCCATTAGATTCCGAATGGAAAGGGATGAAAAACGAGGGATGAGGCAATATGTGCCGCCGGAAGGGACGGATTCCCGACAGGGAAAATGACTCCGGCGGGAGGAAAAGATGTCGCCCTGGCGGCAGACCAGGAAATGCCTCCGGCGGCTAGGGCCTGCGAGGCCCTGGACCCGCAGCAAAATAACTTTGCATGTGTATCGCGTGTTGCCGCGCGTCAGAGGGAGGGCGGGGAGCACTCCGGCGAACCAACTGGCGATTGTTGCACCTGGTATAATCCCGCCCCGGTCGTTTGGCTTCCCATGGGTTGGACGCGGGTTGGGCTGATGTTCCTCGACTCCATGTTGCCAGCACCCAGCCTCCGAGCGAATCGACCGATACGAGATTTTTTAGAAAGAAAGGAGGGGTGTTGGCAGGAAAGAATGTACTGCCCCCGGTTTAGCAAGCCTTTTTTAAGAGAGTCCGCGAGTTGATCAGTTCCTGCTCGGTTGTCACCGGGGTTTTATACCCCAGCGCCGAGTGCAGGTAGCCTTGGTTGTATTCTTCGATCCAGGAGCCCAAGGCTTGGCAAAAGGCCGTCGGGCTACGCCATTCATTAATCCAGACCAGCTCTTCCTTCATGGTGCGCATGAAGCGCTCGGTGTCGGCATTGCCTTTTGGGTTGTTGTAGCTGGTGAAGGCGAGTTTGATGTCCATGACGCGGCAAGCCTTCATGAAGCTCGCCGAGGTCGGCTGGCAGCCGTTGTCGGCCATGAGATGAAGACCGCCGTCGCGCACGCCTTCGGGGAACTGCCTGCCGACAGCCGCGTTGAGCGCCGAGAGCCAATGCCACGCCTTGGCCTGGTCGCCGGCGTAATGGCCGACGACCTTCTTGGTGCGCCAATCAAGCACAATGACCACGTACAGCCAGCCGTAGCCGTCAATCTTGATTTTGGTCATGTCGATACCCCACCACTCGTTGGGTCGCGTGGGCCGGGGCTTGACGCCGGTCGGCCTGCGTTTGGCCTTGAGTCGCAGGTTGGGCTTCACCGTGAGGTCATGCTCGCTCATGAGCCGGTAGACGCGATTTTTGCCGACGACTACGCCGTCCACGAAGCGCAGAAACGCCCAGACCCGACGGTATCCCCAGAACGGATGGTCGGCCTTGATGCCGCGAATGCGGGCCAGGAGGTCGGCGTTGCGCTCGGCGACCTTTGCATATGGTCCACGCTTCATCCGAACGGCCCGCTTTTTTTTAGCTCAATGGTCAACTCACCGATCAGGCTTTTGAGCTTCATGTTCTCGCGCTCAAGCTTGGCCGTACGCTGTGCGCCGTGCTCGGTCTCGAACGCTTTGTGCGCCTGGGCAAGGAATTGATCGCGCCACTTGTAGTACTGGTTCTGCGAGATGGCGTACTCGGCGCACACTTCGCCCACGGGTCGTCCTCGAAGGCCTTCGAGGACGACCCGAGTCTTCTGCTCCGGGGTCCACTTCCGTCGCTTCATGGCAAACCTCCTGCCTGTTGAGAAGCCACGGACTTCCACTTAAATCAAGGCTGTTTCAAACTGGGGGCAGGATAAGAAAGCCGTATTTTCACTAGGAAAAAAAAGGGGGCTTTATCCTGCCCTGAACTTTCACTCCCGCCAACCACCATTCATTCCCCGCTTCCCCCAAAAAAGACGGCGGGGTTCCGGGCCAAACCCGGAACCCCGCCGATTCATTCTCCACGTGCTATCCAGCCTATTCTTCCTTGGCAAGCCAGTGGCGGAAGGAGGAGACTTCTTCTTCCCATTTATTGGGTGAGAGCCGCAGGTCGAGGAAGCGGGTGTAGAGGGTATCGAGGAAGGTGAGGCAGTTTTCGATGAGGAAGAGTTTTTCCAAAAAAACGGCGTCAGGGTCGTCGTCGCTGGTTTTTTCCACTTTGGGCGGTTTCATGGAGCCCAGGGCGAAGTCCTCGGCCTTGACCTGGACGGTCCACTCCTCGCCGTCCTGGTCGAACTTGAGCTGGGCCTTGCCAACTTTCTTGCCGCGCCGCAGGCCCATTTTGGCTTCGGCCATGCGGGCGTGGGCCCCTGTGACCACGGCGGTCTCCTTTTCATCGCCCTCCCCGCCCTGGACCTGGACGCGCTGGTCCATGAACACGGTGAAGTTGTGGCCGTCGGGCGTGGCGAAGAGCCCGTTGTCCATCTCGCTGCGGAACCACAGCCAGGTCAGGAACTCCTGTCCCAGCAGGGCGCTTTCCTTGTCGGTCAGCGTGTAGTCTGCCATGGGGGTCTCCTTATCCGGCCGAGAAGGTCGTGGGTTCGAGGTTTTCCAGGCGGGAAACGGCGTCTTCGCCCTTGAGGCGGCTGGCCAGGTAGAAGGGGGTCTGCGGCTCCAGCTCCAGTTCGAAGGTGAGGGTGAAGAGGTCCTCGAACAGGGCGCGCGCCTTGGCGTTGGTGGAGCCAAAGAGCACGGCCTGGCTGCGGGTGTCCCAGACCACCTCGAAAACCGCCGGGATGGGCGGAGTGCGGGCGCGCAGGCGCAGGACGACGTTCTCCCTGATTTCCTTTTTCTTGGCCTTGGAGACGAACTTCTTGTCCTCATCCTCGATGGAAGCCTTGTATTGCCGGATTGCCAGCTCCGTGTGCTTCTTGAGCACGGCGGGCGGGATGCGGCGGGTGTCCAGGCGCAAGGACCAGGCGAAGTAGTGCGCTTTTTCCGACGGCGCGGTGCGCCAGGCGGAGTCCAGGTAGTCATCGAAGCAGACCCAGCCGAAGGAACGTTCGTCGGCTGTTTCCTCGATTTCCACGAAGGCGTGCTGGCGAAGCCTGTCCGGCACTTCGGCCCACAGTTCCTTGGTCACGTCGCCGTTTGGCATGTATCTGGTGAAGCTGGTGGATGCGGAAAGGAATCCCACTGGGTCCTCCTTGGGGTTTGCGAAAAGTCCGTCCCCGCCTACCCCAATCCGGCCCACCTTTCCACCCCGGAAAAGGCCGCCGAACTGCATGCCGTTTTTGGCAACCTCCCCCGCCACCTCTATCCGCCCATCCCATTCTTGTCGCACGAACGTCAAAAACAGCTTGTCAGAAAGGGCCCGCTGGGGGTATGGAAACCCCCGCAGCCGCTACATTGCGAGGGTACGAGATGGACGGAAGGGAAGGTCGGCAAAAACGCGAGGGCGAGGGTCACTCCGAGCCAGTGCAGGTGTACTGCCCCAAGTGCGGTCACACCGAGATCGTCTACATTCCCAGAGAGGAAATCCCCCTCTGCCCGCGACACAAAAAGCGGATGCTGGTCAAGGAAATCCTGACGGAAGGCAAATATTATTAGCCCCGTCGCGCACGCGTTCCCACCGACCCGGAGGAAATTCCCCATGAAAAAACTCGTCACTCTGGTCCTGAGCCTGGCCTTCCTCGCCGCAGCCGCCATGCCCGCCACGGCCGCCAATACCCGGATGGAGCTGGTCAAGCAGTCCACCCTGGAGGAAATCCAGCAGCGCGGCGAACTGCGCGTGGGCTTCGAAGCGGGCTACATGCCCTTCGAGATGACCGACAAGAACGGCAATTTCGTCGGCTTCGACATCGAGGTGGCCAAGGAGATGGCCAAGGACATGGGCGTCAAGTTCGTGCCGGTCAACACCGCCTGGGACGGCATCATCCCCGCCCTGCTCACCGAGAAGTTCGACATCATCATTTCCGGCATGACCGTCACTCAGGAGCGCAACCTGAAGGTCAACTTCGCCGACCCCTACATTACCGTTGGCCAGACCATCCTGCTGCGCAAGGAGCTTGAGAACGAGGTCAAGTCCTACAAGGATCTCAACGATCCCAAGTACACCGTGGTCTCCAAGCTGGGCACCACCGGCGAGCAGGCCGTCCTGCGCAAGATCCCCAAGGCCACCTACAAGTCCTTCGAGACCGAGACCGAGGCGGCCATGGAAGTCCTCTCCGGCAAGGCCGACGCCTACGTCTACGACCTGCCCAACTGCGTGGTCTTCATGGCTCAGCAGGGCAAGGACAAGCTGGTCTTCCTTGACGAGCCCTTCACCTACGAGCCCCTGGCCTGGGCCGTGCGCAAGGGCGACCCCGATTTCCTGAACTGGCTCAACAACTTCCTGCGCCAGATCAAGAACGACGGCCGCTACGAGCGTATCTACAACAAGTGGATCAAGAGCACCGAGTGGATCGAAAAGGTGCAGTAGCCGGCCGCCCCTGAGCGGCCCCGGGGAGGCCCATCGGGCCTCCCCATTTTTTTGTCCAACGCAGGCTCCAAGGAGAAGGCCCGCCATGAGTTCCGGCTTGCTGACCCGAAGAGGCCCCGGATACAAGCTATTCTGGCGTTCCGCTTTCATCGCCTCGGTCGTCGTTGTCATCGGCCTCTTCTATTACGCGTCCATCTCCGTGGACTATGTCTGGAGATGGTACAACGTCCCCAAATACTTCATCGCCGAAACCGATATCGAAGTACGCGCCGAAGTACCCGGCGAGATCGAATCCATCACCACAAAAGGTGAACAGACAAGCATCACTATCGAGGGACCGGACGGGGAAGAGACCTACACCATGCCCGCCACAGGCGAGGTCATGGCTTCCGAGGGCGACTTCATGTACATGGGGGACGTCGTCGGCACCTACCACGAAACCAAGCCGGGGCTCTTGCTCATCGGCTTATGGATGACGCTGAAGGTCTCCTTCATCGGCATTATCTTCGGCGTCCTGCTGGGATTGATAACCGGCATCTGCCGCATCTCCGACAATCCCTTTCTCAAGTCGTGGTCCATCACCTACATCGAGCTTGTGCGCGGCACGCCGCTGTTGGTGCAGATATTCATCTGGTATTTCCTGTTCGGCACGCTCATCAACGACATCCTCAACACGCAGGGCCTGCCCCAGCTCCCGCCACTGTGGTTCGGCGTGGCCTCGCTGGCCTTCTTCTCCGGGGCCTATGTGGGCGAGATCGTGCGCGCCGGCATCCAGTCCATCCACAGGGGTCAAATCGAGGCCGCCCGCTCCCTGGGCATGAATTCCTTCGAGTCCATGCGGCACGTCATCCTGCCGCAGGCGCTCAGGCGCATCCTGCCGCCGCTGGCCGGACAGTTCATCTCCCTGGTCAAGGACTCCTCGCTGTTGGGCATCATCGCCATCCGCGAGCTGACCAAGGCCACCCGAGAGATTGTCACCACATCGCTGCAGCCCTTCGAGATGTGGATCGTCTGCGCCCTGCTCTACCTCATCCTGACCGCGGCCCTCTCCCTCTTCACCCAATACCTCGAGAGGAGAATGGTGCAGTGATCAAGGCGGAAAACGTAACCAAGTACTTCTTCATCCCCGAGCGCATCACCGCCCTGGACAAGGTCTCAGCCGAAATCCAGCGCGGCGAGGTGGTGGTCATCATCGGCCCCTCCGGCTCGGGCAAGTCCACCTTCCTGCGCTGCCTCAACCGGCTGGAATACGCCGACGAGGGACACGTCTGGGTGGACGGTGTGGACATTCTCGACTCCAAGACCAACATCAACAAGGCCCGCGCCGAAATGGGCATGGTCTTTCAGCAGTTCAACCTCTTCCCCCACAAGACCGTGCTGGAGAACCTCACCCTGGCCCAGCAGGTGGTGCGCAAACGCGGCGGCAAGGAAGCCAAGGAAAACGCCGAACGCCTCCTCAACCGCGTGGGCTTGGCGGACAAGGCGCGCTCCTACCCGGACAACCTCTCCGGCGGACAGCAGCAGCGCGTGGCCATCGCCCGCTCCCTGGCCATGACCCCAAAAGTCATGCTCTTCGACGAACCCACTTCCGCCCTTGACCCGGAAATGGTCGGCGAAGTGCTGGACGTCATGAAAACCCTGGCCAAGGAAGGCATGACCATGGTCGTTGTCACCCACGAGATGGGCTTCGCCCGCGAAGTGGCCGACCGCGTCCTGTTTATGGACATGGGACGCATCCTGGAAACCGGCACCCCGGAACACTTCTTCCAAACCCCGGAACACGAACGCACCAAACTCTTCCTCAGCCAAATCCTGTAGGAAAGCGAAATTATATCACTGAAAATGGCGCTGGAAACCGTCGGTTTCCAGCGCCATTTTTTTGGTGTGGGAAGAGTGGTGGAGGGGAATGCACGATGGCTGACGGGGGTGTTGTGCAGGGCAGTGGGAAAAGGGGGTGTACTGCCCAATTTCGCGTCCAACGCATCTGTCGCCAAACGGCGGAGCTTTGCTTTACCGGGTAGATGCCCTCCGCAATCACCCATGCGCCGGGGTTCCCACTTTCGCGAACCACCGTGTGCCAACCCGCGAAACACATGCAAAGTTACTTTGCCGCAGGGACCAGGGGGCGCGCAGCCCCCTGGTCGCCCGCAGGGCGAAATCTTCCCTTTCTTCCCAGCTTCCCTTCTTTCCTACTTCAATGCTTCCGCCAATTTGCGGCCCATATCAGCGGCTTGGCTCATGATTTCCGGGTGTTTGGCAGCGCGTCCGGCGTCGAAAAGGTTGAGGACGGGGAGTTCGGCCACGATCTCGTAGTCGTGGGAGAGGAGGGGCAGGCGCATGGCGGGCATGGCCAGGCCGAGGTCTTCCTCTTCCGCCTGTTCGCCGATGCAGGCCAGGGCGGCCTTGCGGTTCTGGCCCGCCAGGCGGGAGGACCAGCCCCGGGGGCGGTCGTTGGTGAAGTCGTAGAAGCAGTAAAGGCGGTCGATGAAGGCCTTGAGCATGGCCGTGACGTTGTAAGTGTGCACTGGCGTGACCAGCAGGAGCCCCTTTGCCTCCTGGAAGAGAGGATAGAGGGTGGTCATGCCGTCCACCATGCAGGTACAGATCTTGTCGCGGCGGCACTTTTCGCAGCCGGTGCAGGAATCGAATCGGTAATCGCGCAGGTGCGCGGCGCGGGTGGACGCCCCCGCTCCCTCGGCCGCTTCCAGGGCGGCCGCCAGGATCTTGTCGCTGTTGCCGTTTTTGCGCGGCGAGGCGCTAATGCCAAGGATTTCCATTTACTCCTCCGCGTCGGGCTGCTTCTCCATGCGAATGAAGAACATCAGCAAAGAGGGGATGACAAATACGGTGAACACGGTGGACAGGGCCAGGCCGCCCAGCACAACCGCGCCCAGTCCCCGGTAGAGTTCCGAGCCGGGTCCGGGGGCCAGGGCCAGGGGCAGCATGCCGAAGATGGAGGTGGCCGCGGACATGTAGATGGGCCGCAGCCGCGTGCGCACGGACTCCATGACGGCCTGCCTGCGGTCCATGCCGTGATCGCGCAGGTTGTTGAGGGCTTGGTGCACGATGAGGATGGCGTTGTTGACCACCACGCCCACCAGGATGATGAAGCCGAGCATGGTCACGATGTCCATGGGCTGGGGCTTGAGGAAGGCGTTCTGCAGCCACAGTCCCAGGAATCCACCGGCCGCGGCCAGGGGCACGGTGAAGAGGATGATGAAGGGGTAGATGAAGTTGCCGAACAAGGCGGACATGAGCAGGTAGGTGATGGCCAGGGCCAGCAGGAAGTTGTCCTGCAGGGCCACGCGGGTGGTGGTGAGCTTGTCCGCCGCGCCGGAAAGGGAGACCCGCAGGCCTTCCAGCATCCCGGTCTGCCTGGCCTGGGGCACAATCTCGTCCTGGATGGTTTCCATGGCCGCCTGCAGGGCCATTTCCCTGGGGGGAGTGACCTGCAGGGTGATGGTCCGCCGCCGCTCGAAGTGGCGGATCTGGGAGATGCCGTAGTCCCGCTTTATGGAGGCCAGGGAAGACAAGGGCACGGCCCTTCCCTCCGGCGTGGCCACAAGCTGGTCGTACAGGGCCTCGGGCGTGGGCACGTCCTCCTGGGAGGCCTTCAGCACAAGGTCGATGGTTTTCTGTCCCACCTCGCGGAATTCGGAGATCTGCCGTCCGTCCATGAGCACGTCCACGGCCTGTCCAAGCTCGGAGGTGGAGAGCCCTGCGGCGCGAACGCGGTCGCGCAGGGGCTCGAAGACCACCTCGGGATAGAGCAGCTCCAGGGATGGCACGGGGCGAACCTGGGCGCCGGGGATACTCTTTTGCACCATGCCGAAGAGACCGCCCGCGCCCTGGGCGATGCTCTCGATGGACTGCCCGGAGACATCGATGGAAATGGTGCGGCCCTGGCCGATGCCCTGCTCGAAAATGGAGGCCTGGATGGAGACGCCGAAGATGCCGGGTATGGAGCCCAGAAAGCGGTTGAAGAGCGGGATGAGCTCGGCCGCCCTGCTCTCGTCCCTGGCGATGGCGCCGCAGATGTTGAACTGGGTGCCGGAGACGAAGAACATCTGCTTGATGGCCGGGAAGCCGTCCTTGGGCTCGCCGAAGTAGGGCCCGGCCATGTCGAAGATGGAGTGGCCGATCTGGCTGCGCTCCTCGTAGGACAGCCCCGGCGGGGGCACCAGCACGTTGATGATGAGGTTGCGGTTGCCTTGCGGCAGGTACTCCATCTTGGGGAAAAGCCCCACGGTGAGGCCCACCGCCAGGGAGGTGAGCAGCACCATGGTGGCTATCCGGGAAAGCGGGGTGCGGATTGCCAGGGAGACCAGCCCGGAGATGCCCGAGACAAGGAGCTCGCCCGCCCGGTCCACCGGGCCGATGCGCGGCTTGCCGTTCTTCTCCCCGCCGCCCTTTTTGCCGGCCAGCCGGAAAAGGAAGGAGGAGAGCATGGGGATGACCGAGATCGAGACGAAAAGGGACAGGGAGATGGCGCATGTCACCGCGATGGCGATGTCCTTGAAGAGCTGTCCCGCCTCTTCCTCGATAAAGACCACGGGCAGGAAAACTGCCACGGTGGTCAGGGTGGAGGCCAGCACCGCGCCCCACACCTCGCGGGTGCCGTCGATGGCCGCCCTGTGAGCGGCCTTGCCCATGGAACGGTGTCGGTCCACGTTCTCCAGCACCACGATGGCGTTGTCCACCAACATGCCCACGGCGAAGGAGATGCCCGCCATGGAGACCACGTTGAGATTGCGGCCAAGGGCGTTGAGGAAAATGAAGGAGCCGATGACGGAAATGGGGATGGCCACGCCCACGATGACCGTGGCTGTGATGGAGCGCAGGAAAAGCAGCAGGACGATGGCCGCCAGGATGGCGCCGATGAGGATGTTCCGCTGCACCAGGTCGATGGCCCCGTTGATGTAGGGGCGCTGGTCGTAGACCCAGTCCAGCTTGACGTCGTTGTCCTTGAGAATGCCGTCGTTGAGTTCTTTGACCACCTTTTCCGCGGCGTTGGTCATGGACAGGACGTTGGCCCCCGGCTCGGGCTTGATGCCCACCACCATGGCCGGCTCCCCGTTGTGGAGCATGGCCGTGTCTTTTTTCTCGAAACCAAAGCGCACGGTGCCCAGGTCGCCCACGGTGATGCGGCGCTGGCCGGTGGAGTCCACCACCACGGAGAGGATGTCCTCGGGGCTCTGGAAGTCGCCGGTGGTGCGGATGCGGTAGTCGCGGCGGCCGAGGTCCATGTTGCCCGCTGCCACGTTGCTGTTCTCGGCGCGCAGGATGGAGGAGAGCTTGCCGATGGTCAGGTTGTGGGCGGCCAGCTTCACCGGGTCCACGATGACGTGCATCTCGCGCTCGGTGCCGCCGCCGATGAAGAGGTCGGCCACGCCGGGCACGCGCTCCAGGTACTGCCGGACGTCGTTTTCAAAGAAGGTCTTGTAGGTGGCGATGTCCCGCTCGTTGCCCTCGCGGGGGCGCAGCAGCGTCCAGATGACCGGGGACGTGTTGGCGCCGGTGGCCAGGATTATGGGCTTGTCCGCGGTGTCCGGATACTCGGGCACCTCTTCCAGCTTGTTGGAGACGCGCAGCAGGGCGTTGTCGATCTCCGTGCCCACCTCGAAGCGCAGGGTGATGGTGCCCAGGGAGTTGTAGGACTCCGAGACCATCTCCCGCAGGCGGGGGATGCCCTTGAGCACATCCTCCTGCTCCTCAATGATGTCGCGCTCCACCTCGTAGGGCGTGGCCCCGGGCCAGGTGGTCTCCACAGTGATCTCCGGCTCGGTGACGTCCGGAGACAGCTGGTAGGGCATGCGGGAAAGGCCGATGAGGCCGAACATGACCACCAGGATGACCCCCACCAGCACGGTGACGGGGTTGCGTACGGAAAAGCTTACCGGATCCATGCTACCGCACGGGCTGGGGGTTTACCGGCTGGTCGGGTCGCAGCCGCTCGTTGCCCTTGACCACCACGGACTCGCCCGGCTCCAGCGGCGCCTTGGGGGAGATGCCGGCGGACATGCCCTGGTAGCCGACCACCTCGACCGGGACCATGACCGCCTTGCCTCCGCGCACCGCGAACACCGCCAGGGTGCCGCGCACGGAGATGACCGCGTCGCGTGGGACCAGCAAGCTCTCCCGCATGCCGGCGGAGGGCAGGCTGACCACGGCCTCCATGCCCTCCGCCAGGAATCCGGGGTTGGGCACGTCCACATGCACCGGGAAGGTGCGGGTGGAGATGGAGCCCTTGGGGGCCAGCCGCAGGTTCTCGCCGGAGAGCTCCCTGCCGCCGACGGTCACGGACACGGTGCCGTCTTCGGGCAGGTGGGCCAGCACCTCCTGGGGCACCTCCACCACCACGCGCATGACGTCGTGGCGGCCGATTTCGCCAATGGCCTGGCCCACGTCCAGCCACTCTCCCCTGGCCACGTCGCGGGAGAGGACCACGCCGTCGAAGGGGGCGCGGATGACCGCCTTGGAAATTTCCACGTCCAGCCGGGCGACCTCGGCTTCCAGAGAGGCCACCCTGCTCTGCAGGGCCAGCCTGGCGAAGCGCTTGTCGTCATATTCCTGCTGGGAAACGGAACCTGACTCGAAAAGTTGCTTCAGGCGGCGATAATCCAGCTCCGCCTGACGCAGGTTGACACGGGCCTGTTCCAGTTCGGCCCGCTTGGCTTCCAATTCCTTGCGCAGCAGCTCGGTGTTCAGGCGCGCCAGCACATCGCCCTGGCCGACAAGGCCGCCGTGGTCGAAGTGGTAGGACTCCACCCGCCCGGCCACTTCGCTGGCCACTTGGGAGGACTCGCCGAAATAGACCGAGCCGACGAAGCGGTTGGTGGGGGCCACATCGCCGCGGCGTACCTCGTCCACCACCACACTGGCGGGGGGGCGCCCGTCCTGGGCGGAAGCGGAGAGCGGCGGACAGAGGGCCGCCAAAAGCACGGGGAAAAACAGCAGAATCCGGAACACCGTTCACTCCTTGGCAGACAAAGAGGGAGAATATAGCCGCACGCCACCCGTAATGCAACGCCCCCGGACCACAAACCGGCAACCGCCCGGGACGGGCCGATTCCGGCCCACTCGTCCCGCGGCGCTGACAGCGCCCCCCGCGAACCCGGCGGAGCGGGCGTGAAAAAGATGGCGCCCAGCGCCCCCCGCCATTCGCGGGGTTCGGGGGGATGCCGCAAAAAACTGAAGGATTGGTGAATCTTGCCGTGCTTGCAAGACGTCTTTTTCCTGGTAAAGTAGGACAATGTGCGTTCCTTGTCCGCATGCTGGGGATAGGAAGTAAAGGAGTACCGCCATGCTGACACGTCTTATCGCTGTAGTCGCCCTGCTGGGCGTGTTCGCCACCCTGGGTCTGGGCCTGCGGCAAATCGAGAGCCAAGCCGACCGCATCGACGAACTGCGCCAGGAACTCGCCCTGCTCAGGGCCTCCAGCAAGGAGAACGCCAAGTCGGTGGTCACGCTGCACAAACTGGCCTTCATCAACCGAAGCCTCATCCACCAGGCCAACCGCCGGCGCAAGGTCACGGTCACGGCATACAGCCCGCGCGAACAGGAAACCGACTCCACCCCCACCCTGACGGCCACCAACAACAAGGTGCGCCACGGCATCGTGGCCGTATCGCGCGACCTTTTCCAGCAGGGGTGGGTTTTCGGACGGCGCGTCTACATTCAGGGCGAGGGCGTATTCGTCATCGACGACCTCATGGCCAAGGACAAACGGCGCCAGTTGGACATCTTCATGCACGACACCCAGGACGCCCTGCGTTTCGGGGCGAAGAAGCGGGAAGCCTACCTACTGGGGGCGTGACATTCAAAAATTCCTCACAAGGGGCCGGATGTAATGGGAAAATTTTGTCTCCACTTGGAGATTTCCATTTCCCCCGGCTTTTGCTACCTTTCTGCGGATTCGCTGGCTCCCGCCGGCGGCACCGACCCCGCGAGGACTATTCATGCAGCAGACTCTCCAGCAAGCCGCACTCTCTTGCCTGGCTCTTCTTCTCGTACTTCTCGCCTGCCCGGCCGCGGCCCAGGACGGCATGCCCCTGGCCGAGGAACACGCCGAGGCCCAGGCCGAAACAAGCACCGGCATCGGCGGCATCTCCCCGCCGGGCGAGGAAGGGGAAACGGACGGTTCGTTCGACCTTTCCCGCACGGTGCGGCGCGGTCTGCGGCTGAACCCCCAGATATCCCAGGCGCGGGCCCAGCTCTCCAGCCGCCAGTACGGCAGCAAGAGCGCCCGCTCCGCCCTGGGGCCGGACTTCACCGCGGGGTACGCCTTCGAGCACCAGGGACGAGAGCCCACCGTGGCCAACATCCCCACCGGCTCCCAGAACCGCTGGACCTTCACCTTCAACATCACCCAGCCCATCTTTCAGGGCTTCAGGTTGCTTTCCAGCTACCAGCGGGCCGCCCTGTCCGAGGAGCAGGCCCAGGCCCAGCTGGACCAGGCCGAGCTGCAACTCATCGAAACCGTGCAGACAAACTTCCTGGACCTGCTCAAGGCGCGCATGGACGTGAAGAACTCCCAGGACTCCGTGGCCAGGCTGCAGTCGCAGCTGCAAGTCACCAGCGCCTTCTACGACGTGGGCCTGCGCCCCAAGCTGGACGTGCTGCAGGCGGAGGTTGACCTGGCCACAGCCGAGCAGGAGCTGCTCACGGACAAAAACACCGTTGACACCCAGATGGCCCGGCTGAACACCCTCATCGGCCTGCCCCTGGAAAAGGCCACCGCCTACGACGGCGAGCTGACCTACCGGCCCTTCCAACTGAGCCTGACCGACTGTCTGGCCCGGGCCTACCGCCAGCGGCCGGACCTGGACATCGCCCGCAAGGCCGTCTCCATCGCCCGCAAGGACGTCAAGATCGCCGCCTCGGAGTTCTACCCCAAGCTCGAGGGCACTTACGACTACTCCCAGTTCGGCATGACCCCGGCCGCCCAGGGCGACCAAGTCAACGAAACGCAGTATTCCGAATGGTCCATCGGGGCCAACGCCCGCTGGACCTTTTTCGAGATGGGCGAGAACTATTTCGCCTACCGCGAAACCAAGGAGCAGGTGGGCGCGCTGGAGAGCGAACTGGCCAACACCCGCCTGGACGCCTCCTTCGAGGTCAAGCGCAACCGCCTGGACCTGCAGGAAGCGGCCGACCGCATCTCCGTGGCCCGCAAGTCGCTGGAGGCGGCCCGGGAGGGCTACCGCATGGCCGTGGCCCGCTACCAAGCCCAGGTGGGCACCAACACGGACGTGCTGGACGCCCAGGAACGGGTCAGCGACGCCGAGAGCCAGCTCTCCACCGCCCTGGCCGACTACCAGAAGGCCATGGCCCGCCTCTATGTCTCCATGGGCGAGCGCAACTTCGCCCTCAACGGCCAATAAAGCCGGCGCGACCCGCCCAGACGAAAAAGGGCCGGGCGGCATCATGCCGCCCGGCCCTTCGCTTTCGCACGGGCGGAAGAACTACTTGTTCAGCACCTCGTCGAGTCCCTTGGACGAATTGAATTTGACGATCCGCTTGGCGGGGATGGTGATCTGCTCGCCGGTCTGGGGATTGCGGCCGGTCCGGCGGGCGCGCAGCTTCAGCGAGAAGGTGCCCACGTTGGGGAGCCGCACGGTCTCGTCGCTGGAGACGCCTTTCACCAGGATGTTGCAGAAGGCGTCGAACGCCTTCTCCGCGCTGGCCTTGGTGGGGAATACGTCGGGCAGGGTGTTGCGGAGTTCCTCGACAAACTGGGCCTTGCTGAACATGTTGTTCCTCCTTCCTTGGGCGGTATGGAAAGTTTGAGGCGGTATCGCCTCTGCCTACCTTGAACCCAATTTCACCAGTAGTCCTGCCGTGCGCGCCACGTCTTGTCAAACCAATTCCCGGAGTTCATGGGGAAATTCACATGCCCATGGCTGCCCGTACCTCGCGGCGCCCTCTGTCCGCCTTGGTTCTCCGCCCCCCCACTCGAGCAAAACCACGACATTCCGGCACCTTGGGATTTAACCAGGCGGGCACGCCTTGCCCGGGCAATCAGAATGGACTACACATGGCCCATGGGCGCTTCCGGAACACGGAACGATGCGGCCGCAAGGCGGCACAGGGTGGTCCTGGTGGCCGAGGACGGACCGGCCCGGCTGGCTTACCTATCGGCCCTGGAGACACTCGGGGCCGCCTTCTCCACAGTTGAGGACCTGGGAGAGATGCGCGGCTTGTTGGCCGAGACCCCGGTCAGCGGCCTGCTGGTGGATGTCCCCACCCTGGTCAAAGCCCCGCCCGGTGAAAAGCGCCTGCTGCACTACCTGCTGGAACACTTCCCCGTGCTGCGCCTGCGCTTCGACGACACAGAGCAGACCATTCACGGCCTCTTCCACGGCCGGGTGGGCCCAGGCACGGATATCCTCCGCGACTTCCTGGCCCTGGAGGCGGACGCCTTCGCGCCGCGCACCCTGCGCGCCGCCGGGCGTGACGACGTCCACTTCAACGTTCTGGTTTCCCGCTCGCCGGACATGGACAACCCCGTGCGCGCCGTGACCACCAACGTCTCCCCGGGCGGCTGCTTCATCTCCACTTGCGACGACTGCCTCCAGGTCGAGCGGCTCTGGCTTCGCGTGTCCGAGCTGAGCGACGGCACGCCCATCGAGGTCTCCGTGCGCTGGCGGCAGCCTTGGGGCGTACGGCAGGCCATCCCAGGCATCGGCGTCGCGTTCGTGAACATGACCTCCGCCCAGGCGGAGGAACTCGACTCCTGGCTCCTTTCCACCAACGACGACCCCGAAATCGGACGCATCTCATGAGCAAACCAAAGACCATCCTCGACTTCGTCGCCCGCGGCATCCTCATCGGCGGCGCCCTGGGCGTTTTGGCCGGAATGTTTGTCCTGACCATACAACGCGGGCTGTTTCTGGGCATGCTGGTCGGCGCCCTGGCGGGCCTGACGCTTTACAACCGCAGGAACTGAACGTAACAAGCCCCCCTCGCGGCGCACCGGCCGCGGGAGGCGGCCATGCAGCAGCGATTCACCCCGGCGACAACCCTGGCCCTGGCCATCACCCTCGTCTGCTGGGCCTCGGCCTTCGCGGGCATCCGCGCCGGGCTGGAGGCCTATTCGCCCGGACACCTAGCGCTGCTGCGCTTTCTGGTGGCCTCGGCCGCCCTCGTCCCCCTGGCCGCCTACTTCCGCCTGCCCCTCCCCCGCTTGGCGGACGTGCCGCACATACTGCTGCACGGCTTTTTGGGGTACTTCGGCTACCACGTCTGCCTAAACATCGGCGAGCAGACCGTCTCCGCGGGTTCGGCCTGCTTCATCATCGGCTTCATCCCGGTCTTTTCCGTGCTGCTGGCCGCCCTGCTGCTGGCCGAGCCGCTCACCCGGCGGGTGCTGGCGGGCATCGGGGTCTCGGTCTGCGGCATCGGCCTCATCGCCTGGGCCGAGGGCGGCGGGGCGGCCTTCGACACGGGCGCGCTGTGGGTGCTGGCGGCGGCCCTGTCCGAGTCCCTCTTCTTCGTGCTGCAAAAGCCCAAGCTCGACGTCTACCGGGCGGTGCACTACACCATCTACGCCATGTGGGGCGGCACCCTGCCCATGCTGCTCTTCCTGCCCGGGCTTGGGGAGGCCGTGGCCGCCGCGCCCGCCCCGGCCACCTGGGCGGTGGTCTACTTGGGCATCTTCCCCTCGGCCATCGCCTACGCCACCTGGACCTTCGCCATCTCCCGCCTGCCCGTTGGCAAGGTCATCGTCACCCAGTACGCCATGCCGCTCATGACCGTGGCCATCGCCTGGGTCTGGCTGGGGGAGCTGCCCGCCCCCATGGCCTTCGCGGGCGGGCTGCTGGCCCTGCTGGGGGTGTTTGTGGGCACGCGGCCGCCCAAACGACCGCCGCGCCGCGCCGAATCCGCCCACAGCCCTTGACAGCCAGGGGGATTTGAGGGAAAAGTCCTCTTGACAAGGGATTCACATGGATCGCCCGGCTTTTCCGGGCGGCCAGGCCATACCCAGATCAGGAGGAGCCATGGACTACGGCATCGACACCATCTTCAAGCTGGTCACGGACATGACCCACTCCACGCTGCCCGGCACCATCGGCGTCAGCCTCATCTTCATCTATCTTGTCTGGATGGTGACCATGGCCGGAATCCGAATCCACAACAACATCAAGAACGAGCACGACCACCACTAGACCGTCCACGCCTATCGACCTTTCCAAGCCCGGCGTAATGCCGGGCTTTTTTTTGCCCTTCGCCGGATTAGCCCGACGGCCGATCAGGGAATGAGCACCGTGCTGCCGGTGGTCCTCCGCCCTTCCAGGTCTTCATGCGCCCTGGCCGCCTCGTGCAGGGGGTACTCCTGCATGATGGGAATCCGCACCGCGCCGGACTCCACCATGTCGAAGAGGTCATGGGCGTGGGCCAGCAGGTCCTCTCGCGCCTTGGTGTAGTCCATGAGGATGGGACGGGTGAGAAAGAGCGACCCCCCGGCCGCCAGCCGGGAAAGATCCAGCGGCTCCACCGGGCCGGAGGACTGGCCGAAAGTGACCATGGTGCCCATGGGCCGCAGGCAGTTCAGCGAGGTATCGAAGGTCGCCTTGCCCACCGAGTCGTAAGCCACGTCCACACCCCGGCCGCCGGTGATCTCCCGCACCGCCTCCCCGAAGTCCAGTTCGCGGTAGAGCACGGGATGGGCGCAACCGTTTTTCCGGGCGACCTCCGCCTTCTCCTTGGAGCCGACCAGCCCGATGACCGTGGCCCCGAGGCTGGCGGCCCACTGGCAGACGATGGACCCCACCCCGCCCGCGGCCGCGGTGAGCAGCATGGTGGTGCCCTTCCCCACCGGGTAGCAGCCCTTGAGCAGATAGCGGGCGGTCATGCCCTGCAGCATCATTCCCGCGGCGTCCCGCGTGGGGATGGATTCGGGCAGCTTCACCAGCCGGTGCGCCGGAATAAGTCGCGCCTGGGCGTAGGCCCCGGGGGGCAGTCCGGCGTAGGCCACGCGGTCGCCCACGGCGACCTCGTCCACGCCCTCGCCCACCGCCTCCACCACGCCGGCGCCCTCCATGCCGATGACGGCGGGCAGCGAAGGCAGCGGATACAGCCCGTTGCGGTGGTAGACGTCGATGAAGTTCAGGCCCACGGCCTCCTGCCGCAGCAGGGCCTCGCCCGGTCCGGGCTGGCCCGGGTCGAAGTCCTCCCAGAGCAGCACCTCCGGCCCGCCCGTCCCGTGCATGACAATGGCTTTGCTCATGGCTTGGCTCCTTTTCAGCGGATGGGTTCGCTCCCGCCACCGTACCTCTTTCGCGCCGCTGATGTCCTCCCCCGGCCATTTCTGTTTGCCCCGGGCGGGGAAAACGGGCTATCAGCCTGGGCAGGATGGAACCAGCCATGGACTGCCTCGCCGTCTGCGCCATCGTCCGCGACGAGACCGCCACCCTGCGCGAATGGGCCCTGCACCACCTGCTGCTCGGGGCCGAGCGCCTCATCGTCTACGACAACGAATCCGCCGTGCCAGTGGCCGAGACCCTGGCCGACCTGGTGGAGGCCGGGGCCTGCCACGTGCGCGAGATTCGCGGCCGCAACCGGCAGCTGGACGTCTACGCCGGGTGCCTGGAGGAGTTCGGCCCCAGGGCCAGGTGGCTGGCCTTCATCGACGCCGACGAGTTCCTCATTCCCCTGGACCCGCCCGACCTGCCCCGCCTGCTGGCCGACTACGACGGATACGGCGGCCTGGGGGCCAACTGGGTCTGCTTCGGATCCGAGGGGCATCTCACCCGGCCGGGCGGCCTGCAACTCAAGCGGTACACCCAGCGCTGGCCCCTGGCCCACACCTTCAACCTCCACGTCAAATCCATCGTCCGGCCGGACCGGGTGGCCGCGCCCAACACCGCCCACCACTTCACCTTCCGGCCCGGCTGGCACTGCGTGGACGAGGAGGGCACGCCCCTGTTCGACGCCTTCAGCCCCTTCAAGGCCGACCGGCTGCGGGTCCACCACTACTTTTTCCGCTCCCAGCGGGAGTACGAGGAAAAGCTGGCCCGTGGACCTGCGGACTATTCCGCCCCCAAAAAGTACGACCTGTTCTATGAGCAGGCGCGCACGGCCGTGCGCACGGACATGACCGCCGAGCCCTTCGCCGAGGCGGTGGCCCGGGCCATGCGGCCCGCGGCGGCGCTTGAGCTGGCCGCGAAGGCGGTGGCCGCACGGCGGGAGAGCGAGGGGGAGGCTTTGGCGCGCGCCGAGGGTTTGCTGCGGAAAAACAACGTCATTGAGGCGGAGCGGGAGGCCAGTGTAGCGGCCACTCGCTTCCAGTCGGCCCAGGCATGGGCCCTGGCGGCGGCCTGCCGCAGGGTGCTGGGGCGACCGGCCAAGGCTATGGAGGCCATCCGCCGCTCCATGGCGGTCAAGCCGGTCAGCCGCGCGGCCTACGAACTGTTCCGGCACCACCTGGACGCGGGGCGGCATGACCGGGCCGCCTCCACCCTGGCCGTGCTGCGCCGCACAGCGGACGTGGCCGAGGCGGGCGCGCTGGAGCGGCTGGCGGGCGACATGCGGGCGGAGCTGGAGCGGGCGCGAAAACGGTGAGCCCCCGGCCCGCTCCCGAATCGCGGCTGCGGGCTAGCCCCGTTCCTCCCGCACCACTTCCCGGATGTAGGCCCCGTAGGTGTTCTTCCGCAGCTCCGCGCCCAGGCGGTCCAGCTGCTCCAGGCCGATGAAGCCCATGCGGTAGGCTATCTCCTCGATGCAGGCCACCACCACGTCCTGCCGCTGCTGGATGACCTGCACGAAGGACCCGGCCTGGTGCAACGACTCGAAGGTGCCGGTGTCCAGCCAGGCGAAGCCCCGGCCCAGAAACTCCACGTTCAGGTCGCCGCGCCTGAGATAGGCGTTGTTCACGTCGGTGATCTCGTATTCGCCCCGGGCGGACTTGCCCAGCCCCTTGGCGATGTCCACCACGCCAGCGTCGTAGAAGTACAGCCCGGTGACGGCGTAGCGGGACTTGGGCCGTTCGGGCTTCTCCTCGATGCTGACCACGCGGTGCTGGCCGTCGAACTCCACCACGCCGTACCGCTCGGGGTCGCGCACCTTGTAGCCGAAGACCACCCCGCCCTTTTCCAGCTCCGCGCAGCGGCGCAGCTTCTCGGACAATCCGTGGCCGTGGAAGATGTTATCGCCCAGCACCAGGCATACCGGTTCCCCGCCGATGAACTCCTCGCCCAGGATGAAGGCCTGGGCCAGCCCCTCGGGCTCGGGCTGCTCCTTGTAGGAGAAGGACATGCCCAGCCGCGAGCCGTCGCCCAGCATGGCCTCGAAGCGGGGCAGGTCCTGCGGGGTGGAGATGATGAGCACCTCGCGGATGCCCGCCAGCATGAGCACCGAGAGGGGATAGTAGATCATTGGCTTGTCGTAGACCGGCAGCAGCTGCTTGCAGACGCCGTAGGTGATGGGATAGAGCCGCGTGCCGGAGCCACCGGCCAGTATGATGCCCTTCATGCCGTCTCCTTTTCCGGGAAATTTCACCGGGCGCGATAGTGACCCTTTCTTGAACTCGGGGCAACCTTGCGTGTAGATTCTCCCCACCAAAGGAGAATCGATGCGCAACGGCCCCAACTACCACATGCCCCTGGCCAAGGCGGCCATCGTGCTGGCCCTGGTCATCGTGGCCTTCCTCTTCGCCCTCATCCAGGTGGGGGCCATCACCCTGGCCTTCCAGAAGCTGGGCCTGGACACCAACACCGCCTTCCTGCTGCTGCTGGCCATCCTTTTCGGCGGCGGCATCAACATCCCCCTCTTCTCCACAGGCCGCCGGGTGCGGGTCTGCAAACCGGACCTGCAAGCCATGCTCAAACGCCACTCCGGCCCCTGGGTGCGCTGCGAGGAAGGCGAGACCAAGGAACAGTGGGTGGCGGTGAACTTCGGGGGCTGCCTCATCCCCTGCTTTTTGTCCGCCTTCCTGCTCATGCGCGTGGGGGTCTCCCTGCCGCTGCTGCTCTGCGTGGCCGCAGTCACGGCCGTGTGCTATGTGCTGACCCGACCGGTGCAGGGCGTGGGACTGGGCGTGCCCCTGCTGGTGCCCCCCCTGGTGGCGGCCCTCAGCGCCCTCACCCTGGCCGGACCGGAGCAGGCCCCGGCCTACGCCTACATCGCGGGCGTCACCGGCACCCTGCTGGGCGCGGACGTCCTGCACATCCTCAACCCCAAGACCATGGAGCAGCTCGAGGCCCCCCTGCTCTCCATCGGCGGCGCGGGCACCTTCGACGGCATTTTCATCACCGGCATCTTCGCCGTGCTCATTTCCTGACGGCAACCTGGAGGGGAGCCACATGGACAAACCCTTGCTCTGCGTCAGCGCCTGCCTGGCGGGCGAAAACGTCCGCTACGACGGCCGAAGCGTGTTCCACCCCGGCCTGTGGGAGTTCGTCACCGAACACTTCACCCCGCTGCCCTTTTGCCCGGAGGTGGAGGCCGGGCTGCCCGTGCCCCGACAGCCCATGGATCTCTTCGACTCCCCCCTCTCGCCCCGGGCCATCGACCGGAACGGCGAGGACCACACCTTCGCCCTGACCCGCGTCATGCGCGCCCAGATAAGGCGGCTGTGCGGCCTGCCGGTGTGCGGCGCGCTGCTCAAGTCGCGCTCCCCCTCCTGCGCCGTCTGCCGCCGCATCCCCGTCTTCGACCGGGAGACCGGCCGGGCCTGCGGGGAATCCTTCGGCCTCTTCGCCAAAATGTTCCTGGCCGCCTTCGAGGGGCTGCCCGTGGCGGACGAGCACGTGCTGGCCGGGGGCAAGGCCCGCGAGGAATTCCTGCACGCCGTGCTGGCGCGCCACACCTTCAGCGAGGACAGGACATGACCGACATCACCGTGGATACGCCCAGCGGACTGGCCCTGGACGCGGGCGACCTGTGCCTGCTGGGCCCCCGCCGGCCGGAAGGCCTGCCCCTGCCGCTTTTGCGCTGCGCCCCGCCCGCCCCGGAACTGCGAGCCGGAACCGTGCTGTCCATGGGAGACCGCCCGCTCATGCGGGTGGAGGGAGCCGTCAACTGGCCCGCGGGCGAAGGGACCGCCCCGACCCGGCTGCTGCGCACCCTCCAGCCCATCACCCTGGACGGCGGCCTGGACCTCTCCCCCTGCCGGGCGGGCTGGGCCCTGGCCTGGGTGACGTTGTCCGACAAAGGCGCGCGCGGCGAGCGGGAGGACACCGCCGGGCCGCTCATCGCCGAGTTGGCCGGGCAGCGGCTGGAGCTGGCCTTGACCAGGGGTTTTCTGCTACCGGATGAACCGCGCGGCTTGGCTGCCCTGCTCATGGATTTGTGCCTGTCGCAGGGCTTCGACCTGGTGCTGACCTGCGGCGGCACCGGCCCCGCGCCCAGCGACCACACTCCGGAGGCCACCCTGGGCGTCATTGAGAAGCGCTTCCCCGGTCTGGAGCGAGCCATGACCGCCGCCTCCCTGGAAAAGACCCCGCACGGCGCCCTGTCCCGGGCGGTCTGCGGCTCCCTGGGTTCCAGCCTGGTGGTCAACCTGCCCGGCTCGCCCAAGGGCGTGGGCGAGAACCTTGAGGCCATCCTGCCAGCCGTGCCGCACTGCCTGGACAAGCTGGCCGGAGACCCGGCGGACTGCGCCGCGGTTGACCCGTCCGCCGGGCGGGGATAAGGGTTTCACTTCACGGGAAGAACATGCGCGGCGTGGCCACGTTTCTCCATATCCCCTGGAAGTGTAAGGAAACCGTACACAGAGTGGAAGATTTTTCAGACATGGCGGTTGGTTCCGGGGAGCCGCCCGCATCGTTCCCGGCTGAGTTTTTTTGGCGGCATAACGAGTACGGTCCCCACAACGCGGCGCATCCGGCGGTTTTCCGGGCCACACCCCGGCGACACCGGCGTGTTCCGCAAACCTTCGGCAACACCTGAGCGGCTTTCGCATGGATCAATTCCGGGCAGACCTGCACATCCATTCGCGCCACTCCCGCGCCACCTCCAAGGCCCTGACCCCGCGCCATCTGGCGGCCTGGGGGCTGGTCAAAGGGCTGGACGTGCTGGGCACGGGCGACTTCACCCACCCCGGTTGGCTGGAGGAGCTGCGCGAGGCGCTGGTGGAGGACGGATCCGGCCTGCTGGTCCCCCGTACCGACCAGGGCCTGGGCCGCGAGATTTCCTGGCTGGACGGCTGGCTGCCCCCGGGACGCACCCGCTTCATGCTGCAGGCGGAGATTTCCTCCATCTACAAGCGCGGGGGCAAAGTCCGCAAAATCCACAACCTGGTCTACGTGCCCACCTTCGAGGCCGCGGAAAAGCTCAACCAGCGGCTTGAGCAGGTGGGCAACCTTGCCTCGGACGGCCGCCCCATCCTGGGCCTGGACGCGCGGCACCTGCTGGAGATGGTGCTCGAGCTGGACCCCATGGCCTTCCTGGTCCCCGCCCACATCTGGACGCCCTGGTTCTCCCTTTTCGGCTCACGTTCCGGCTTCGACACCATCGAGGAATGCTTCGGCGAACTGTCCAACGAGATTTTCGCCCTGGAGACCGGGCTGTCCTCCGACCCGGACATGAACCGCATGCTGTCCGCCCTGGACCGTTTCCGCATGGTTTCCAACTCCGACGCCCACTCCGGCGAGAAGCTGGGGCGCGAGGCCAACATCTTCCGAGGCGAGGTCTCCTACGAAACCGTCTACCGCGCCCTGCGCGGCGAGGGGCTGGGCAACGCCTTCCTGGGCACCTACGAATTCTTCCCCGAGGAGGGCAAGTACCACCTGGACGGCCACCGCGCCTGCGATGTGGTGCTGGAGCCCAGGGAAGCCCTGTCGCGGGGCGGACTGTGCCCGGTTTGCAACAAGCCGTTGACCCTCGGCGTGCTGCACCGCGTCATGGAGCTGGCCGACCGCGAGCAGCCCGGCCAGCCGCGCACCCAGCCCGGCTACGACTCCTTCATTCCCCTGGACGAGATGCTGGCGGAAATCCTCGGCTGCGGGGCCAAGACCAAGAAAGTCAAAAATCTTTACACCCGCGCCGTGAGCCGGGTGGGTTCGGAAATGGCCGCTCTGGCCGAGGCTCCCAAAGAGGAACTGGCCAAGGTCCATCCCCTGCTGGGCGAGGCGGTGGAGCGCATGCGGGCCGGAAGGGTCTTCCGCGACCCCGGCTTCGACGGACGATTCGGGGTCATCCACGTCTTTACCGAGGCGGAAAAGCGGGAGATGCGCCAGGGCCGCTTCCTGGTGGCCTCCGCGCCCGACACGGAAAGGCCCGCCGAATCGCCGTTGACGCCCTTCGCCCCGGCCAACGCCGGAGAAGGCGAGGCCTGCGGCATGGTCAGCCTCAATCCCGAGCAGCGCGAGGCGGCCGAGGCCGGGCCCGGGCCGGTGCTGGTGGAGGCCGGGCCGGGCACTGGCAAGACCCAGACCCTCATGGCCCGGGTGGCCTCCCTGCTGGACGCCGGCGTGCCCTCGCGGCAGATCCTCTGCCTGACCTTCACCCGCCGGGCGGCCGAGTCCATGCGCCGCCGCCTGGGCGCTTCCCTGGGGGGCGACTCCGCCCCGCCCAGGGCGGACACCCTGCACGCCCTGGCCTTCGAGGTCTGGCGCGACGCCTACGGCGAGGCCCCGGTGGTCATGGACGACGAGGCCGCCCTGCGCGTTTTCGCCGAGGGCGCCCCCGATTTGTCCGGAGCGCGGCTCAAGCAGGCCTTCGCCACCCTTGAGCTTGCCCGGGAACGACGCCAGCCGGTGCCCGGAGAATTGGCCGAGGCGGCCCGCCGCTACACCAAGAAGAAGGAATCGTGGAACCTGGTGGACTACCAGGATTTGTTGGAGTTCTGGCTGGAGCAGATCGAGTCCGGCATCTACTCCAACCCATCCACCCAGGTGCTGGTGGACGAGGCGCAGGACCTGACCCCATTGCAGCTTGCCGTGGCCACCGCCCTGGCCGGCCCAGGGGGGCGCGGCTTCTTCGCCATCGGCGATCCGGACCAGTCCATCTACGGCTTCCGGGGCGCTTCAGGCGACGTGCGCGGGTATCTGCACGGCCTGTGGCCCTCGCTGACCGTCATCCGGCTGCTGGCCAACTACCGCTCCCCGCCGCGGGTGCTGCGCCTGGCCCATCCGCTCACCCCAGGGCGCGACCCGCTGGAGCCCACCCTGCCCGAGAGCGGCGAGGCCCTGCTCTTCGCGGCTCCCGACGCCGAGCGCGAGGTCTCCTGGATCGGCGAGCGCATCCGCGCCCTGCTGGGCTCCACCTCCTCCACCCTGCACCAGGGCGACGAGGAAGCCCTCTCCCCGGGCGACGTGGCCGTGCTGGTGCGGCTCAAGGCCCTCATCCCGCCCATCAAGCGCACCCTGGACCGCCTGGGCGTGCCCGCCTCCGTGCCCGAGGCCGAGGCCTTCTGGCGGGAGCCGAGGGTGGCGGCCATCCTGCGCACGGCGGCCGGGTTCCTGGGCATGACCGGCGGCCCCGTCCCGGCCGATCCGGGCGAGGAAGCCGACCCCATGCCCGAGGTGCCGGAACGCGTGCTGGCCCAGGGCCCGTTGGGGCTTTCCGCCTATCTGGAGGACGTGCGGCCCTTCGACCGCATGTTCTTCAAGGGACGCGACTTCCGCGAGCTGACCCGCGCCTTCGAGGAGCACGGCGGTTGGACCGGCCTGCTCAACTGGGTGAACCTGCGCAGCGAGTTGGAAAACATTTCCGAGAAGGCCGAGAAGGTGCAGATCATGAGCCTGCACGCGGCCAAGGGGCTGGAGTTCGAAGCGGTCTTTCTGGCGGGGCTGGAGGACGGGGTGCTTCCCTTCGCGGGAGCGGACTTCCTCACTGGCAAGGCCGGGCCGGAAACCCAGGACGAGGCCGAGGAACGGCGGCTTTTCTATGTTGGTCTCACCCGGGCGCGGCGGCTTTTGCACCTCAGCCGCGCCTCGGAGCGGCGCATCTACGGCCGCACCCTGCGGCTGGCCCCTTCGCGTTTTCTTTCCCCGCTTCCCGAAGCCGAATTGCGTTCCATCTCCCTCGCACCCAGACGTGTCAGGAAGGAGAAACAGATCGGCCTGCTCTGACGCCGCCAGCCCTCTGCCTAATGCATCACGTTGTAGAGCCAGCGCTCGTACACCGCGCACCATCTCCTGGCCCGCACGCTGGTCAGGCCCATGTCCTTGAGCCTGCAGTACACGTGCAGGGGATTGAAGCGATGCCGGATTCTATCTGTAAAGTGGCCCATGGCCGCCTCCCCCGGCGGGGTTCCCCTCCCGCCTGTTGGGTTGTATTCCCTGCAAACCGACCAAGCAATTTGCATGCCTAAACTTCCCGGACCACCCACCGTTGCGGCCCTCGCCGGCCCCTGCTAATTTGATCGGCTCCCGAGGTTAAAACCATTATGGCCTACGACACCCTTCCGGCGGAGATGCGCCGCCCGGACGAATTTCCCTTCCGCCTGGCCGTGCCCTCCTGGGTCTGGCCCGGCACCGTGGCGGACAACTGCCGCCGCCTGGGCTTCACCTTCAACGAGGTGGGGCTGACCATGTTCGAATCCCAAGCCTGCATGGACTACGGACCGGACGACCTGCCCCCCGAACTGGTGGAGCTGGGCCTTCGCTACCACATGCACATGCCCCTGGACCTGCCCTGGTCCGAGGGCATGCTGGCCGTGGGCGACGTCATCGACTGCCTTGTTGAAAAGACCGCCTATCTGCAGCCCTGGGGCTACGTGCTCCATCCCCCGCCGGTCTCCAAGCTGCTGGACGAGGTGGCCTTCCGCTTCATCAACAAGGGCATCAAACCCGATCGGGTGCTCCTGGAGAACACCAAGGAATTCGACCCGCTGGAATACTGGTGCGACATCCGCTACCTGGGACTGAACCTCTGCCTGGACCTGGGGCACCTGCTCCTCTACGGCCAGGAGCGGCTGGTGGAACTGCCCAGGCTGTGGAACCGGGTCAAGCTGGTCCACCTCTCCGCCCCCGGCCCTGACGGCGAGCACCTGGCGCTCAACGAGCTTGACGCCGAGGGCCGCCGGCTGGTGCGCCTCATCCTGGACAAGATGGGGCCGGACACGGTGGTCATGGCTGAGGTATTCGACCCCGAGCGCCTCATTCTCTCCCTGGAAGCCCTTTACGGGATAATGACCGAGCGGGGCGGCCGGTGATAACCTTGGTGCTGGGCGGACAGGCCAGCGGCAAATCCGACCACGCCCTGGACCTGTTGGAAAGCGCGCCCGGCCCCCGCGCCGTGGTGGCCACCGGACTGGCCCGCGACAACTCCTTCCGCCGCCGCATCCTCGACCACAAGCGCTCCCGCGACCCCGGCCTGCCGGTCATCGAGGCGTCCGGGGCCGACCTGCCCGAAGCGGTCTCCCGCGCCCTGGCGGACCACGCCGCCGTGCTGGTGGAGGGCCTTGATTTCTGGGTGTATTCCTGCATCATGGAATGTGGGGACTCCCGCGGGCCGGACGCCGGAGCCCCCCGGCGCTGCCCCTGCACGAGGCCGGGAACCGGCGGCTCATCCTGGTCAGCCAGGAGGCGGGGCTGTGCCCTGTGGGGGGAGACGGCCTCACCCGGCGCTTCGTGCGTACGCTCGGCGGGCTAAACAAACGCCTGGCGGCGCGCGCCGACGAGGTCGTTCTGGTGGCGGCCGGATTGCCGCTGCGCCTGAAATAAGGGGATCGCATGGCTTATTTCCGACAGCTCGACGACCAGCTCGAACAGCTCCTCGGCCTGTTCGACAAGGACCAGAAGTGGCTCATATGCATCAACGCCGACCCGGATGCCCTGGCCTCGGCCATGGCGTTGCGGCGCATCATGCAGCGGCGGGTGGCCGAGGTGGGCATCGCCCAGATCAACGAGGTAAAGCGGCCGGACAACCTGGCCATGATCAAGTACCTCCGCATCCCCACCACCAAGCTCACCCAGAAGCTGGCCTCGGAGTACGACCACTACGCCATCGTGGACTCCCAGCCCGCCCACAACCCGGCCTTCGAGCACTACCGCTTCTCCATCGTCATCGACCACCACCCCGTGGCCTCCGGCGGCGGGCTGGCGGGGGCCTACGTGGACATCAAGCCCGAATACGGGGCCTGCTCCACCCTGCTCCTGGAATACCTCTACAACCTCAACATCGAGCCCGCTTCCTACCTGGCCACCTCCCTGCTCTACGGAATCAAGTCCGATACACAATCCTTTGAGCGCGACTTCATCGACATAGACGTCCGCGCCTTCCGCTACCTCTCCAAGTTCGCCAACAACCTCATCCTTAAGAAGATCGTCCGCAGCGAATACCGTCTGGAATGGCTGGACTACTTCCGCGAGGCTCTGGACAAGGTGGAAATTCTTGACCACGGGGCCTTTGTCTATCTCGGGGAAGTGGACAATCCGGACATCCTGGTCATCCTGGCCGACTTCTTCCTGCACGTGCACGAGATCAACTGGACCGCCGTGGCGGGCACCTGCAAGGACACCCTCTCGGTCATATTCCGGGGCGACGGCATCAAGCAGCACGTGGGCGAGATGGCCAAGGACCTCTTTTCCGACGTGGGCAGCGCGGGCGGCCACGTGGGCGCGGCCCGGGCGGAGATAGATCTCGGAGAGCAAGACCGCGAGCCCATGGACCTGCTCTGCGAGCGTTTCGAGTCCAAGCGCATCAAGGAATGCCTGCAGCGGGCCAAGCCCAAGAAAGAATCCAAAAGCAAAGCCGACTAGCCCATGCCCTTCAAGGAAACCGTCCGGCCCGATTCCGACCCCGTCTACCTCATCGACGGCTCCGCCTTCATCTACCGGGGGTACTACGCCTTCCGGGACATGAGCACCTCCACGGGGTTCCCCACCAACGCCCTGTACGTCACCCTGCGCATGCTCCTGAAAATTCTGCGCGAGGAAAAGCCCGCCTACGCGGGATTCTTCCTGGACCCGCGCGAACGGGGCTTCCGGGCCGACCTCTATCCCGAATACAAGGCCAAGCGCGCCGCCACCCCAGAGGACATGATCAAGCAGATCGAGCCTATCAAGGAGGCGGCCGGACTTCTGGGCTTCACCGTCCACGTGGCCGAGGGCGGCGAGGCGGACGACTGCATCGCCTCCCTGGCCCAGCGCCTCAAGGGCGATCGCGCCGTGGCCATCGTGGGGGCGGACAAGGATCTCAAGCAGTGCCTGGACCGCTCCGTGTGGATGTGGGACCCCGGCGCCAAGCAGGAAAAGATCACCTCCCTGGACGACTTCCGCGAGGACACCGGGCTGGAGCCCGCCTCCTGGCCGGATTTCCAGGCCCTCATAGGCGACTCGTCGGACAACATACCCGGCGTGCCCGGCATCGGCGACAAGTCCGCCCGGCAAATCATGGAGGGGCGCACCACCCTGGAGGAGGTCTGGGCCGGGCTGGACGACATTCCGCCCAAGTTCGTCAAGAAGCTCGACGGCCACCAGGAGGCCAGCTACCTCTACCGCGACCTCACCCGCCTGCGCACCGACTTCTGCCAGGACCTCGACCTTGAGGCCCTGCGCGTGGCCGAACCGGATCTGGACGGACTGCGCGGCTTTCTCAAACGGTTCGAGTTCCGCTCCCTGCTGGCCGAACTCCCCGGCCCCGCTTCGGCTGAAAAACCCAAGGCCGCCGCCAGCCAGGGCAGCCTTTTCCCCCAGGCCGCTCCGGACAAGCCCGAGCCAGTAAAATCCGTGCGCGTGGCCTCCCTCTCCGAGATTCCCGAGGCCAAAAACAGGGAAATCGGCCTCGTCCCCCTGGAAACCGGCTTCGCCGTGGGCCTGGACGGACGCGAGTACCTCTTCAAAGGCGACCCGTCCGCCCTGGCCGGACACCTCTCAACGGCCGCCCGGTTGGCCGCGCCGGAAACCAAGCCCCTGCTGCGGGCCAATCCCGCCTGGAACGATGTCCCCCAGGCCGCCTGGTTCGACCTGGCCCTGGCCGCCTACCTCCTCAACCCCGAGGAGCGCGACTACTCCCAGGAGCGGCTGCTGCGCTCCTTTCTGAACGACCCGGACATGCCCGCCGTCCCCCAGGGCGCCCACGGCCTGGAAGCCGACGCCCTGGCCACCTGCCTGGCCCGCAAGCTGGAAAACGCCGGCATGACCGCCCTCTTCCGCGACCTTGAGATGCCCCTTCGCCCGGTCCTGGCGGACATGGAGCGCGCCGGGGTGGCCGTGGACCTGGACGCCCTCGCCGCCTTCCTGGACGAGGTCAACGACAAGCTCGGCTCCCTCTCCGCCCGCATCACCGAGCTGGCCGGAGAGGAATTCAACATCCGCTCCTCCCAGCAGCTGGCCGTCATCCTCTTCGACCGCCTGGGCCTCAAGCCGCGCGGCAAGACCCCCGGCGGCGCGCCCTCCACCTCCCAGGCCGTGCTGGAGAAAATGGAGAACGACCACGAGATCGTCTCCCTCATCCTGGAGTTCCGCGGCCTGGAAAAAATGCGCGGCACCTACCTGGAGCCGCTGCCCAAGCTGGTCGACGAGATGGGCCGCATCCACACCACCTTCAACCAGACCGCCACCGCAACCGGCCGCCTCTCCTCCTCCGGCCCCAACCTCCAGAACATCCCCATTCGCGGCCCCATGGGCATGCGCATGCGCGCCTGCTTCACCTCCGGCCCCGGGCGAGAGCTGGTGGCCGCCGACTACTCCCAGATCGAGCTGCGCCTGCTGGCCCACCTCTCCGACGACCCCGGCCTCAAGGACGCCTTCCTGCGCGACGAGGACATCCACGCCCGCACCGCCGCCCTGCTCTTCGACAAATCACCCGGGGACGTGGAGCCCGACGAGCGCCGCTCCGCCAAGACCATCAACTTCGGCCTGCTCTACGGCATGGGCCCCCAGCGCCTCTCCCGCGAACTCAAGATCACCATGCCCCGCGCCAAGGAGTTCATCGCCCGCTATTTCGAGGCCATGCCCAAGGTCAAAGCCTTCTACGAGCAGATCGAGGAAGAGGCCAAATCCGAAGGCTATGTCACCACCCTCCTGGGACGCCGCCGCATCCTCCCCGACATCCACTCCCGCAACCAGCAGCAATACTCCCAGGCCGTGCGCCAAGCCATCAACACCCGCGTCCAGGGCTCCGCCGCCGACGCTATCAAACTGGCCATGATCCGCACCCACCGCGACGACGACCTCCGTACCCTCTCCGCCCGCCTCATCCTCCAGGTCCATGACGAACTCCTCCTGGAAACCCCCGAGGACAACGCGGAACAAGCCGCCGACCGCCTCAAACGGGTCATGGAAAACATCACACACGACCTCGGCCTCACCGTCCCCCTGGCCGTGGAAGCGGGCACCGGCCATACCTGGGCCGAGGCGCACTGAGGAAAACGATTTCGCCACAGGGTGTGCAGGGGTGCGGCGGGTCAGGCGTCCCGGGCTTGTCGTCCGACTTGACCGCACCGGTCGTCCCGCACACCACACGGAAACCACGGAGCACCACGCGTGAGCGCGCCACTACGCATTCTCTTTCTTTGCACGGGGAACTCCTGCCGCTCCCAGATGGCCGAGGGCTGGGCGCGCCACCTCAAGTCCGGCGTCCTGGAACCCTACTCCGCCGGTGTGGAGAGGCACGGCCTGAATCCCCTGGCCGTGCGGGTCATGGAGGAGGCCGGGGTGGACATGTCTCCGGCGCGGTCCAAGACGGTGGACGAGTTGCCTGGCGTGGCGTTCGACTGCATCGTCACTCTCTGCGGCCACGCCCACGAAGCGTGTCCGGTGGTGAACGGCGCGGCCCTGCGTCTGCACAAGGGATTCGACGATCCGCCGCGCCTGGCGGCGGGAATGGACGAGGATGAGGCGCTGGCCGTCTACCGCCGCGTGCGCGACGAGATCAGGACATTTGTGGCGGGGATGCCGGGCAACCTGGGCTAGCCCGGCGGCCGGAAATCACGCCCCGCTCTTCAGCCGGTCCAGCAGCTTGCGGGCGGCTTGGTGGCGCGGGTTCAAGGCCAGCGCCTTTTCCAGGTAGAAGCAGGCCTCGGAGTTACGTCCCGCCTGGTGGTGGATGCGCCCGAAGTTGTAGGCCACGTTGTCGCTGCGTTCCAAAAAGGCCGGGCACTTGTGGGCCGCTTCCTCCAGGTAGGGCAGGGCCTCCTCGAACTCGTCCCCCTCGGCCAGCGCCATGGCCGCGTTGTAGAGCAGGTGTTCGTTGCCGGGCGACAGCTCCAGGGCGGCGCGGTAGTGCACCAGGGCGTCGCGCCAGCGGCCCTGCTTGCGCAGGGAGAGCCCCAGGGTGTTGAAGGCCTTGACGTCGCTCTCGGAAAGATAGTCCCCCTTGACCTCCAAAAGCCGCTCGATGTGCTTCTGTGCCGCCTTGGGGTTGGTCTCCATGACCTCCTCGGCGATCTCCAGGGCCACATGGCTGACCAGGTCCAGGGCCTCGCGGGTGGCGCTGTCCTGGGCCATTTCGAAGTACTGCTCTGCGATGCCCGAGCGTCCCTGCCCGGCGAAGATGCGGCCGATGCGGTACTTGCGCTCCGCGTTGGCCGGGGAGAGCTTGTCCAGGTAGCGCATGTACTTGAGCTGCTTTTCCTCGTCCCCCAGCTTCTCGTAGAGGTCCACAAGCCGCTTGACCGGCTCAAGAAAGAGCTTGGAGTTCTGGTGGGCGTGCTCGTAGGCGGTCATGGCCTCGGCCACCCGGTCCAGCTGCAGCAGGGCGTCGCCCTTGGCCATGAGGGCGGCGGAACTGCCGGGCTTCATGCCCAGCACGTTCTCGGCCAGCTCCAGGGCGCTCTCCGCTTCGCCGTTTTCAATGAGGCGGCGGCACTGGCCCATGAGCTGGTCCAGCTTGCCCTGGGGCCTAATGGAGTTGGCCAGCTTCTCGATGAGGCTTTTGGCCCCCACCGGCTTGACGATGATGTTGCCCGCGCCGATTTCACGCAGCAGGACCAGATCGTCTTTGCGCGCCTCGCTGGTGAGCACGATGAGGACGGCCTCGGGGTAGGTCTCGCGGATGAATGCCAGGGTCTCTGTGGTCAGCTTGTTGAAGAGAACACGCTCCATGAGCAGGACCACGCCCTCGCCGGACCCGCCATCGTTTTGGCGGCGGAGAAAGCGGGCCACCTCGGCCGTGTCCTTGAAATCGTGCCGTCGCTCCGGGGGCAGTTCAAGGTATTTTCTGGAAACGCCCTTGAGCAGGCTGAGGAATTTGCGGTCGGCGGAAACAGCCACCAGGGCGCCGCTGGGGCCGCCCAGGTGGCTGCGGATGACCTTGATGCATTCGGGAATGGTCACGAGCGCTCCCTGCCGGTTTGTTCCCCCCGGGAGGTCCGGGAAAAGTATGGCTGAAAACGCTCCCGCCCGCAAACCCCGCGGGTCAGGGAACCAGGGGGGCCAGGTCCAGCCCGGCCGCCTCGTCCAGCCCCAGCATGAGGTTGGCGTTGGCCAGGGCCTGCCCGGAGGCCCCCCGGCAGAGGTTGTCGATGGCCGCCAGGACCACCAGCCGCCGTGTGCGGGGGTCGATGACCAGGCCGATGTCGCAGAACATGGTGCCGCGCACGTAGCGTGTCTGGGGCAGCTCGCCTTCGGGCAGCACCCGCACCCAGTGCTCGCCAGCGTAGCGGCGTTCGTAGATTTTGCGCAGATCGTTCGGATCGGCGTCCTCGGCCAGGAAGGCGTAGGCCGTGGTCAGGATGCCCCTGTTCATGGGCAACAGGTGCGGGTTGAAGGACAGGGTCAGCGCCGAGCCCGTGGCCACAGACAACTCCTGCTCGATCTCCGGCGTGTGGCGGTGGCTGCCGATGGAGTAGCCCCTGAAGGTGTCGGCCACCTCGCAGTACAGGGTGGCCACCTTGGCCCCCCGGCCCGCGCCCGTGGCGCCGGACTTGGAGTCCACCACCAGCCCCTCGCGGTCCACCAGGCCAGCCTCCAGGGCCGGAGTCAGCGCCAGGATGGCCGAGGAGGGATAGCAGCCGGGATTGGCCACCAGCCGCGCGGAACGCACGTCGTCGCGGTAGAACTCCACCAGGCCGAAGGCGGCCTCCTCCAGCAGGTCCGGGCGGCGGTGCTCAAGCCCGTACCACTGCTTGTAGACTTCAGGGTCGCGCAGGCGGAAGTCGGCGGAAAGGTCAACCACCTTGGCCCCGGCGTCCACCAGTTCCCCGGCCAGGTCCATGGCCGCCCCGTGGGGCACGGCCAGGAAAACCACGTCGCATTCGCGGGCCAACAGTTTGGGGTCCGGTTCGGTGACAGTCAGCCCGCCGGGGCGGGTAGCGCGCAGGTGGGGAAAAAGTTCGCCGAGGCTCTTGCCCGCCTCGGAGCGGGAGGTGACGCGGGTCAACTCCAGATGAGGATGGGCGGCCAGAAGCCGCGCCAGTTCCAGGCCGGTGTAGCCGGTGACGCCGACCAGGCCGGCGGTGCGGGGAGAGGGCATGCGGGGCTCCTAGTTGCCCTTGGCGCAGTACTTCATGCGCATTTCATAGAGAAGGTCGTCCAGCAGTTTGCGTTCATCGTCCTCCAGACAGCCGTCGGTCTTCTCCTTGAGCATGGCCAGCACGTCGATGGTGTGCTTGGCCAGGGGAAGGTTCTCCTCGGTTGCGCCAGTGGAGGGTTCGGGCACCTCGCCCAGGTGGACCAGGCAGGACGAGGCCAGGGAAAGGACGAAGGTTGAAAAAGTCACTTCCGGCATCGTGCAGCCGCCGGTGTAGTCATGCGCGCTCATACCTTGCTCCGTAAGCGGGTTTTCGTAAGCAATCCCTATAAGACGGCCATGGGCCTTGGCAAGCCGCTCCCGGGCGAGAACTAAATTGGAAAGGCGATATGCACTAATATTGATTTGTGCTTTCATATGGAGTACGAGTCGTTTCTCTTGAAAGGACAACCTTCTTTCGAGGAAGCGATTCTATTGCCAGGGGGGACTGTGAGCGACAAGCCAGATTTTCTGGACAGATTGCTGGACTACGGGTCGGATGCCAAAGACTCCGGCGGCACCTGCGGGATGCGGACCGAGGGCGAACAGTCCAGTCTGGAGGAGGGTTCAGTGGAAGAGGACACGACAGAAGCCTCCGGGGACCGGCGGGGCCCGGAATCACTGGGAACGCTCAGGCACAGGCCCTCGCGGGGTTCCCTTTGCCGGATTCTGGGCGTTGATGCCTCCGGCACCTCCATGGAGGACTCCTTGTTCCGCCTGGGGCTGGCCAACTGGGCGGAAGAGGACGACCTGCTGACCAGGGTGGAACGGACCAAGGAGGGGCTGCTCGCCGAGTACGGCGAGGCGGAAAGACGGGAAAGTGAACATCTGGACGAAGCGCTGCGACGCATTGAACGCCGCCGGGACGACTTGGCCGGCCGGCTGCGCAAGGCTCGTGGCGAATGGCGGATCGTCGGGCGCAAGCTGGCCTCGGCCGATCGCAGGCTGTCCGACGCCCGGGGGGAGAAGACCCGGCTGGAAGCCGATTTGCGGAGCAGGCGGAGCGAGGCGGTTGCCCGTGTGAGGCGACTGGCCCGCGAGGAAGAACGGGAGCGGTTCACCGCCCACAGGGAATTCCTGGATGAGTTCGAGGAAATACAGAAGAAACATAATGTCCTGGTTCCGGTGGAGGAACGGGAAAACGGCCGGGAACGTTCGGAGGCGGAAAGGGAATGCATTCGGCTGCAGGCCGGACGGCTCGGCAAGCGTCTGGAGCAGCTCGGCGATCTGCGGGACAAGTTCAATCGGCACATGGAGTTCTGGCAGGCGGGCGGAGTCACCACCACCACGGCCAACCTGCTGGTCTCCTTCGGCTACGCCTCCCTGCCCATGGTGGGCTGGTATCTCGGCAGAACGTTGCAGGCCGTGGACCAGCAGCACCTCAACTACGCCAACGCGGCGCGGCACCTTGGCAACGGCTTGGGCGAACTACTGGTGCGGCACGGCTTCTTCGGCGGCTTGGGGCTGGCCTTTCTGCTGCCTTTGGCCGTCACGACGTTCTGCGCCGTGATTCTCCTGCTTCCCGGCTGGTTTGAACGGCTCAGAAAGAAGTGGAATTCCCCGGAGGAATACGAGTTCCGGAAAACCGCCTTTGACGCCGCGCTGTACGGCAAGGGGGGGACGTCCCCCTTTCACGCGAGGCACCTCTCCTGGATATTCCTGCTGACGTTCATCCCCATGCTGCTGGCCGTTGTCGTGGCGCATGCCGAGGCGGCGGGCAAGGATGTGGTCTTCACCGCCCTGGTCCAGCAGCTCGACCCGCTCTTCATCTACCTCGGGGTGGCCATCTGCCTCGTCCTTTCCAGCCTTTTCCTAGCCTACAACGTCAACGTGGTCCGCCCCAGACTGTGGCGGGCCATCGAAGAGGAGCGGTTCGCCCAATCGGAGCTGGGCAGGGCCAGCCGGTTCCTCTGCCTCAACTTCGAGCTGGTCGCCTTCTGCCTGGCCCTGTTCGTCCTGCTGGCGGTCATGGGGGTGGACAGAGGAAGCGGGGATCTCAAAAGCCTCTACCTGGCGGTCTTCGCGGCCCTTGCCTGGGGCATGGCCATGTCCCACGGCCTGCTGTTCCGGGGCATCGTGCGGCAGGCCGGGGATTTGGACAATGAAATTGAGCGCGTCTACCGCCTGCAGGAGAAACGGGCCAAGGAGCTTGACCTGGAGCGGTACAAGGAACGGAACCAGGGCGGCACCTTGAGCGTCCATTCCTGGCCCGGATGGTTGAAGGACACCATCGACCGCATCTGGCACCCCACGGGCATGACCGCCTTGGCGGCCGGACGGATCGAGCAGGACGTTTCCGGCGGCGGGGACGAGGGTGGCGATCCCCTTCTGGAGGCGGCCTTTCCGGCGGAAACCGCGCGCCGCAAGGAACTCGGCGACGAGATCGAGACACTTCAACGCCGGGTGGAATCCCTGAAGGCGGAACGAAGCGAGAAAGAGCGGGAGATCGAGGAACTGTGCAACGACGTCGGCAACTTGGAAAAGGAGATGGAGACCGTCCGCGATAAGAAGGCGGATTGCGTCAGGAAATTCGACCAGCACCGCCAAAGCGTGGAGCGGGACCACCAGGCGCTGCTGCTGCGGGGAATGCCCGCCTTCCGAACGGGGCTGCGGCTGCGGATGCGGATGACCGGGGGACAACACGCGGCCAAGGAGGGGGCGGCCAATGGCTGACAGGGATTTCGGCAGGGAAATGACGCGTTTCGATAATGACAAGAACCGATTCGTGCGTTCCTCGAGATTCAACGAGGAGGCCGGGGAGATCGGGCGGAAGATGGGGGCGGCCCTGCAGAAGCAGAGCGTGGGCCTGGAACTGCTCAAAAACCGCATCCTGGAGCGCAACGAGGAAGCTGCCGCCTACGTGGAGCGGGACCTGCCCGCCCTGCGCTCCGAAGCCGCCCTGCTTCAGGAAAAACGGCGCGACAAGGAATCCCGCATCGAGGACATCCAGTACCGCCTGGACACCATGCGGGAGGACCGCAGGGAGAGCCCAACGGAGTACTCGTGGTTCAGGGGAGTGTTCTACACGTGCCTCTCCATCCTGCTCATTTTCGCGGACATCTCCATCCTGGCCATTGTCTCGGCCAACCTCATGGGGCTGCCCTTCCGCGACGAGGCCTCGGGCCGCAACTTCCTGGAACTGCTTTTCAACAACCCGCTGGCGGCCTACCAGGCCTTCCCCGAGGTGCTCTTCTTCACCCTGTCCGTGCTGGGCATCGGCTTCTTCATCAAGGTCTGGCTGGACATCGTGCTCATGCCGGACCGGAACAAACGCTTCGCGGGCAAGGGCAGGCTGGTGTACGTTATCTACACCACCTTCTTCATCCTCTCCGCCGTGTCCGTGGCCCTCATGGCCGGGGCTCGGCTCATCCCGGAGATCGCGGCCATCCCCGGCGACACCGGGGCCGCGTCCAGCTTCGGGTACGGCAATATCGTGCTCACGGTGATGGGATTCGCCCTGCCCTACGTCAGCGTGGGCTTCTTCATGCGCGGGCTGGACTGCTTGGGCAACAGCCTGAGCATTCTGTACCTGTGGCTCTTGAAGCGCGTCACCTTCGAGGATAAACAGTCCTCCGAAAAGAAGATCGCCAAGAACGACACCGCCATGCGGACCCGGCTGCGGCAGGCGCGGTGGCTCCGCAGTCCGGAGTGCTTCAGCATGGCCTACAACGTCAGCCTGCAGTCTTTCCTGGAGGGGTTCCAGGAGGGCTTGCGACAAAGCCTGAACTCCCGAGCCGGAAAAACATACCGGGAACTCGACATGCTCACCCTGGAGTCACTGAACGAATCGGACTTCCTGCCCCTGCCCCGCCCCGTTTCCGGCGAGGAGGACGGTGACGCCCAGGGATCGGCCCCGGAGCGCGAGGAGCGATGACCAAGACCATCATCTATCTGTTCGCGGCCGCGGTGCTGGCCGGAATAGTCTCCCTTTTCATGGGAGGCGGGGACGACGGCCAAGACCCCGGCGCGGCCCGCGAATCCATGGCCGTGGCATCCGCCGGGCAAAATGGCGGAGAGACCTCCAACCTCCTCGTCCTGTTCGACGCCTCGGTCTACCACCCCGGGGAGAAGGAGCGATTCGCCGGACTGGTGGAACGGTTCGAAAAGTTCTTCCTGGGGCTGCCGGAACGCAGCCGGGTGGTGGTCTGGACCGTGGACCAGGCCCTGTGCAACGCTAGGCCAGCCTGCCGGGCGGAACTCGGCTTCGACCGCTCCATAGGCGGCGCGGAGCAGCACCGGGATAAGCTGTCCAGCCTCTTCGCGGAACTGGAGCCGGATCTCATGTCCGCCTGGGACACGCAGCATTCCCGGGAAAAATGGACAGACCCCGTGTCCTGCCTAATCACCTCCCTGCACGAAGCGGCCAACCGGCTGCATTCCGGCGACGTGCCGCCGGGGCGCAGCAACACCCTGGTGGTGGTCTCGGACATGCTGGAGGCCTGCGACGAGTGGGGGGCCGAGGACCGGACCGTGAACCTGGAGCGGGGGCTGGAGCGGGCGCGCGCCCGGCTGGACTGGGGCGAGATAGACGCCTACATGGCCAAGCTGGACGTGTTCGACAAGATCATCATCATGCGGGTGCCCAGCCACCGCGTCACCGACCCGGGCGAACTGGCCCGGCTCAAGGACTTCTGGGAGCGGGTGCTGGCCAACGCCGGAGCGGACCTGAACTCGGTGGTCTACCGCACCTCCTTCCCGCAAACCCATTTCAACTGAAGGCTTTCCCGCGCAGGCGGCCTGCGGTAGCCTGTCGGCCATGCTGCTGCACGACCAGGACGCGGAACTCGGCTTCGGCGGCTACGGCATCAACGTGCCCCGCATGGGGTCCATCCGGGGACGGGTGGTGGAGGCGCTGCGCGAAGTCCCCGGACTGGCGGGACGCGAAAACCGCTGGCTGCGCGCCGCAGCCATGCCCCCGGCCACCCGCGACGACCTGCTGCTGGTCCACGACGCCGCCTACGTGGACGAACTCCTTTCCGACGACCCCTCCCGCATCATGCGGGAGGTCTACGAGTTGGACACCCCCGGCCGCTTCACCCCGGAAACCGCCGACCAGCCCCTGCGCGACCTGGCCGCGCGAGCCGCCCAGCGGGCCGGAGGCTCCATGGCTGCGGCCCGGCTGGCCCTTGAGAACGGCTTCTGCTTCTTCCTCTCCGGCGGCATGCACCACGCGGGACGGGCCAAGGGCCGGGGCTTCTGCCCGGTCAACGACGTGGTCCTGGCCGTGCGCGCGCTGCGGCGCGAAGGCGCGATCAACCGCGCCTGGATCATCGACACGGACGCACACAAGGGCGACGGCACGGCCGAACTCTGCATCGACGCCCCCCTCACCCGCACCCTGTCCATCCACATGGCCCACGGCTGGCCCCTCGACCAGCCGCCCCTGGACGAGCGGGGGCGCCTGAAGCCCGCCTTCATCCCCTCCACCATCGACATTCCCATCGCCGAAGGCGCGGAGGACACCTACCTCCCCGCCCTGGAAAACGGCCTGGACCTGCTGGCCACCCTGTCCGAGCGCGAGCCTCCCGAACTGGCCATGGTGGTGGGCGGAGCCGACCCCTGGGAGCACGACCGCCTGGAAAGCGCCTCCCTGCTCAAACTCACTCTGGAGCAGCTCCACACCCGCGACACCATGGTCCACGACTTCCTCGCCACACGCCGCATCCCCCAATGCTGGCTCATGGCCGGGGGCTACGGACCGGATACATGGCGGGTGCATGCTGGTTTTCTGGAGAGCGTGCTGCCCGGGTGGATAAAAGAGAGCCGGAGAGAAGGCTAAGCCCTCTCCCTGGCCTCGATTTCAACGCAGCAAAAAAGAATGGCGGCTGGCGGCGGTGATTGTCCTGTTGGCGCTCAGCCTGGCAATAGTCCTTCTCAGCCAGCCTTGCGGAGCTTGGGGACCACCGCCCGCAGGATGAGCAGCAGCAGCGCCACGGCCATAACCATGGCCCAGACGCCCGGGGGTTCCTCGCCCGGTCCGGCCACCCAGTCGCCGGTGGACAGGCCCAGCGCCGGGTACAGCGCGTCCGCGGCCAGCCCCAGCCCCAGGGTGCAGGCGATGATGGCCGCCAGATAGGCCGTCAGCCCGCGCCGCCCCAGCAGCTTGCCCACCATGGCCAGGGAGGCGGCGTTGGAGGCCGGTCCGGCCAGCAGAAAGACCAGGCACGCCCCCGGCGAGAAGCCCTGCACCGCCAGCGCCGCCGCCAGCGGGGTGGAGGCGGTGGCGCAGACGTAGAAGGGCAGCGAGGCGGCCAGGGCCACCAGAATCTGCCACGGCCCGCCGCCCAGCAGGCCGCCCAGAAATCCCGGCGGCAGCAGGGCCGAGAGCGCTCCGGCCAGCAGCACGCCGCCCAGAAACCACAGCCCCACGTCGCCCATCAGCTCGCCCGCGGCGAAATCCAGCCCCTTGGACAGCTTGGAGCGCGTGGTGGGACACTCGGGCTCGTCCTCTCCGCCGCAGCCGCAGTTCCCTCCGGCGCAACCCACGGGCTGCGGCTCGGGTCCGGCTTCCTCCTTCGCCTTCTCCTCGGGCGAGACGGCGTCCACGGCGAACCCGGCGGCAATGGCCGTGAAAACGGCGGACAGCGGACGCAGCAAGGTCATCATGGGGTCGAGCAGGGCGTAGGTCACGGCGATGGAGTCCACCCCCGTTTCCGGGGTGGCCACCAGGAAGGAGGCGGTGGAGCCGGGCCCGGCCCCCTGCCGCTTGAGTCCGGCCGCAGCGGGCACCACGCCGCAAGAGCACAGCGGCAGCGGCGCACCCACGATGGCCGCTGTGACGATTCCCCGGCTCCCCCGGCCCAGCCTGCGGGCGGCGAAGTCGGCGGGAAGGAAGGCGTGCAGCAGCCCCGCCGCCAGAAAACCCAGCAGCATCCACGGGGCGGACTCCACGAGCACCAGCCACGATTGTCGGAATATTTCGAACAAAAGGTCCATAGACCGCATACTAGTCACGCAGTCGCGCTTGACCAGAGCGGGCAACCCGGTTGCCCCCGTCCTTCCCCCCGGCTAGATTGCCGCCATGGAACTCGCCCGACTGCTCTCCCCACGCCGCCCCCGCCAGAGGAACGAACCCGAAGAAAGCCGCAGCGAATACGCCCGCGACCACGACCGGCTGCTCTTCTCCGACTCTTTCCGGCGCCTGGGCCGCAAAACACAGGTCCACCCCCTCAACGAGAACGACCACATCCACACCCGCCTCTCCCACTCCCTGGAGACCGCCAGCGTGGGTCGTTCCCTGGGCCGCAAGGCAGGGCGGAAGATCGACCTGCCCGACGGCGTCACGCCCGAGGACGTGGGCGAGATAGTACAAGCCGCCTGCCTGGCCCACGACATCGGCAACCCTCCCTTCGGCCACGCCGGAGAGGAAGCGGTGCGGGCCTTCTTCCGGGAGCGCGGCCAACATTTTCTGGAGAAGCTCAGCGAGGACGAGCGCGCTGACCTGCTGCGCTTCGAGGGCAACGCCCAGGGGTTCCGGGTGGTCACCCGGCTGGAGCTGAACCTCGACCGGGGCGGCATGCGCCTGACCTACCCGGTGCTGGGCGCGCTGCTCAAATACCCCTGGACCGCGGCCTCCCCCCTGGCCGAGGCGGGCAAATGCAGCGCCCTGCACGCCGACCGGCACACCCTGGACGAGGTGGCCTCGGAACTGGGCCTGCCTTCCCGCGAGGACCATCCCGGCTACCACCGCCACCCCCTGGCCTGGCTGGTGGAGGCGGCCGACGACCTCTGCTACTCCCTGTTGGACCTGGAGGACGCCCGCGAACTGGGGCTGGTGCGCTTCGGGGAGATCGCGGAGGTTCTGGAGCCGTTGGCCGAAACCACCGGCCGCGGCGAGGACTCCGAGCGCCGCCGCCTCTCCCTCATGCGCACCCGATGCATCCACGGTGCGGTGGAGGAAATGACCTCCCGCTTCGCCGACCTGCTGCCGGACATGCTGGAAGGCCGCATGGAGGGCTCCCTGCTCAAGCAATGCGGCGACCCGGTGCGCTCGGCCATCACCGGAGCCAAGGACCTGGCCAAGCAGCACATCTACTACCACCGCCGCAAGCTGGAACTGGAAATCGGCTCCCACGCCGTGCTGGGCAAACTGCTCACCGCCTTCTGCACCGCCTGCCTGGAACAGGCCGACGGCTCACCCAGCCTCCGCTCCCAACACCTCATCCGCATCCTGGGCGAACACGCCCCCGCCCCGGGAGACACCCACCACCACGCCCTACTCAAAGCCCTCGACTACATCTCCGGCATGACCGACCACTACGCGAGGCAACTGGCGGAACGGATAGGATAGTGGGCAGCAAGGGAATGGATGTTGGCTGGCGAGGGTGGGATTTCAGGGCAGTGGGAGAAGGAGGAAACCCCTTTTAAAAAAGCGGTTTCCTCCTTCTCCCACACCCTCATCCTCCTTCCGCCAAACCTTTTGCCGCTCGCTTCGCTCGGGGCGGAGGACTGGAATTGGTAGCCGGGGTAATCACGTCCCAATTTCGCGTTCAACGCATCTGATGCCAAACGGCCAGGGCTGGAATTCCACCAAGTAAACGAAGCTAACAATCGCGGATTCGCCGGGGCACTCCCCGCCCTCTCCCTGGCGCGCGCCAACCCGCGAAACACATGCAAACTAAGAACTTATCCGTAAATAATTCCTGTCTTTCTCAGAGCGATGATGGCGGCCGCCAGATGGGTTAATGCCAAATGAGTTGAATGCAGCTTTTCAAACCTGACCAGAAGCTTCCTGAAGCGATTAAGCCAAGACAGGCTCACTTCTACAACCCACCTTCGTGGCTTGAATTCAGGGTTGCGTTCCTTCTCTGCGATCTCTTCACCACGCGGCCGAACATGGGGGAGATACCCTGCGTTCTCAATTACTTGCCGTGCGTTGTCGCCGGTGTAGCCTGCATCGAGCCAGAGGTTATCTGCCACCTCTGGCTCGAAAGGCCCGCCCACGACTTTGCCTTTCAACACATTCCTCCAACTGGGATACATCATGTCGATTTGCGCCTGTTACGACGATCGACAACGGGACGCCACGCTCGTCCACAAGAATGTGGCGTTTGGAACCTTTTTTTTCCCCGGTCTGTCGGATTCCTGCCACCCGCCTCACAGGCCAAAGGTGCTTTAAGCGCACCCCCGTCAACGGCTTGCCATTCCCAAGCAATCCCCATCATTTCATCATATTCAGCGAGACCTGCTTGCCAAAGCGACAGAAAAAAGCCTTGCTTTTCCCACTTTCTGAAATAGGCATGGATAGAGCTTGGGCTCCCAAACACTTCTTTGGGTAAGGCCTTCCATTGAATCCCAGTGCGCAAAACATATACGATGGCCTCAAAAACTCTCCGAGGCGGGAGAGGCTTTCTACCGCCCCCTGGTTTTCGCTTGTATTTCCTCGTGGTATCACGTTGAGGTACAGGAATGTGCGGTTCGACAATAGCCCAGAATTCATCAGAAACTTCACAAGATTGAACTCGCTTTCCCATGCGTCCTCGCCTTTTGAGGAGAATGCTCGAACTGTTCAGTTTAGTCTAGTTATTTACGGATAAGCTCTTAGTTTGCCACAGGGTCCAGGGCCGCGTAGGCCCTGGTCGCCCAAAGGGCGAAATCTTCCCTCTTCCCCTTCTTCTCCGCTTCCTACCCCCGGTCGTCGATGACCCGCTTGGTCTTGGCGAAGGTGCGGGGGAGGTCGCCGGGGTCTTTGATTTCCACTTTGGCGGAGACCAGGAGGTGGCGCTGCATGGAGGCGGCCACGGCGGAGGCCATGGCTTCGTCGCCGCCGGAGGCGGCTTCCGGGGCGCGTTCCACGGAGACGGTCATGAAGTCCTTGCCGGTCACGCGGGTGAGGTGGACCTGGTATTCGCTGGAGAGTTCGGGGAAGCCGCCGAGGATTTCGGCGATCTGGCCGGGGTAGATGTTGACCCCGCGGACGATGATCATGTCGTCGGAGCGGCCGAGTATCTTGTCGTGGCGCGGCACGGACAGGCCGCAGGGGCAGGGCTCGGGGAGAAGGCGGGTGAGGTCGCGGGTGCGGTAGCGGACGAGGGGGGAGGCCTCCTTGGAGAGGGTGGTGACCACCATCTCGCCGATCTCGCCCGGCTCCACGGGTTCGAGGGTGTCGGGGTCGAGGATTTCCAGGATGTAGCGGTCGGCCCAGTAGTGGACGCCCTCGTGGGCTTGGCATTCCAGGCCGGTGCCGGGGCCGTAGAGTTCGGTCATGCCCACGATGTCGAAGCTGTGCTCCAGGTCGAGGAGTTCCTCGAAGCGGGCGCGCATCTTGGGGGTGTGGGTTTCGGCGCCGAAGATGCCGCGCTTGAGGCGCAGGTTGTCGCGCAGGCCGCGCTTTTCCACTTCCTCGGCCATGAGCAGTGCCATGGAGGCGGTGGAACAGAGGGTGGTGGCGCCGAGGTCGGTGAGGAGCTGGATCTGGATGTCCAGCATGCCCGGCCCCACGGGCAGGGCCATGGCCCCGAACCGCTCGCAGCCGAGCTGAAAGCCCGCCCCGGCGGTCCACAGGCCGTAGCCCACGCAGATCTGCACGCGGTCCAGGCGGTCGCACCCGGCCAGTTCGTAGCAGCGGGCCATCATGTCCTTCCACAGGTCCACGTCGTTCTGGGTGTAGGCCAGAATCTTGCGCTTGCCGGTGGTCCCGGAGGAAGAATGGATGCGCACGACCTCGGATTCGTCCACGGCCAGCAGGGGGAGGGGGTAGCCATCCTTGAGGTGGTCGGCGGTGGTCACGGGCAGGCGGCGCAGGTCGTCCAGGCTGGTTATGTCGCCCGGCTCCACGCCCGCCTCTTTGAACCGCTCCCGGTAGAATGGCGAGTTGGCGTGGCAGTGGGCCACGGTCCATTGCAGCCCGGCCAATTGCCGATCGGCCAGCTCGTCACCGGTCAACTCGGGCAGGAAGCGGCACCCCATGCGTACTCCTCGCGGAACGCCGGGGTTCCAGGCGGAACCCCGGCGGGTGTTCAACAGCTAGATGAAACGGCGCAGGAACTCGGCCGCTCGGCCGGGTTCGTCGCCCTCCTCCACGTAGCGCACAAGGCCGCTGCCGAAAACCACCGCGTCCACCAGGTCGCCCAGGTGGGCCACCTGGGAGGGGCCGGTGATGCCGAAGCCCAGGGCCAGGGGGGCCTCGAAGGACTCCTTGGCCTGGCGCAGCTTGGCCTCCACCTGCGGAGGCAGATCCTCCCGCGCCCCGGTGGTTCCCATGACCGAGACCATGTAGACGAAGCCACGGGCGTGCTCTGCGTAGGCTTGCATGCGCTCGGGGGTGGTGTTTAGCCCGATGAGGGGCACCAGGTCCAGTCCGTGCTTGTCCAGGATGTTCCGCGTTTCCTCGGCTTCCTCCAGTGGCAGGTCGGGGATGATGAAGCCGTGCACCCCGGCCTCGGCCGCGTCCTTGGCCAGCCGTTCGAAGCCATACTGGTAGAAGGGGTTCATGTAGCCCATGAGCACGATGCCCGCGGACAGTTCGCGCTCCTTGAGGTCGGCCAGCAGCCCGGCGAGGGAGGCGCCGCACTCCAGGCATTGCAGCACGGCCCGCTCGATGACCGGCCCGTCGGCCACGGGGTCGGAGAAGGGAACGCCGATCTCGATGACGTCCGCACCGGCACGGTCCATACCCTCGACCTCGGCCCAGAAGCGCTCCCGGGTGGGGAAACCGAAAGGCAAGTAGGGAATGAGCGCCTTGCGGCCAGATGCCCCGGCCGCCTCGATCTTCTCGCGCAGCACCGACATTACTTGCCCTCCTCTTCGGCTTGCAGCACTTCTTCCACGATGCCCAGGTCCTTGTCGCCACGGCCGGACAGGTTGATCACCACGTCGCCCCCGGCCGGGAACTGGTCCGCGTTGTCCAGCACCCAGGCCAGGGCGTGGGAGGACTCCAGGGCGGGGATGATGCCCTCGGTGCGGCAGAGCTTCTTGAAAGCGCGCATGGCGGCGGCGTCGTTGACGCAGGCGTACTCCGCCCGGCCAAGGGCCTGCAGCCCGGCGTGTTCCGGTCCAACGCCGGGGTAGTCCAGCCCCGGGGCGATGGAGTGGGAGGGTTCGATCTGCCCTTGCTCGGACTGCAGCAACAGGGTCAGCGCGCCCTGGAAAACCCCGGCGGTGCCCTTGGTCAGGGTGGCGGAGTGGTAGCAGCCCTCCTCGCCGGAGCCGGAAGCCTCCACGCCGATGATGCGCACGCCTTCGTCGGGCACAAAGGCATGGAACAGGCCCATGGCGTTGGAGCCGCCGCCCACGCAGGCCACCAGGGCGTTCGGCAGGCGGCCCATGTTGCGGGTCATGAACTCCTCGCGCGCCTCCAGGCCGATGACCTGCTGGAACTCGCGCACCAGCCAGGGGAAGGGGTGCGGGCCGACCACCGAGCCCACGCAGTAGTGGGTGTCCTCCAGTTCGGCGATCCAGGCGCGCAGGGCCACGTTGATGGCGTCCTTGAGGGTGCGTGTGCCGTTCTCCACGGCCACCACCTTGGCCCCGAGCAGCTCCATGCGGCGGACGTTGTGCGCCTGGCGGCGGACGTCCACCGCGCCCATGTACACGGTGCAGGACAACCCGGTCATGGCCGCGGCCGTGGCCGTGGCCACGCCGTGCTGCCCCGCTCCGGTCTCGGCGATGAGCCGGGTCTTGCCCATGTGCTTGGCCAGAAGCGCCTGGCCCAGGGTGTTGTTGATCTTGTGCGCGCCGGTGTGGGCCAGGTCCTCCCGCTTGAGCCAGAGATTGAAGCCGAGTTCCCTGGACAGGGTCGGGCAGCGGTACAGCGGCGTGGGACGGCCCACGAAATCGCGCAGGATGTCGCCAAACTCCTTGCGGAACTCCTCGGTGGGCACGATGTCGCGCGCCGCCTTCTCCAGCTCAAGAAGCGGCGGCATGAGCAGTTCGGGAACGAACCGGCCCCCATAAGGACCGTAATAGCCTCTCGCGTCGGGATGCATCGTTTCTCCTTTTTGGGTCATTCGGCCAGCCCCATGGCCTGGGCCAGCTCTCGCAGCTTGTCCGTGTCCTTGACTCCGGGGGCGGATTCCACCCCGGAGTTGGCGTCCAGTCCGTAGGGGCCGAGGGCGGCGGCGGCGCGCACAGAGCCCGGCGCGATGCCCCCGGCCAGGAAGAAGGGCCTGGGCACTTGCAGCCCGGCCAGCAGGGAGCGGGAGAAGGAACGGCCGTGCCCGCCCCCGGAACTCCCGGCATCGAAGAGATAATAGGCGGCCGCCTCGCGGAAGGCCTCCATGTCCGCCACCAACTCGGCGCGGGACTCGTATTTCTCCGGCCAAAAGACCTTGATGACCCGATCCGGGCCCACGGTCCGGCAGAAGTCCGCGTCCTGGCCGCCATGCAGCTGGGCCAAATCCAGCTTGCCCCGGTCCATGGCCTCGCGCACTTCCTCCGGGTCCTCGCCGGTGAACACGCCCACCTTTTTAGAGCCTCCGGTCCAGCAGGTGGCCGGGAAGGCGTGGTCAACGCGCCTGGGCGAACCGGGGTGGAAAATAAAGCCCAGATAATGGGCTCCGCAGGTCACGGCGGCTCCCACGTCCTGTGCGCAGGTCAGTCCGCATACCTTCAGTTTCACGCTTCCTCCTTGTTCATCCGCCGCGCGCCCGAGAGCAGTTCCCGGGCGGCGGTTTCGGGATCGTCCGCAGCCATGAGCGAGGTGCCCACCAGCGCGGCGTCGTAGCCCGCATCGGCCAGCCGGGCCATGTCGCCGGGCGAGTTCACCCCGCTGGCCGCTATCCAGACCTCGCCGCCGGACTTGCCTCCGGCCTTGTCCAGCAGCGCCTCGTGGCGGCCGGGGTCCAGTTCCAGGGTGTCCAGATCGCGGCAGTTGACCTGGATGATCCGCGACCCGGCCTCCCGGGCGGTCTCCAGGTCGGCCTCGTCAAAGATCTCCACCACCCCTTCCAGCCCGGCCGCCCCGGCCAGGGCCAGAAAGCGGGCCAGCTGCTCCGGCCCTTCCAGCATGCGCGCGATGAACAGCAGCGCCGAGGCCGGGGTGGCCGCTGTGCGGCGGATTTGCAGCTCATGGAAGAGGAAGTCCTTGCGCAGCATGGGCAGCCCGGCGGGACGGCAGCGGCCCAAGTGGCCCAGTTCACCCTGGAAGTGTTCCTCCTCGGTGAGCACGGACAGGGCGGCGGCCCCGGCGCGGGCGTAGGCCCGGGCGATGTCCTCCGGGTTGGAGCCCGGCCGGATTACCCCGCGCGAGGGGGAGGACGCCTTGTGCTCGGCGATGAGGGCCGGGCGAAGGGGGGATTGGGTCAACGCGCGGGAAAAGGAGGGCCGCACGCCGTCCCAGAATCCGGGCAGGGTCCCGGCCTCATCCGCCCGCCGCAATGTCTCGATCTCGGCCAGCTTGGCCCGGCGGAAGCGTTCCAGCAGAGCGCTCACGCCGCCGCTCCGAACCGCTCGGCCCCGATGCCCGAGGCCACGGCCTCGCGCGCCAGCCCGGCGGACGTGGCCATGTCGAATCCCTCCAGCAGATGCAGGGCCACGGCCAGATTGAGAGTGAGCATGCGGACCATGGTGGGATGGCCCCGCCCGGCAAGCAGTTCCCGCAGCACGTCCAGGGACTCCACCGGACCGATCACGGAGACGTCGTCCGGCCGCCCGCCGCCGAGTCCCAAGGGCTCGGGGTCCAGCACGTCGGGGCGCACCTCGCCGTCCTGGATCCAGAGCACGGTGGAGGGGCCGAAGGGCGTCAGCTCGTCGAAGCCGCCAGCGCCGTGCACCACCGCACCGCGTTCCACGCCGTTGTCGGCCAGCACGCTGGCCATGAGCGGCAGGAAGCGCGGCTCGGCCACGCCCAGTAGCTGGTGGGTGGGCCGGGCGGGATTGAGCAGCGGCCCCATGAGATTGAACAGGGTGCGGATGCCCATCTCCGCCCGGATGGGAGCCACGTGCTTGAAGGCCGGATGGTAGGCCGGAGCGAAGAGAAAGACGAAGTTGTTGCGGTCAAGTTCCCCGGCCGCCTGGGACGGGTCGGAGTCCAGGGGCACTCCCATGGCCTCCAGAACGTCCGCGCTGCCGCAGGAACTGGAGACCGAGCGGTTGCCGTGCTTGGCCACCTTGTAGCCCATGGCAGCCAGCATCAGGGCCACGGCCGTGGAGCAGTTGAAGCTGCTCCGGCAGTCGCCCCCGGTGCCGCAGGTGTCGATGCGCGGTCCCACCTTGTCCAGGCCGTCCACTTTCCTGGCCTCGCGCAGGCAGGCCCGCACTCCGGCCCCCACCTCGTCCGGGGTCTCGCCCTTGGCCCGCAGGCCCATGAGCAGGGCCCCGGCCTGTACCGGGGAGAGCTTGCCGTGGAGCAGGTGGCTGAAGGCCTGTTCCGCCTGCAGGGGTGCCAGGTTCTCGCCCTTGGCCAGGGTTTCCAGAATCTCCTTCATGACACCCTCCCATGGGCCGCGCTGGCCAGTCGCTTGGGGAAATTAGCCAGCAAGGCCTGGCCCAGCGGCGTGAGGATGGACTCGGGATGGAACTGCACTCCCTCCCAGGGGCGGTCCAGGTAGCGCAGGCCCATGACCTCGCCCTGGTCCGTTCGGGCGGTGATCTCGACGCCCTCGGCCCGCTCCGCTGGCACCAGCAGGGAGTGGTAGCGGCAGACCTCCATGGGGCTTTGCAGGCCGGTGAAAATGCCCCGTCCGTCGTGCTCCACCTCGGAGGTCTTGCCGTGCATGATGCGCTCGGCCACGTACACCGGCGCGCCCGCGAAGTGTCCAAGGATCTGGTGCCCCAGGCAGACGCCCAGTACGGGCACCTCCCGCGGCAGCCGCTCCAGGAACGCCAGGCACAGCCCGGCGTTCTCCGGGGTGGAGGGGCCGGGGGAGATGCAGACCATGTTCAGGTCCTCCGACCCGGCCAGGTCCAGGATTTCGCGTTCGTTGTTGCGCTTCACCACCGGGTCCAGGCCGAGCTGCTGGAAGCCCTGCACCAGATTGAAGGTGAAGGAGTCGTAGTTATCAATGAGCAAAAACATCGCCCCGCTCCCCTTCTTCAAGGACCATCCGCACGGCCCGCGACTTGCGCAGGCATTCCTCCCACTCGGTCTCGGGCACGGAATCGAAGACGATGCCCGCGCCGGACTGCCACTGGATGATGCCGTTCTTCAGCCACAGCGAGCGGATGAGGATGCCCGTGTCCAGGTCCACCCGGCCGGGGTCCAGACCGAACCAGCCCACCGCCCCGCCGTACGGTCCGCGCGGGTTCTCCTCCAGCTCGGCGATGATCTCCATGGCCCGCACCTTGGGCGCGCCGGAGAGCGTCCCCGCCGGGAAGGCGGAGCCCAGCACGTCCAGGGCGTCCACGCCCTCCTTGACCCGGGCCCGCACGTAGGAGGTGAGGTGCATGACGTGGGAGAACCGCTCCACGTCCATGAAGCGGGATACCTCCACCGAGCCGGGCGCGGCCACCCGGCCGAGGTCGTTGCGGCCCAGGTCCACCAGCATGACGTGCTCGGCCCGCTCCTTGGGGTCGGCCAGCAGATCCTCGGCCAGGGCCTCGTCCTCGGCCCGGTCCTCGCCGCGCTGGCGCGTCCCGGCGATGGGCCGCACCTCCAGCACGCCGCCGTCGGACTTGACCAACAGCTCCGGAGAGGAACCAAGCAGGGTAATCTCCGGCAGCTTCATGTAGAACATGTAGGGCGAGGGGTTGAGTTGCCGCAGGCGGCGGTAGAGCACGAAGGGATCGCCCTTGAAGGGCGCCTGGAACTGGTTGGACAGCACCGCCTGGATGCATTCGCCCTGGGTGATGAGCTCCTTGCAGCGGGAGACCGCCTCCATGAAGCGCTCCTTGCCCGGCCGCACGGTGATCTCCCCCACTTCCGGGGCCTCCGGCTCCCGCTCAATGCGGGCCCGGTTGAGCACCGGCTCGGCCTCCGGGTCCAGGGAGAGGAAGCAGCAGCGGTGGCGGGTGTGGTCGAAAAGGACCACCTTGGAGGGCAGGCAGAGGGTGCCCTCGGCCGTGCTCTTGTCGATGGTTTCGGCCAGCTTGGGCTCGTGCAGGGCTGCCGCGCCGTAACCCAGGTAGCCCAGCAGGGATCGGGTAATGGGCGGCAGGTCGGCACCTTCGGGGGGTTCGATTTCGATGGCCTCCATGACCGCCCGCACACCGTCCATGAAAGGCTCGCCGTGCAGCCGGTTGACCGCGGCCACGCGCGGGTCCCCGGCCAACACCTCCAGTTTGCCGTCGCGGCAGGTGAGGGTCAGCAGGAAATCCCAGGCGATGAGGGAGTACCTCCCCAGCCGTCCGTCCACCTCGGCGCTTTCCAGGAGCACGCCGCGCTCGTTGCCCACCAGCCCCAGGTAGAGGCTTATGGGGGTCTGGATGTCGGCGGGCATCCACCGCGCCGTCTGTTCAAGCCGTATCGGTTCCATGACTCTCCCCGTCCGTTTGGCGCGACCACCAGCGGCGGGCGCGCTGCACCAGCAGGTCCACGTCTCCGCCCGCGGCCACGTTGAGGAAGGAGCGGAAGAGTCGCACCGCGTCCTGGCTGGCTGGGTTAGATTCGAACATGGCCTCGAACATGGAAGCGTCCGAGGACAGCATCTTGCGGGCCGCCTCCACGCGGCGGCCGAAGCTGGGGGTGAGGAACCGCTCCACACCCGGATGGTTGGCCACGGTGGCCAGATAGGAAACCGTGGTCACGAAATTGAGCCCCTGCACCAGGGCCTGCGCCTCGTCGTGTTCGCGGGCGGTGCAGCGGAAGGGGATGAAGCCCAGGCTCTCCAGCCAGTCCTCAACCACTTCCACCGCAGCCTCGCCGCGCCCGGTGCAGACGGCCACGCGCCTGTCCTCAGGCGCGGGCAGCTTGCCGCCGAAAAGGGGATGGGTGCCGGCTACCGGGCCGCCGTAGGCCCGCAGCATGGCCCGCAGGGGGTTCTCCTTCACCGAGGAGACGTCGGCCAGGATCTGGGAGCCGTCCAGGTGGGGGATGACGGCGGACAGGGCGGCCTCCACGCAGCCGATGGGCACGCAAAGCAACACCAGGTCCGCCCCGGTAAATGCCGCCTCCGCCTCGTCTTGCTCGAAACCCTTCTCCAGGCCGCGCACCTCCTGGCCCGCCTCGCGGCAAACGGAGGCGAACAGCGAGCCCATTTCCCCGCCCGCGCCCACGATGACGACCTTGGAAAAGCTCATGGCTCCCTCCCGGAGCGGACCTTGGCCCATTCCTCGAAAAAGCCGGGGAAGGACTTGGCGGTGCAGCCGGGATTGTCCAGCCGCACCCCCACCCCGGCCAGCTCGAACAGCGAGGCGGACATGGCCAGGCGGTGGTCGTCGAAGGTTGCCAGGTCCACTTCCCCGGAGGCGGGCATGGCCGCCGGGGTCACGCGCAGGCCGTCCTCCAGCACCTCCGCCCCGCAGCCCATGCGGCGGATGTTCTCGGCGCAGGCCTCCAGCCTGTCCGACTCCTTGATGCGCAGGTGGGCCACGTTGGAGATGGTGGTCGGCCCCTTGGCGAAGCAGGCCAGGGCGGAGACCGTGGGCACCAGGTCCGGGCAGTGGCCCATGTCCAGGTCCGCGCCGCGCAGGCCGTCCGGCCCGGGGGAAACGGTCACGTCTTCGCCCTCCCAGGCGGCCTCCGCGCCCATCCGGCGCAGGATGTCCAGAATGGCCCGGTCTCCCTGCACCGAGTCCCGGCGCAGGCCGGAGACGGTCACGGCCGGACCGACGGCCCCGGCGGCCAGGAAGTAGGAGGCGTTGGACCAGTCGCCCTCCACGGCGTAGTCGCGCGGGGCGTAGGACATGGGCACCATGCAGAAGCGGGTGCGGCGGGGCTCGGCCCGCTCCACTTCCCGCCAGGGCACGGCCCGCCACATTCCCTCGTCGTCCTTTCGCTGCACCTCGAAGTCCACCCCGAAGTCCTCCAGGACTTGCAGGGTGAGGGCCACGTAGGGCCAGGAGACCACCTTCTTTCCGGTGACGATGACCACCAGCCCGCGCGAGGCCAGGGGCGCGGCCAGCAGCACTCCGGAGAGGTACTGGCTGGACTCCTCCAGGGAGACGCCCACGGTGCCGCCGGACAGCCCCTTGGTGACGATGATGAACGGCGGGTAGCCGGTGTTCTCCAACCAGACGAAATCGCAACCCAGCCGGTGCAGGGGCTCCGCCCCCCCGGCCATGGGCCGCTGGTGCATGCGCCCCGCGCCGCGCATCTCGAAGGTCCCCTGCCCGGCCGCGGCCACCCCGGCCATGAGCCGGGCGGTGGTGCCGGACTCGCCCACGTCGAGCAGCACGGGTTCGTTCTCCGAAGGCCCGCCCACCAAACCGCCGGGGCGGCCGGTGACGCGCAGGGAGCCGTCCTCTTCCTCGCTGATGCCCACCCCGCCAGCCTGAAGGCAGCGGCGGGTGGCCACCAGGTCGTCGGAGCGCAGCACGCCCGTCAGGCGGCTCTCGCCGTTGGCCAGGGCCGCGGCGATGCAGGCCCGGTGGGAGCAGGACTTGGAGGCCGGAGCGTTCACATGGATGGTCATTCTTCCTCCTCCCCGTTCTCCTGGCGGGCGGTTTCCAGCCTGGGCCCGGCGGGGTAGGCCCCCAGCAGCTTCAGTGAGGCGCAGCAGGAGCGCAGCTTCTCCAGCGCTCCGGCGTAGCGGTCCTCGAGCAGGTCGCATTCGAGGTCGGCGAAGAAGGCGTAGCGCCATTGCCGCCCCCGGATGGGGCGCGATTCCAGCTTGGTGAGGTTGATTCCCTCGCTGGCCAGCAAATCCAGCACCCCGGCCAGCGCGCCCGGCTTGTTGAGGGTGGTGAAGAGGATGGAAGTTTTGTGGTTGCCCCCGGCCTGGTTGGGCGTGCGGGAGATGATGAAGAAGCGGGTCCAGTTCTCCGGGGCGTCCTCGATGGGCGAGGCCAGCACGTTGAGCCCGTGCAGCTCGGCCAGACGGACGTGGCCCACCGCGGCCGAGGTGCCCCTCCCCCGGGCCACGGTGCGGGCGGCCGCGGCCGTGGAGTCCGCCGGGATGAGCTCGGCGTGGGGCAGGTTGGCCCGCAGCCAGCCCGCGCACTGCTCCAGCGGCTGATGGTGAGAGTGGACGCGCTTGATTGCCGAAAGATCGCCGTCCTTGGCCAGCAGGGCATGGGAGATGCGGGCGTAGGCCTCGGCCTGGACGGTGACGTCGTACTCCATGAAGCAGTCCAGGGACTGCCCCACCGAGCCCTGCCGCGAATTCTCCAGGGGAACCACCCCCAGGTCGGCCTTGCCCGAGGCCACGGAGGCGAAGACCCCCTCGATGTGCGGGCGCGGCGTGTACTCGCAGGAAGAGCCCAGGTAGGACAGTCCGGCGAAATAGGAGAAGGTGCCCTCCGGGCCGAGATAGACCACCTGCAGGGCCCGCTGCAGGGAGCGGGAGGAGGAGATGATCTCACGATAGACGGCTCGCAGGTGCTCCAGGGGCAGGGGCCCCTGGTTGTAGCGGGCCAGCTTGGCCAGCAGATCCTCCTCGCGGCCGGGTTTGAACACCTGGCCGGAGCCGCCGGACTTGATGCGCCCCACCCGCTTGGAGACCTGGGCGCGCCGGTTCAACAGTTCAACGATCTCCTCGTCGATGGCGTCGATCTCTCGCCGCACCGAGGCCAGAACGGAATCTTCGCTCATGTCATTTCTCCTCGATGTCCTCGGCCACCCGGCGGCCGAAATGCCTGCCAGCCTGATCCACACGCACCAGCACCTCGTCGCCCGGCTTGAGCGACACCACGCTCACCGGCTCGCCGCCCGGCCGCACCAGCCGGATGGTTTCGGCGTTCTGCAAAAAGACCGTCCCCTGCGCGCGGCCGCTGTCGGAGAGCACCTCGGCCTCGATGAGCAGCATGGGCCGCTGCTCCACCTTGCTCCGGCCCACCACGGCCGGGCGGGTGGCGCCGTCGTGGCCCACCACCAGCACTTCGTCGCCCGCGCCCAGTTCTTCCAGGTACTTGGTGCGGTCGCCGGGCAGGGAGACGTAGGCGTGCACCGCCCCGGCGTTGACCCGGAAAGGACGCGAGGCGACGTAGGGATTGGACTCGGTCTCGCCATGCACCAAAAATGTGAATCCCGAGGAATTGCCCGTAAGCAGCCCCGCCCCGCGATCCAGGCGGGAGAGGGTGTCCACGCAGACGCGGTGGCCCATGCCCGAGGGCTTGATGGCCGTGACCCGGGCGGGCAGAAGCTCCACCCCCAAGGCTCCGGCGTGCAGCATCTCGCGCACTGCGCGGAGGTCGTCCAGGACGTTTCCCTCAAGGACCACCCCGTCCACGCCGCGCTCCAGCACCTCGGCGGCCAGCCGGGCGCGCTCGGCGGACTCGCAGGCGGCGTAGAGCGTCCCCTCGCCCACGGCCAGCAGATTCTCCACCGGGATGATCTCCCAGCCGCGCTCCAGCAGCACGGTTCCGCCCGCGGCCAGGGCCTCGGCGGCCCGCTCCTCGTCCGCCTTGGACTGAAGGGCCACGCGCTCCACGCCGTCCAGGGACTCCACCGGGGTGCGGGACAGGGAGGCGGCCTCGTCCACGGCCACTGCCGGGACCAGCAGTCCTTCCGCCCCGGCCTCCAGGGCCTGGGTCACGTCGCCCTTGTCGAAGGGGTCGCTCATGAAAAGAAGGGAAGCCACGGCTACTTCTCCCCCGCGCCCAAAAAGTCCATGGCCCGTTCCACTTCCCAATCTTCGTGCACCACGCCCTTTAAGGCGCGCACCAGCCGGGAGGGGTCGTCGGCCTGGAAAATGTTGCGACCGATGGACAACCCCTTGCCACCGGCCAGCACCGAGTCGTGGGCCATCTGCACCAGGTCGCGTGTGTCGTCCAGCTTGTCGCCGCCCGCGATGAGCACCGGCACGCAGCAGGACTCGCAGACGCGGGCGAAGGAATCCACGTCGCCGGTGTAGACCACCTTGATGACGTCCGCGCCCAGCTCCACCCCGGCGCGGGCGCAGTGGGCCACGATCTCCGGATCGTAGGGATTTTCGATGTGCGGGCCCCGGGCGTACATCATGGCCAGCACCGGGATGCCCCAGCGAGAGGCGGTGGAGGTGACCCGGCCCAGGTCCTCCAGCATGGAGGCCTCGGCCTCGTCGGCCAGGTTGACGTGCACGCTAATGGCGTCGGCGCCGAGCTGGATGGCGTCTTCCACGGTGCCGACGAGGCGTTTTTCGTTGGGTCTTGGGGAGAGGGAGGTGGAGGCGGAGAGGTGGCAGATGAGTCCGATGTCTTTTCCCGAGCCGCGGTGCCCGCATCGGACGAGGCCTTTTTGCATGAGCACCGCGTTGGCCCCGCCTTCGACCACCGCGTTGACCGTCGCCCTAAGGTCCACCAGACCGTAGATGGGGCCGACGGTGACGCCGTGGTCCATGGGCACGACGATGGCTCTGCCCGATTTTCGATTGAAGATTCGTTCCAGGCGGATGGCCTTGCCGATGTGGATGCTGCCCGTGTCCATGCCAGATGCTCCTTTTTAGCACCCACCGAGACCGCCCAGGCAAGCCGCGAACCGTCGGGCCCAAAAAAAGGGGCCGCCGGCTTGCGCCCGCGGCCCCTTGGGTGGTTTTGGTGGTTAGGCTACTGCCTACACGCTACCGTTCCCCGTGCCGCGGGCGCTTCCAAAATAAAAAAACCAGTACCAAAACAGGTACGTGGCGAAAGAAAGGAAGGAAGGAACGCGGCTTTGGGAACTCATGATGAAAAGGGGTATCCCCGCCTCGCCGAGCCTGTCAAGCGTTTTTTTCGTTACCGCCCACACGGGCGGCGAGACCGAGGCCCCGAACGTCGATATTACAATTTTGGACCGAAGCATGCAAGCACCCGCCTTCCTGCGGTTGCAAGTATACAATTACGCAAAATTGCCAATCATGCCACATTAACAGAAGTGCAAAATGCACATTTTTGTGATGCTGTTTCTCATTTCCATTCGTCCATATCCATTCATTCCGGCCTTTTACGCGTCTGGCCCGCTCCTTGCTCAAGGGAAAGTGCTGAGGCTGTGGTCCGATCCAACGAGCAACTGGAGGTTCGAAATGATCTTCTCACGCATCATCGGCAAAGGCGCGGCAAGGCCGCTTCTGGCGGCCGCCGCTTTGGCGGGCGTCTTCACCATGCTTCCCGAACAGGCGCACGCCGAGGACTTTCTCACCCAGGGCAACGCCAACATCCTCTGGACGCTCATCGCGGGCATCCTGGTCATGTTCATGCAGGCGGGCTTCGCCTGCGTCGAGGCGGGCTTCACCCGCGCCAAAAGCGCGGGCAACATCATCATGAAGAACTTCCTCGACTTCGGGGTGGGACAGATCACCTTCTTCCTCTTCGGCTTCGCCCTGATGTTCGGCATCGACGCCGGGGGCGGCTTCATCGGCGGCTCCGGCTTCGCCCTCTCCAACCTGGGGCTGGATTACGACACCCTGGCCGGGTTCGACTACACCTTCTGGTTCTTCCAGAGCGTGTTCGCGGCCACCGCCGCCACCATCGTCTCCGGCGGCATCGCCGAGCGCACCAAGTTCAGCTCCTACATCCTCATCTCCATCGTTGTCACCGGCCTCATCTATCCCATCTCCGGCCACTGGGCCTGGGGCAGCCTCAACGGCGCCGAATCCGCGGGCTGGCTGGAGAGCATGGGCTTCATGGACTTCGCCGGTTCCACCGTGGTCCACTCCTGCGGCGGCTGGCTGGCCCTGGCGGGCGCCATGGTCCTGGGACCGCGCCTCGGCAAGTACGGCCCCGACGGCCAGGCCAACGCCATCCCCGGCCACAACATCCCCCTGGGCGCGCTGGGCGTGTTCATCCTGTGGTTCGGCTGGTTCGGCTTCAACGCCGGTTCCACCACCACCGCGGACAACACCATCGGCCTCATCGCCATGAACACCTCCCTGGCCGCCGGCGCCGGAGTCATCGGAGCCATGGCCACATCCTGGATTCGCTACGGCAAGCCTGATATGTCCATGACCATGAACGGCGCGCTTGCCGGACTGGTGGGCATCACCGCGGGTTGTTACACCGTCTCCCCCTTCGGCTCCATCGTCATCGGCCTCATCGCCGGCCTGCTGGTGGTCCTGTCCATCGAGTTCATCGACAAGGTGCTCAAGGTGGACGACCCGGTCGGCGCGGTCTCCGTGCACGGCACCTGCGGCGCCTGGGGCACCATCGCCACCGGCCTGTTCACCGTTCCCGGCCTCAACGGCGGAGCGGGCGGGCTCTTATACGGCGGCGGCATCGGCCAGACCATCACCCAGATCGTGGGCGTGGCCGCCGTCTTCGTGTGGGCCTTCGGCCTCGGCTTCATCGCCTTCTCCATCATCAAGGCGATCTTCGGCCTGCGCGTGTCCGAACAGGAAGAGATGGCCGGACTGGACATCGTGGAGCATGGCTCCGAGTCCTACGCCGGGTTCCAGATCTTCCGCACCGAGTAACCGCCCACAAGACAAAGGGAGTCATCATGAAACTCGTCATTGCGTACATCAGGCCGGAAATGCTCAACCCGGTGAAGCAGGCGCTCTACGCCAAGGGAGTCTACTCCATGTCCGTGACCAACGTCCTTGGTTCGGGCAGGCAGAAGGGCTTCACGGAGACCTACCGCGGCGTGGTCATGGAGGTGAACCTCCTGAAGAAGGTCCGCATGGAGGTGGGCATCCACGACGACAAGGCGGACGAGGTGGTGGAGGCCATCAAGTCCGGCGCACGCACCGGCAAGGAGGGCGACGGCGTGATCATGGTCCAGGACGTGGCCAGCGCCGTGCGCATCCGCACCGGGGAAGAGGGCATCCTGTAGCCCGATTCCCACGAACCGAAAAAAAAAGGCCGGGAAGCGTCGCTTCCCGGCCTTTTTTCATTTTTGCAAAGCTTGTCGCTCAGGCCAGGGGCAGCCGGACCGTGATGGCGGTGGAGCCGACCTCCTCGTTGGTTTCCATGGAGACCTCCCCGCCCATGGTGCGGGCCATGAGCCGGGCCGAGTAGTTCCCCAGGCCGGTGCCGCCCCGCTTGCCGTGGGTGGCGTACTTCTCGAAGAAACGGTCGCGGATTTCCCGGGGCACGACACCCTGGTTGACCATGCGCATGACGGCCGTGTGCCCGGCGCGGGCCAGTTCCAGCCGCACAGCGCCGCCCTCGGGCGAGGCCTCCAGGGCGTTGCGCAGCAGGTTGTCCAGCATGGAATGGCAGAGCAGTTCCTCGCCGCGCACCAGAAAGACGTCGCCCTCGGCCGGGGGTTGGCCGTCCACCCGCAGGTTCACCGTTTGCCTGCGCGACTTGGCCAGGGTGCGCAATTCCCGTCGCGCCTTGGCGATGAGCTCCAGGAGGTTGATTGGTCCGGCCTGCAGTTCGTAGGCGCCCCGTTCCATCTTGAAGAGGTCCAGGGAGAGGTTGACCAGCCGCAGCATGCGGTAGCCCGCCTCCTGCACGTGGTTGAGATCCTCCCGCTGCTCATCGGTCAGGGGCCCCTCCTCGCGGATGATGTCCGGGAAGTTGATCACCGCGCCCAGGGGGGCCTTGAGATCGTGGCGGGTGATGCGCTCAACGTCCTGGCGCAGCCGCTCCATCTCCTTGCGCTCGGTGATATCGTCCACCACCCAGATGACTCCCTTTTCCAGGTCGGGCGGCTGGATGGCCTTGCCGGACAGCATGCACCACATTTCCGTTCCGTCCGCCCGCCGCATGGGAAATTCCACGTGCAGCCGGTCCTCGCTGGACAGTCCCTGGTAGAAATCGCGGTCGAACTCCTCGTAGCGCTCGCGGTCCAGATGCAGCATCTCCACGTTCCGCCCCACCAGGTCCTCTGGACGGTAGCCGAAAATCTCCGCCAGCCTGGAGTTGACCCGGGAGATGACCCGGTCGCCCCGCAAAAGGACCACGCCCACCTGGGAGTTCTCGAAAATGGCCTGGTGCTCGGCCAGGGCGGCGCGCAGCCGCTCCTCCGCCTTGTGGCGGCGGCTGATGTCGCGGCAGACGCCAATGACCCCGATGGGCCGGTCCAGCTCGTCGTACATCACCGTGTAGGAGGTGGCCGTGAACACCGGCGAGCCGTCGCTGGCGTGCAGTTGCATCTCGAACTGCCGGGGCTGGCTTTCCTCCCGGTCGCCCGCCTCCCGCAGAATGCGGTAGGCCATGGGCGAGAGCAGGCTGGCCACGGGCGAGGTCAGGAATTCCTCGGGCTCGTAGCCGAACAGGTCGCGGGCGGAGGGAGAGGCGTAGGTCAGTTTGCCGTGGCTGTCGGCCGTCCAGATGACGTCGATCATGTTGTCGGCCAGCAGGCGGTAGCGCCGCTCGCTCTCGGCCACGGCCTCCTGGGCGCGGCGGCGGTCGGTAATGTCCGTGACCACCCCTTCCTGATAGAGCACCCGGCCCTCGTTGTCGCGCACCAAGACCTTGTCCGAGCGCACCCAGATGATCCGGCCGTCCGCGCGCACCCAGCGCAATTCCCTGGAGATGGGCCCTTCGTGGTCCAGGGAATCGCGGATGTGGGCCTCGCGGTCCGATGGGTCGGCGTAGACGAGGGACATGTTGCCCACCGAGTCCGTGAACTCCCTGGCGGAGTCGTAGCCAAGGATCTTGGCCAGACCGGGCGAGGCGCGCAGGATGTCGCCTTCCTGGGTGGTCTGGAACAGTCCGATGAGGCCGGAGCCGAGAATGCCCGGCCATTCCGCCTCGGGAGAATAGGGGCAGGCGGAAACGTAGCAGTCCTTCTCGCCGCAGGCCAGGCGATCCTCCAGCTCGGCCACCCTGGCGCGCAGACGGCGCAGTTCGTGGTCGCGGTCAGGGCATTGGCCGTCTTCCATCGCGCCCGTCAACCCCCGATGGTCTTGAGGGTCTCGTGCAGGGCGTTGGCCGCCAGCATGGCGCAGTGCTCCTTGTCCCCGGGCAGGCCGCCCAGAAGCTCCAGGATGTCCGCGCCGCTCACCTTGGCGGCCTCGGCCGGGGTCTTGCCCACGGCCAGCTCGCAGGCGGCGTCGCCGCACACGGCCGAAGAACCGCAGCCGTTGGTGTCGAAGGCGGCCTGGGCGATGCGGCCGTCCCCGTCCAGGGCGAGGCAGATGGAGATGGTGTCCCCGCAGCCGCCCCGGGAAGTGCCCACGGCGTCGGGCGGCCCCTGGAGCGGCTCCGCGTGGCGGGGATTGCGCCAGCGCTCGCCGGCCACCGGGCCGAACTTTTCCTCGGCCAGCTCGTTGCAGCGCTGCTGCATGGATTCGACAAAGGAATCGAGATCAGAGGCCATGTGCTACCTCGGGAAAAGGGTGGATGGAGGGACGCATGAAATCCGCCAAAAATGGGAAAGATGGCGGCGGGCAACAGGAGTCGAACCTGCTAATCATCTCTCAATGATTCAACGGTTTTGAAGACCGCGCCGGCTACCGAGCCGGATTGCCCGCCCTGTTCCGGAAGCCTTGCCACGCCGCATGGAGCGGCTTCCGGGCGACCGGAGGGCGTAGAATACGCACCCCGGCCGGGACTGACAAGACCATCCGCGCTCCGGGCCGTGGTCTGGAGGCACTCTCGGCGTTATTTTTCCTTCAATGGGGCTTTTTTCCGAGCTGGGGGTGATTTCCCCGGCCAGGGGAGGTATGCTTGTATCCCGTTCTTCAACCCCCGCGGGAGGGGAGCTGTCATGCCCTGGCGCAACGCACTTCGCCCGGCCATTCTCCTGGCCTCGGCCCTCGCTGTACTGCTTGTCCTGGCCGCCTGCTCCACCAGGCCGACCGCCCTGGAGCCCGCCTCCCAACGGCGGGCCGGCCCCGCCCCGCGCAGCGGGGTGCACATGGCGGAGGTCGGCCAGCCGGTGCTGCTGGTGCAACGCGTAACCGCCTACCCGGCCTACACCCCGTCCCGCCGCCTGAATCCGCCCGCGCCCGACAGCTTTCAGCCCTCCCCGCTCGCGCCGGACGACCGATGGGTGGCCTTTTTCCGGGCGGACGGCAAACTCCTGCTGGAATCTCCGCACGGTCTGGGGCGCATGGGCCTGCTCTACGATCAGAAGGAGGAGCGGCTGGCACAGCGGCCCTGGTTCGACTGGGGCGCCGGCGCTGTCCCGCGCCAGCCGGAGTGGAGCGAGGAGCAGCGGGCCGTTCTGGACCCCGCCGAACCCGAGGTCTCCAAGTACCTGGAACTGACCGTCCTCTTCATGGGAGTCGAGGGCCGCAATGTCGTCCTCGAGGAACTGCGACGCGACCTGGGCCAAGGCGTGCGGCGCGAGGTCCGGCGGATACCCATGGACGGCTCCCCTCCCCTGGAATACGGCCGCTACCGCCTGCATCTGCGGGGCACTGACGGGCAACGCCTACTTTACGACGTCTCCGCCTCGGAGAACGACCGGGACAGCCAGGCCTTTCCCGAGTCCGAAGAGGAGGAAGCCCCCGAGCGGCCCGGGTACGAGCTCTGAGACCCGGGACCACCCAACCCACTCCTCGCCGTCCGCCCCGCCGAGGCTGATTCGTCCCTCGTCTCCCAGCCTGCGGGCCAGCTCCGCCAGGCGGGAGCGGGCGGCCTCCACCTCCCCCGCGGGCTGGGGCCCCATGGCCTCGGTTTCCTCCAGCACCATGGACAAGGCGCGCTGGCTCAAGCCGGAGAGCAGGGCCCGCGCCGTCTCCCCGTCCGTCCCGCGCAGGGCCAGGGGCAGGTCGCCGGGGTCCGACTCCCGCGCCACCACGGCCAGGTCGCGCGGGGCCAGCCGCACCAGGTCCTCGAAAGTGAACAGGCGGCTCCGCACCTCCCCGGCCAGGTCCGGGTCCTCGCGGGCCAGGGCGTCAAGGGCCTCTCGCCGCTCCACGCCCGGCAGGCGGGAGACCACGGCGGCCACGGCCTCCGTCCCGCCGGAGTAGTGGGCGCGGGGCATCCAGTAGGTGCGGGGTTTGGGCTTGCCGGGCATCTGGCGTGGACTCCTGGTCTGCGGTACACCCCTGCCATGAACGAAGCGATTCGCGCGGTCAAGGCCGCGCCCGAACTGGCGGAGGCGGTGGATGGAGCCGACCATCTGGAGGGCTTGTCCGCGGACAGCCGCAAGGACCTGCGCGCCTTCCTGGCGGGGCTTTCCTCCACGCCGACCTGGATGGAGGGGCTGTACAAGGCGCGCCAGCCGCTGGCCCGGCTGCTGCGGGTTCCGCCTGACAAACTGGTATTCCCCAAAGTGACACCGGACAACGTGCCCTTCGCCGCCGGAGCCCGCTACGGTCCATTCACCGTGCGCGCCTCGCGGGAGAACCGCTTCTGGCTGGGCGGCTACCAGGCGGCCCACCTGTCGGCCGATCTGGCCGTTCTGCGGGCCGACGGCACCGGCGGCGGCAACCGCTACCACCTGGTCACTGCGGTTCGCTACCGCTCGCCCAGGGGCAAACTGTATTTCGGGTTGGTGCGCCCCTTCCACCACCTCGTCATGCGCACCCTGGCCCACCGCGCCGCCAGATAAATCCCGTTCCGCCCTTGCCTCGCCGGGCGGGATACCGCACCATGCGGGCTGGAGTTCCCTCATGGACCTGCAACCGTTGATCCAGACCATGCCGGCCCAGGCCTTCTGGTTCGGCGCCCTTTCCGCCGCCTCCCTGCCCCTGGGGGCGGCCCTGGGCATCCTGTGGAAACGCCCCTCGGCCCGGGCCATATCCGCCATCATGGCCTTCGGCGCGGGCAGCCTGCTGGCCGCCCTGGCCCTGGAACTGGTGGCTCCGGCCCTGGAGCGCGGCGGCTACACGCCCCTGGCCATCGGCGCCGTGGCCGGGGGCTGCTCTTTCTTCTGCTGGATTGGGCCATCAACAAGCACGGCGGCTTCTGGCGCAAGCGGGCCACCCTCATCCGCCACATGGTCCGCTCCGAGCGCTCACGGATGAAGTCGCGCATCCGCCACCTTTCGGAAGTGGACGTGCTGCGCCGGGTGCCCACCACCGAGATGGTGGACCTGATGCAGTACATGGTGCGGCGCAAGCTGCCCCAGGGAGAGACGGTATTCTCCTACGGCGATACGGCCGACTCCATCTTCCTCATCGACTCGGGCAAGGTGGAGGTGCTGCTGCCCGGAGAGCCACGACAGGTGCTCTCGGACGGTGACTCCTTCGGCACCCGCTCCTTTCTGTCCGAGGACGGCCGCAGGCAATCCACCGCGCGCACCCTGACCGCCATCAAGGCCTGGGAGGTCCTGAGGGAGGACTACCTGCGCCTGGTGGAGCGGTACCCGTCCATTGAGCAATGCCTGGTGGACCTCAACCGCAAGCGGGAGCGCCAGTGCGAATTGCGCAGGCAGGCGCAGCGGGCCAAGGAGGATTTGGAAGAGGCCCTGGAGGAGGTGGACGACCTGCCCGTGCACCTGCGCGAGGTGGACATCGAGGAGGCCAGGCGCAAGGCCGGGAGCGGGGCGGCCCTGGCCATCTGGCTGGGCATCTTCCTGGACGGACTCCCGGAGTCGGCGGTCATCGGTGCCTCCCTGCTGCACGCTTCCCTGTCCTGGGCGCTGCTGGCCGGAGTCTTTCTGGCCAATTTCCCGGAGGCCCTGTCCAGCTCGGCCTCCATGCGGCAGCACAACGCGCCGGCCTTCCGCATCATGGCCATGTGGAGTTCGCTAACCCTGACCACCGCCCTGGGCGCACTGGCCGGGAACCTCTTTTTGCAGGAAGTGTCCCACACCGTGTACGCCGCCTTCGAAGGGATGGCCGCCGGGGCCATGCTGACCATGATCGCCCAGACCATGCTGCCGGAGGCCTACCAGCAGGGCGGCGGGCTGACCGGCATCTGCACCCTGCTGGGTTTTCTGGCCGCCCTGGCCGTTCGGGCCGCGGGCGGCTGAGCCGCGTCAGGCCTCGTTCCTGAGCGCGTAGTAGGCCAGCATCTTGGCCAAAAGCGGGTCGAAACCCTTGTCCGAGACAATGGTCCTGGCGCCCTCCTCCGCTGAAAGAGTGCGGGCGTAGAGGCGTTCGTTGGTCATGGCGGCGTAGGCGTCGGCCAGGGCGCAGACGCGGCCCTCCCGGCTTATCTCCCCAGCCTTGAGACGGCGCGGGTAGCCGGAGCCGTCCAGCCGCTCGTGGTGCTCGGCCACGGCTCGCAGGCTCCGTTCGGACAGGCCCCCCACCCTGCGGAGAATCTTCAGCCCCACCTCTGGGTGTTCCTCCACCCGCACGCGCTCCTTGTGCAGCAGGGTGGATTCCTTGCCCCGGATGTGGTCGGGCACGTTGGTCATGCCCACGTCGTGCAGCAGAAACCCCAGGGCGGCCTGGGAGAGATGCTCCCGGATGTCCTTCTCGTGGCTGGAGAGCACGTACAGGGCGGTGCCCAGCAGGCAGACGTTGACCCCGTGGTCGGTGAGTTCCCGGCGGACCCGGATGCCCCGCTTGAGGGAAAAGACGCGGTTGGAGTCGGCCCACAGCCAGTCGGCCAGCAGGGCCAGGTCGTGGGCCAGGGGCTCCACAGTGGAGGCCAGGGGCTGGGAGAGAAAGTCGCCCAGCCGGGCGGCCAGGGCGTCGCCGACCACCACGGCCTTTTCGCCGTCACCCAGGGTGTCCTCGAACAGGGCCGCGCCCAGGTTGCGCGAGAGCAGTTCGGAGAAGGCCGCGAAGTCTCCGCGGGCCAGGAAGAGCCTGCCCTCTTGGCAGATGCTCTCCATCTCGGCCTTGACCCGGGAAGAGAGGACTCGGTCGCGCTCCCGGTAAAGCACAACCCGGTCCACCCCTTCGTCGTAGCGGTAGAGGTTCACCGGCGGCCTGGCCCGGGGCAGGCAGGTCAACAGATTGGGCGAGATCTCCAGGTATTCCGAACCGAGCGTTCCAGCCATGCGCGCCCCCTGCCGCGTAAGGAAACCGTCTCCGATCCGATATGGAAATGCCATAATTTCACGTGTTCGCACACCCTTGAGAAATCACTATTCATTTCGAATTGATACAAGGAATGCCCCCGCCGCCCCGGACCTGCATACCGCTGGTCGGGGACGGCGGGGGCGGGCGGAAGGAAAGCGATCATCTCACCGTTCAGGGCAGGTTGGCGTCGGCGAAGTCCCAGTCGATGGCGTTGTCCAGAAGCATGTCCATGTATTCGCCCCTGCGGTTCTGGTAGTCCAGGTAGTAGGCGTGCTCCCAGACGTCCACGGTCAGCAGGGGTATGGCGCCGGAAACCACCAGTGGGGAGAGGGCGTTCATGGAGTTCATGGCCTTGATGCGGCCGTCCTGGTAGATGAGCCAAGCGTAGCCGGAGCCGAAGCGCGTGGACGCGGCCCGCTTAAGGGCGTCCTTCATGCCCCCCACCGAGCCGAAGGATTCCTCGGCCAGGGCTTTCAGGCGGCCACGCACTGGGGAGCCGCCGGGCTTCATGGAATTCCAGTAGAAGGTATGGTTCCAGACCTGGGAGGCGTTGTCGAACAGGTCGTCCATGCCCGGGTGGTTGTAGGCGAAGATGACCAGTTCCTCCAGGCCGTTGAAGGGGATATTGTTCTCCTCCAGCAGCTTGTTGGTCTTGGCAACGTATCCGGCGTGGTGCTTGCCGTAGTGGAAGGAGAGAGTGCGCTCGGATATCACCGGCTCCAGCGCGTCCATGGGGTACGGCAGCGGGGGCTGGCGGACGGGCCCTTCCATGGACCACGCCGTTCCGGCCAGGCCCAGCCCGCCGGAGAGCAGCGCGGCCGAGGCCACGGCACCCATTTTCAAAACGGTTCTGCGATCAGTCATGGTCTTCCTCCTTGGGGCGGAAAGTCGTTTTCTCGATTAGGTTAGCACATTGCACCCGTTTTGGGCCAGAGCGGGAGGGGATAAAGCGGTGAGGAATCGGCCGCTCCATCTCCCTGTTTCCTTTCCGCCACCCTCCTGCTATGCCTGCACGAATACACGGCTTACGAGACACATGGCAGTACAACACCCCACCACCGAGCTCGAACGCCTGCGCCGGGAAAACGACCGGTTAAAGCGGGAAAACGAGGAGCTGCGCGGCAGCCGCAACGGCAAGGCTTCAGAAATGCTGGCCATCGCCGAGGCTCTGCCCGTTTTCATCGCCCACCTGGATACCGGCCTCCGCTTCCTTTTCGCCAACAGGCACTACGAACGCTTCTTTGGCCGTCCCGCCAGCGAAATTATCGGCCGCCACGCCAGGGAGATTCTTGGGGAAGAGAACTTCGAGGCGGCCAGGCCAGGTCTGGAGGCCGGGCTGCGCGGCGAGGCCGCGACCATCGAGGTGCCCTACCGCTTCAACCGCCAGCAGGGCTTCTTCCGCCGCAAAGTCACGCCCATGACGGATTCCTCCGGCGAGGTAACGGGCCTCATCGTCATGGTGGAGGACATCACCGAATGGCGGAGGCTGGAGGCCCGCAGCCGGGAGCACGAGAGCATCCTGGTGCAGGTGGGCGACCTCATCCCCTACGGCTTCTGGATCTGCAACCCACAGGGCGGGGTTGAGTTCCTTTCCCAGTCCTTTCTGGACATGCTGGGCCGCGAGCTGGACTCCTGCCACGAATTCGGCTGGAGCGATCACGTCCAGGACACGGAGAGCGACGAGGAATGGAGCGACTGCACCTCCTCACGGCATGACCACCTTTGCCGTGAACTTGACATCGAGGACCGCGACGGGATGACGCGGCACATCCTCTCCCTTGGCGCGCCAATCCGCGATGACTCGGGAACCGTCGTCAAGTGGTCCGGGGTCAACCTCGATGTCACCGAGCGCAGGCTGGAGCAGCGGCAGCTGGCCCAGCGGGAACGGCGCTTCCGAACCCTGGTGGAGCACCTGCCCGAACTCATCGTGCGCATCGGCCGCGACGGCCTGTTTAAATACGCCAACCCCCGCATTACCGACATCACCGGGATGCCGCACCAGGAATACATCGGCATGCCCCTGGCCCGCTTCGAGGAGAGCGGACGGGAGACGGACCGCCGCTTCGCCGCCGCCGTGCGGCGGGTGTTCATCTCCGGTAACGCCGAGGAGCACCACTTCCGCTATCCCACCGAGGACGGCGAACGCATCTTCTTCACCTCCCTGCTGCCCGAACTGAACGCCGACGGCCGGCCCGGATCCGTCCTGGCCGTTTCCCGGGACATCACCGAGCAGACCAGGATGCGCTCCGAACTGCTGCGCGCCAAGGAGGAGGCCGAAGCGGCCAACAAGGCCAAGAGCGACTTTTTGGCCAACATGAGCCACGAGCTCCGCACACCCGTGACCGGCATCATGGGCATGGCCGAGCTGCTGCTCAAGCGGCTGCAAAAAGAGGAGAACCTGGACTACGCCGCCCACATCCTCTCCTCCGCGCGGGTGCTGCTGGAACTCATCTCAGAGGTGCTGGACATCTCAAAGATCGAGGCCGGGCGCATGGAGATAGAGCCCCGGCCCATGGAGCTGCGGCCGCTTCTGGAACAGATACGCGACGAATTCGTGCTGCGGGCCGAGGAGCAGGACAACGCCATCTTCCTGGAAGTGGACGAGGACGTGCCCGATGATGTGGAGGCCGATCCCCAACGGCTGGGCCAGATCCTGCGCAACCTGCTGTCCAACGCCTGCAAGTTCACCCGCGAAGGGGAAATCCGCTTGAGCGTGGAGCGCAATCCCGCCGAGGAGGGCGAGGGAGAGCTGCTTTTCACCGTTTCCGACTCCGGCAGCGGCATTCCCGAGGACAAGGTGTCGCGCATCTTCGAGGAGTTCTTCCAGGTGGAGAACGTCCTCAGCAAGTCCACCCAGGGCACCGGGCTCGGACTGGCCATCTGCAAGAAGCTGACCTCCCTCATGGACGGCGCCATCTGGTTCGAGACCGCCGAGGGGGAGGGAACGGTCTTCCACGTGCTGCTCCCCCTGCCCCCGGTCGAGAAATCCGAGGAATCCACTTTCGCGAAGGGCGAGGGCCACCCGGCCGACGCCCTAGCCCAACTGCCCCCGCTGACCGTGCTGGTGGCCGAGGACAACACCGTCAACCGCATGTTCCTGCGCTCCTTCCTGGAGGACGCGGGACACGTGGTGGTGGAAGCCCTGGACGGTTTGGAGGCGGTGGAGGCGGTAAGCCGGGGCGGCGTGGACGTGGTGCTCATGGACGTGCAGATGCCGCGCATGAACGGCCGGGAAGCGGCCAAGGCCATCCGGGAGATGCCCGGGGGCCTCTCCGGCACGCCCATCATCGCCCTGACAGCCTACGCCATGGACGGCGACCGCGAGCGCATCCTCTCCCACGGGCTGGACGACTACGTGGCCAAACCCGTGGACTTCGCCGACCTGGCCCGGGCCATCCGCTCGGTGCTCGGACTATCCTGACACCGCGGGAGGGAGGTGCCATGCCGCGCGTCATCGTTTTCCCAGCCTTGCTGGCCTGTCTGCTTCTTTCCGCACCGGCTCATGCGGCCGACACGGTCTCCGCCTTCTGGCAGGTGAACGTGTCATCCGGCTCCGGCATGACCGCCACCCTTGAAGGCCCCGGCCTGGCGAACGAGGAGAGCCGGGAGGTGCGGCCCGGCGAGGAGGCCGTCATCCCCGTGCCCCTGGCCGCGCCGGAGTACGCTCCGGACGGCGGGGCCACGCCCAGGCGCTGGACCCTGCGTCTGGGCGAGTCCTGCCGGGTCCGCTTCGACACCCCGGTGCGGGGCATGCCCGTGGGGCTGGGCGAGTCCATGGACGACCCGGCCGAGCGCTGGCGGGCCGCGGAAACCATCGAGATTGGCGAACGCGAGGGGTGCTCCGGCCTGCAACTCGGCGTGGACCCCATGGCCGGACTTATCCGCGCCGCCATGCCCTAGCGGGCCGGACGCTCCCTTAGCCGGTCCGCCGCACCGCCAGCAGGGTAATGTCGTCCTCCGGGGGCTTGCCGCCCCTGAACGACTCCAGCTCGGCCATGACCGCTTCCACCAGTTCCTCCGGGGAGAGGCCGGCGCTGCGCCGCAGGCAGGCCAGGAACCGCTCCTTGCCGTACATTTCCCCGTCCGGAGAACGGCACTCCCAGGCTCCGTCCGTGGCCGCCACGGCGGTCATGCCGGGCTGTAGCCGCGCCCGCGCCAGGGTGAAGGAGGCGTCCTCCATGATGCCCAGGGCGGGCCCCGCCTCCCCCGCCTCGGCCGCCTCGCCCGACTCCGGGTCCAGCAGCCAGCACGGTTCGTGCCCGGCCCGCACCACGTACAACTCCCCTTCCCCGCCAAGCTCCACGGCCAGCATGGTCACGAACTGCCCCGTCTCGAAGGCGTCCTCCACCAGCAGCCGGTTGACCTCGGCCGTGACCGTGTCCAGGGGGTCCGGAGTGTGGGCGCGGCCGCGCAGGAAGGCGCGGGAGGTGGCCATGAGCAGGGCCGCGGACAGGCCATGGCCGGACACGTCCCCAACCACGGCCAGCCGTCGTCCGCCCGGGAACCCCAGGTAGTCGTAAAAGTCGCCGCCGGTCTCCTCGCAGTACAGGGAGCGACCGGCCAGCTGCCAGCCCGGGGCCTCGGGCGGGGCGTGGGGCAACAGGTTGGCCTGCACCTCCCGGGCCACGTCCAGGGACTCCTTGATGCGCACCCGCTCCTCCAGGGCGGGCACCATGCGGTCGAAGGTCTCGCCCAGCCGGCCGACCTCGTCCCCGCCGGAAACCCCGGAACGGGCCTCGAAGTCGCCTTCGGCCAACCTGCGGGCCGCACGGTCCAGCCTGGAGACGTCCGCTGTCATGCGCCTGGAGAGAAAGACCGAGAGCAGAATGATGAGCGCCAGCACACCGGCCACAATGACGCCGGTGGAGCGGATCTGCTCGCCCACCAGGGCGGTGACCGTGGCTGAGAGGGACTCGGCCGCCCGGGTGACGTCCTCCCGGGGAACCTCCAGCAGCAGGGACGTGCCGCCAGCCGGGGCGTAGGCCCAGATAACCGCGCCGCGCGGCACGTCCGCCTGGCCCACGCCGGAGCGACCAGCCAGCAGGTCCGCCCGCATGGCCTCCAGCGCGCCCCGCTCCCCGGCCCGCAGGTTCCGCGTGCCCTCGGCCGGACGCCAGCGCCCCCGCCAGTCCCTGCCATCCCCGCCGCCGTCCGGCGTGGCGATGACCCGCACCTCCCCTTCTGCCTCTCCCGGCTCAACCAGGTAAGGGCGCAGGTCCTCCGACATCTCGCCCAGATGCACCTGCAGGTGGAACAGAGCCTCGGCCGGGACGGAGAGGGCCGTTACCCCGTTCTCGTCCCCCTCCGACAGCCTGGAGGAAATGACGAAAACCAGCCCCTTGCCGGTGATCGGGTCCATCAGCGGGCCGGACCAGACCGGTCCTTCGGACTCCAGCGCCCGGCGGTACCAGGGGCTTTGGCGGGGGAGGAAGCCGGAGGGAGCCTTTTCCGGGGCGGGATGGACGGCCATGGCCCCGCTGCCAAGCACGGTCCACTGCCAGGCCACCAGATCGGGCAGCCGTTCGCGCAGGGCCGCCAACTCCGGCTGCACCTCGGACAAAGCCCGGCTGGCGCTCTCCCTCTCCTCCTGGCTGGCCCCGGGCGGCAGGCGCATGTGGCCCATCATCCACTCGTCCTCGCCGCCGTCACGCCATTCGCCGGATTCCCGGCCGCCGTCGCGCATGTGTTCACGCATCATGCCCATGCCCTGGCCGCGCATGTGCCCCATGCCCATGCCCCATCGCGGCGCGTCAACAGGGTCGCCGCCCGACAGGACCCATTCCATGCGGCCCGCCTGGGCCAGCAGGGAAAGGCGCAAAAGCTGCCGCTCGCGGTCCAGAACCCGGGCGTGGTCCTCCACCAGTCGCTTCAGCTCCGAGCGGGCGCGCTCCACCAGCACGGCGGAGACGCGTGTGGACAATTCATCGCCCAGTTTGCGCATGGTGCGCTGGCCGTTGACGCGCAAAAGCAGCACCGGAACCAGGGAAACGGCCAGGAGCAGGGCCAAAAGCTTCCAGCGGATTGACATTCATTCCCTCCCGGACACGTCCAGGGCCAGCCCCCGCAGACGCTCGCCGTCCTCCAAGCCGACGATGAACCGCTCCGGTATGTTCGACAAGCCGGTCATGGCCCCGCACAGCGCGCCGGTGAGGGCGGCCCGGGACATGTTGTTCCCCCCGCCGTTAACCGCCGTGAGCACCGCCTTCTCGAAATCCCCCTCGAACCGCGCCGCCAGGTAGAGGGCTGCCGGGTAGCTGTAGCGCATGGAACAAGCCAGGCCAAAGAGGCGGCAGGCCTCGATGGCGGGCTCGATGCAGCCCGCCGGGCCGCGCGCCGACCGACAGGTCCAGGCGGGCAGGAGCACGGCGTCGATGAGCTGCCCGCGCCTGGGATCGCCGCACGGGCCGGGCAGGCCGTAGTCCGCGAGTTCCTCCCGCAGCCAGCCGGACACTTCCTCCGGATCCATGCCCCGGATGAGCCCGGCCGTGACCAGGCCGAAGGCCATCGACTGCCCGGCGGTCTCCGCCCCGGCATGGGTCAGGCGGACGTTGTCGATGAGGGCCTCGCGCAGGGCGGAAAGGTCGTCCGCGTAGCGGGCGGCCAGCACCGGGGCCCGGATGGCCGCCTCGGCCGTGTCAGACAGGCTGCCCGCGTTTGACCACGGCTCCCCCCGCTCCTTGCGGGCGGTCCAGACCTCGCGCATGGCCTCGTCCGTGTAGCGGCCGCCCTCGGGGGTGCCGTCCAGGGTGTCCAGCAAGTCGTCCAGACGGCGAGTGAAATCGTCCCGGTCGTACCCTCCCAGCTTAGCCACGGACTCCAGCAGCATGGCCGCCACCTGCCCGGTCTGGGAGTGGTCCCCGGCGGAGAGCCCCTCGTGATAGCGGCCCGGCCTGGGCGGCTGGTAGTCGTCGATCCAGGGGCCATAATCCCGCCGCAGCTGGTCCAGGTCGTAGTACCAGTGCGGCCCAACGGCCAGGGCGTCGCCGATGAGCGCGCCCATGACGGCGCCCGCCGCCCTGTCGGCGTGATCGGTGGCTTGCATGTCCGCCTCCGCAAGGTTGCTTTTTCCCATTGGAATAGAATGGCACAGCCGTCCCCTCGCTTCAAGGCGGTTCCCACCCGAGGCCGCTTGGTGCATTATAATCCGAGGGAGGAAATCATGAGCGAGACGCGCACCGAGGAGTACAGGGGCTGGACCATCGAACTGCGGCCCGGACAGGGGAGGCTCTGCTCCGAGTACGCCATGACCCTGCGCGGCCCCGAGGGCGAGGAAAAGAACGTCCCCCTGGCCGGGGACACGGCCGAACGGGCCCTCTCGCGGGGCAGGGAGTACATAGACGTGGAGGAGGACATCCGCCAGCGGGTGGCCGAGAAGAAAGCCCGGCGCCCGGGCGGCTAGACGGAAAAAGGGCGGCGCGCCCGAAGGCGCGCCGCCCCTGTGCATGCGATGGGCCGGTCATTTCGTCAGGTCCGCTGCCATCCCTCGGTGGGGGTGGCCTCGTCCGGGGGCTCGCCTTCCGGACCGCCGCCGCCCAGCTTCTCCTCGATGGAGACGGTTGTGGCCTGCAGTCCCTGGGTGCCCATGGTGGCCGTGAAGTTGACCCCCGTGCCCTCCACGATGCGGTCGTATTCGTCCTCGGCCACGGCGTTGCGGTGGAAGTAGACCTCCTGCCCCTGCGGGGTCTTGATGAAGCCGTAGTCCTCTTCGGGGAAGAGGCGGACCACGATTCCGTTGACCTCCTGCTGGGGATGGCTCTTGACCTTCTTCTGCTGCTTCTCGGTTATCTTCTTAAGCTGCTTGCGGGCGGCCTCGAAGGCGTCCCGCACCACCTGGGTCAGGTCTTCGTGCAGATGTCCCTGGGTGGTCTCGCGCGTGACGGCCACCTCCTTGCGAGGAGGCACGGTGATGTCCAGCCGCACCCGGTAGGGGCTGCCCCTGTCGTGGGAGGCGTTATCCTTCTCCACGGCCACCCGGCAGCCGATCATGTGGGGAGCCACCTTCTCCAACTTGGCCACTTTTTCCCTGATGAGGTTCTCGGTGGTCCAGTCGGTCTCCATGTTACGGAAGGTGATTTCCAATGGAATCTGCATGCATCGCTCTCCTTTGGCTTTTTTCCTAGCTTCCACCATGCCCCAGAGCGGGGGCCATGGCAAGCCCCCCGCGAAGGTATGGATGCCCAGGGAAAACGCGACGCCTAGTCCGCCCCTTTGCCCGCCTCGTCGCCGGAGCCGCCCTTGCCGGGCAGGAACATGGCGCAGGAGTTGCGCCACACCGGTGTGTAGCGCGACGGCCCTTCCAGCACCTCCGCGCCGCAAGCGGCGGCCATGCCGCGCAGCATTTTGGAAAACACCAGGTGATGCAGGGGGTAGACGGAGTACCAGTAGAGAAGCCCGGGCACCCCGCGCGGCAGGAAACGGGCCAGCAGGGTCAGCTCGGTCTTCTCCGTGCCGAACCGCTCCAGGTGGATTTCCAGAAGCGCCTCGCCCGGGGTCTTCATCTCCGAGAGCAGCAGCAATCGCTCGTTTTCCTCCGCCTTGATGACCCGGAAGAAGTCCAGGGCGTCGCCCTCGAGGATTTCACGCGGATGGCGGCGTCCGCGCCGAAGCCCCGGCCCGCCCGCGAGGTCGTCCATGACGCCGCGCATCCGCCACAGCCTGTCCGCGCCATACCAGCCGGTCTCCCCGCCGATGGCCGCCACCGTGGGCCAGATGTCCTCCGGACGGCCGGACAGCAGGCAGCGGTAGCCGCACTGCAACTCGCGCCCCCCGGCGTAGGAAGGGTCGCCGCAACGGGTCCACTCTGCGGGCAGGGTCCGCCCCGCGTCGGACCAGCAGGTGTCCACCGCCTCCTGGCTGACCTTCTCCAGGGCTCGGTAGAAGGTCTCCGCGGGCGTGAGCAGCCGTTGGGGGATGATCTCACGGATGGCGTTCTCGCGGCAGATCACCTCGTTGCGCAGCCCCTCCACCAGGGGCCGCGCCAGCGCCATGGGCACCGGCGTGACCAGCCCCAGCCAGTAGGAGGACAGCCAGGGAGAAAGCAACGGCACGGGAATGATCAGGCGGCGGCGCAGCCCGGCCTCCTTGGCGTAGGTCTGCACCAGGTCCGCATAGGTGGTCACCTCCGGGCCGCCGATGTCGAACGTGCGCCCGGCCGTCTCGGGATGCTCCAGGCAGCCAGCGAGATATTCCAGAACGTTGGACACGGCGATGGGCTGATTCTTGGTGCGCACCCAGCGCGGGGCCAGCATCGCGGGCAGGTTCTCGGTGAGGTAGCGCAGCATCTCGAAGGAGGCGCTGCCCGAGCCCATGACCATGGCCGCGCGCAGAATGGTGACATCGGCGTTGGCCAGCTGCAGGATACGCCCGGTCTCAGCGCGGGAGCGCAGGTGCTCGGAGAGATTCTCGTCGTCATCCCCCAGTCCACCGAGATAGATGATGCGCTTCAGGCCGGTGTGGTTGGCGGCCTCCACGAAGTTGTAGGCGGCCTGCCGGTCGGCGTAGGCGAAGTCGTGATGTCTGGAATGCATGGAATGCACCAGGTAATAGGCCGTGGAGCAGCCTTCCAACGCCCGCTTGATCGACTCGGGATCGTGGAGGTCCGCCTCCGCGACCTCGCAGCCGGGGTGGGAGGCGAAGGCACGGCAGCGCAGCTTGTCCGCCGAGCGGCCCACCGCCCGCACGCGATGGCCTCGCTCCAGCAGCATGGGGGCCAAACGGCCGCCCACGTAGCCGGTTCCGCCGGTGAGAAGCACGGGAGCCTTGTCCTGCACGGGCTGTTCCTCCTGGTTTGGTGTTCGCGCATTCCGGCCGGTTCCATCTCCCGGCCGGGAAGCAGCGTACCACGCCCCGGGTCGTCTTTGGGGGATTTTCATTCACATTCCAGGGTTTCCGCCGCTGCCGCCCGCCACCCCGGGTAACACCGCTTCCCGCATTGGCCGAGGCGGAACGCCGCTTCGCGCAGCATTCCCCACGCCCTTTCCCGCCCCCTCCCCTCCCAGGCATGGATGCGGGACCGAAAAACGGTGTTGACATCACATACCGAAAAGCATAGGTAATCCCTCCCTGCGTCGGGATGTAGCGCAGTTTGGGAGCGCACCTGAATGGGGTTCAGGGGGTCGAGTGTTCAAATCACTCCATCCCGACCAGGAAAATTTCCCGAAACGGCCGGTCAGCGAAAAGCTGGCCGGCCGTATTCTTTTGCACCCCGTAAACCGCTCCAACAGAGTGACCATAGTGCGGTTGGCAATACCCGCTACAGAATATCTTGGCCGATAAAGGACGAGGAGCGGCAGATCAGCGGCATGTACGAAAAGGTCGGACACAAAACCGAGTCCCTCGGAGCGCAGGGAGTGCAGAGCGCCTTTGCGCAGGGAGGGGATAGCGGTGGTGGAGCTACTGGGGAAAAAGGCCAAGGGATTTGTAAAAGTGCGCTTCTGACGAAGAATCAAAACAGTCACTTCTGCATCTCTTTTTTGAACCTGTCGAAGTATTTATTCTGAAGGAGATTTGCTTCTTCTCTCGAAATCTTGCCTTCGTCAATTAGATCTCTAATGATCTGCCCTCTCGCTTGAGAAGTAAGCTACTCCACTGCCAGTTCAGATTTAAGCTCCTCGATCGTATTCCTGAGTTTCGCTTCCCGTCGCCCGGCGAAAAAATCCTGCGTAGCGTTGTATTCGGTGCTTCCTCCTGCTCCACCACCGAGTGGATTCATGAATCCTGCCATGTCGTCCTCCCTGCTCGCTTTCAAACGGTCGCCCTGCTCCGTCAGCCAAGCGTGAGATGAAAAATTTTTTATAGTTAAGTATATTATTTGTTTTTGCGTAGGGCAACCCCAGCTACGGGGTAAGTGAGCATTACAAGCGATCACATAAGGCAGTCACGAAAAACGGTTGTGTTCCCCGCCCGCGCGGGGATGGTTTTGGTGTTCTCGCTTCGGCGGCGGGGTTTCTTTTCCTCTCCGCGATTTTATCATTCCGATCCCCTGGGCGGCGTGGTTGCTCGTGAATCACGCCGCGAAAGGGTGATGCACCCTCCCTTCCCGCCCTGTTTCGACTCCCTTTCCTGTTCCATCCCCGTCGCATGCTTGCTAGGATGCGTTCCAAATCCCCAATTCGGAGCCAATCGCCAACGCCCTAGGGAGGACAGCATGGAACGATACAAGCGGTACTACAGGTCGCTCTTCGCCGCGGCCATGGCCATCAACTCCAGCCTGGAGTTCGCCGAGGTGCTGCGCACCGTGGCCCGGCAGGCGTCCGAGGCCCTGGACGTCAAGGGGTGCTCCATCCGGCTATTGGACCGCACCGGCAAGCAGCTGCTGCCCGGCACCAGCCACGGCCTCTCCGGAACCTACATGCGCAAGGGCGCGGTGGAGGTGGAAAAAAGCGGCGTGGATCGCGAGGTGCTTTCCGGCAAGACCGTATTCATCGAGGACGTCACCGTGGACGAACGGTTCCAGTACAAGCGCGAGGCCAAGGAGGAGGGCATCGTCTCCCTGCTGGTGGTCCCCTTGGTGGCGGAAAGCGAGGCCATCGGCGTGCTGCGCTTCTACGCCTCCACCCGCCGCGAGTTCGACGAGGAAGAGGTGGAGTTCGCCCAAAGCGTGGCCGCCCTCTCCACCGTGGCCCTGGAAAACGCCCGGCTGCACCAGGCCCTCAAGCGCGACTACGAAACCCTGACCTCCTTTGAATACCGAATCTTCGAGGACTGACGGAGCCTTCGCCATGAGCAAATGGAAAATCGGCATCAACGGATTCGGCCGCATCGGCCGCCAAGTTCTCAAGGCCATGCACGAGCGCTGGCCGGATGAACTGGAAGTGGTGGCCGTCAACGACCTCTTCGACGTGAACACAAACGCGCACCTGCTGCGCCACGACACCAACTACGGTCCCGCAGGGGTGGAAGTGGGCAGCGAGGAAACCACAGACAGCCTGTCCACCGGCGTCATCCGCTACGGCGACTGGCGGGTGCAGAGCTACGCCATCCGCGACCCCAGGGAGATTCCCTGGGACGATATGGGCGTGGACGTGGTCATCGAGGCCACCGGCATCTTCCGCACCGGCCCGGCCGCCTCCGCCCACCTGGAGGCGGGCGCGTCCAAGGTCATCATCACCGCCCCGGCCAAGGAGGAGGATCTGACCGTGGTGCTCGGCGTCAACGACGCGGACTACGACCCGGCCTCCCACCACATCGTTTCCAACGCCTCCTGCACCACCAACTGCCTGGCCCCGGTGATACAAGTGGTGCACCAGGCCTTTGGGGTGGAGCACGGCCTCATGTGCACCATCCACTCCTACACCAACGACCAGCGCATCCTGGACCTGCCCCACAAGGATCTGCGCCGCGCCCGCGCCGCCGGACAGAACATCATCCCCACCTCTACCGGCGCGGCCAAGGCCGTGGCCCTGGTCATTCCGGAGATGGAAGGGCGCATCGACGGCTACTCCATGCGCGTGCCCACGCCCACCGTGTCCGTGGTGGACTGCGCCCTGACCCTGTCCCGCGAGACCGACACCCAAGGGCTGCGCCGGGCGCTGCGCGAGGCGTCCGAAGGGCCGCTGCACGGCATCCTGGGCTACAGTGACGAGCCGCTCGTCTCCATGGACTTCAAGGGCGACCCACGCTCCTCCATCATCGAGGAGGAACACACCCTGGTGAAGGGCGGCAAGCTGGCCAAACTGGTGGCCTGGTACGACAACGAGTGGGGCTACTCCTGCCGCGTGGCCGACCTGGCCAAGCTGATGAAGGAGAAGGGGTAAGGACGGTCCGCGTGAAGTATCTCGACGTTCAGGGCGAGCGGATCGCTTACGAGGAGATCGGCAGCGGGCCGCCGCTGGTATTCATCTCCGGATGGGGCGGCGCGGCTGCGGAGTGGCGGGGGGACATGGAGTATTTCGGCCGCTTCATGCGCTGCCTTGCACCGGAGCATCCCGGGGTGGCGGGGCAGCCCTTGCCGGACGGGCCCTTCTCCACCCGCGACATGGCCGGACGCATCGCCCGGCTGCTGGACGGGCTGGGCATCGGGTCGGCGGCCGTGGCCGGTCTGTCCATGGGCGGGGCCGTGGCCCAGGAGCTGGCCCTCATGCGGCCGGACTTGGTTGACAGGCTGGTGCTGTGCGGCACCTTCGCCCGGCTGGACGCCCGCGCCGCGCGGGGCATCGAGGGCTGCGCCCGGCTCATCGGCACCTGCGGGCTCAAGGCCAGCCTGGACATGATCTACTGGCTGGCCTTCGGGCCAACGTTCTACGATAAGAATCTGAACGCGCTGGACGACGCCCGCGAGGCCTTCCTCCGCGATCCACTGCCCGCCGGGGTGTTCGCCTACCAGGCGCAAGCCTGCCTGGACCACGACACCCTGGACCGCCTCGGCGGCATCGCCTGCCCCGCCCTGGTCCTGCACGGCGGAGAGGACATCCTGCTGCGCCCGCGCCTGGGCCGGGAACTGGCCCAAGCCCTCCCCCACGCGCGGTTTTCCTTGATGGAGGATGGCGGACACCTCTGCGTCTGGGAACGCCCCGACCACTTCCGCGACGAGGTGGACGCCTTCCTGGCGGAGTGAACAGCCTCCCCTCAGCCGCCCCGAACAACTCCAGACGTGGATCCCTCCCCATCTGTTTGCTCCGGCAGGCTGGTCAGGGTCTTGGCCAGGGAGGAAACGCCGGAAGTGCGCATCATGTAGCACGGCTTGAGGGTGCGCTTGCAGAAGGCCTTCACCGCCTGGCAGGCCTCGTGGCTCACGCAGTCCACAGGGCAGACCACGGCATCGGCCCGGGCCAGGCAGCCTTCCAGCTTGCCGGACGAATCCTCCTGGCCGCCGTCGTGGTGGATGAGGCTGCCCCCGTAGGACTCCACCAGGGAGCGGTACTGCGGCAGCAACCCGGTGCGTCCGCCCACGTAGAGGATGCGCCGCCCGCACAGCGCCGGGCACGGCGCGTCCCGCCCGGCGGGGCAATCGGCCGGGGCCAGCAGCCTGGCGACCTCCCCTTCCAGCACCTGCTTCTCGCTCTCCAGTTCGCGCTTTTCCGCCCGCAGCAGTTCCGTGCGACGCGTTTCCGCGTCCAGCCTGCCGGACAGGGATTCGAATTCGGACCGCAGGGAATCCAGCTCCCTGCGCAAGGCCTCGGCCTCCATTTCGTGCACCAGCGCTCCCCCGCCACCGCCCGATGTCTCGTACCGGGCGGTCTTGCACCGCTCCCAGCGCAATTCGCGGGTCAATTCCCCCACCCGCCGGGCAAGCCGGTTCTTTTCATCGCGCAGGGACCGCACGCGGTCGGCCATGGTCCGCTTGACCCCGCGCAACTCCAGCCGCAGCCGCTCGTTCTCGCGCTCCAGGTCGGTCAGCTTGCGGATGTCCGCGCGGTTTGCCGCGCCAACCAGGTGGGAAAGCATGTGCACCTCGCCGAACACCTCGCCAAGCAGCTCCGGGCCGGTGGCCGGATGGGTGGCCACGGCCCAGAAGGGACCGGGAATGTCCCCGGCCTCCTTGTCCGCGCGCCACTGTTCGCGCACGGCCCCGGTGTCCTTGCACTTGCCGTAGCGGCGGACCGCGGCGGCGTACTTGCGGTCCAGGTGCTTGCTCACAAGGCGGGAGGCATGGTCGCGCCGCTTGCAGACGGACACCATCATGCCGTGCAGTTCGAAATCCGAGACGTTGCGAGGAACCTGGATGTCGGCCTTGCGGGCCAGCTTACGCAGTTCGCCCAGGCCGAGGCAGGTGCCGATGACCGGGCACTGCAGGTCGTCCAGTTCCCAGATTCGTTTACGCCGGGAGGCGGTTTGCATGCGTTGCGGGTCGTACAACATGGTCCACTCCGTATTCCTGGTTTCGCCCTGGACAAGACCGGGCCGTCGCACTCGGCCCGGGTATCTCCAAGCGTGAAGCGAACACTATTTGATATTGATAATCAATGTCAACTCATTCTTCCTTCCACCTTCGCTCCCGCCACCGTGCTCCAAAATTCACGACAACACGCTGAAATACTGCCTTTTCACTGAACAACGGACGTATTGTTGACACTGAAAATCATTTTCATTAGACCATTTCGCATGCCATTTAAGGACGTTGACATACCCGGGGCAATTCAACCCGGCTGGATGGAATTCCGGCTCTCAGCATTCGCCGCGACAGCCCCCCGGAAAGGCCAGCCCCCCAACCCAAGGAATGCCCGACTCCGCCACCCAAGGTCGGACTCTTTCACGTCCCGGCTCCGCATCGGCCAAAGGCACACTCCGGCAGCCTTCAATCCTCGCCGAGCCGCACCCGGCACGATTCCCCTCCAGCGACGCGCCACCCGCAACACCACTTTTCTCCCTGGTTTCGGCGGACGGCGGCCTCTCCGCCGCCACCCGTCCGGGACCACCAAGACACGCCATGTCCGGATTTGACCTCTCCCCGTTCCTGTCCCGCCTGCTGGCGCCCAGTTCGCCGAGCGGTTGCTCACCGGTATGCGAATCCATCCATGAATTCGCCGAGGCCATGGGCCACGCCATCGACGCCAAGGACCGCTGCACCCACTTCCATTCCACCCAGGTGGCCGTTCTGGCCCAGGCCGTGGCCCGGTTCATGGGGTTTTCGCCGCTGGAGGCCGGGTGCATCCATATCGCGGGGCACCTGCACGACATCGGCAAGATCGGCGTGCCCGACGCCGTGCTGCAAAAACGCGGCCCCCTGACCGAGGGCGAATTCGCGGCCATCCGCCGCCATCCGGTCATCGGCCACCAGATCGTTTCCCCCATCACTTCGCTGAACGGCTCCACCGGCATCGCGGATATGGTGCTGCACCACCACGAGCGCTGGGACGGCCGGGGCTACCCGCACGGTTTGGCGGGTACGGCCATCCCCGCGGGAGCGCGCGTTCTGGCCGTGGCGGACAGCTTCTCGGCCATGACCCAGCAGCGCCCCTACCGCAAGGGCATGGGAGTGCGGGCCGCTTTGGACGAAGTGGAAAGGGAGGCTGGAAGCCAGTTCGCCCCGGACGTGGCCGAGGCCTTTCTCCGCTTGGCCGCACCGCTTCTGCGGGACGGCGCGGAGCCAGGAGCGTCTGCGTTCATCGAGCGCGTGGAGCGGCGTTTCGCCGGATAATCCGTTTCCAGCCAGGGGACGCCGGAACCACCCATTGTCCGCCGGGGGGCGCCGGCCGGGGGAGGCTCAGCGCTCGTTGAAGGCCCCCCTGGCCGAGGCGTAGATGGGCTTGAGCAGGTATTCCATGAGAGTCTTGTCCCCTGTGACGATGTCCGCCTGCACCGACATGCCCGGCTGCAGCCGGTTGTCCTCCGGGTTTTCGCCCACGTGGTCGCTCTCCAGGAGCACGTCGACCTGGAAGTAGACATTGCCTTCGGAGTCGGTAAGCGACGAGGGGGAGATGGACTCCACCGTGCCTGGCACCGTGCCGAAGCGGGCGTAATCGAAGGTTGAGACCTTGACCTTGACCGCCTGTCCCGTGGTGATGTGTCCCACGTCGCGCGGGGAGATGCGGGTCTCGGCCAGCAGGTTCCGCTGCTCCGGCACGATGCGCAGAACGGCCTCGCCCTCCTCCACCACCTCGCCCGGGGAGTTCACCGCCAGGGCGTGCACCAGCCCGGAGGCCGGGGCGCGCAGCCGCTGCCGGGAGAGGTCCTGTTCCAGCCGTGCCAGGTTCTGCCCCAGTTCCACCAAATTCTGGTTGACCCCCGACAGCTCGTTCATCCAGCCCTCCAGCGTCTCGGAGCGGACAACCTGCACCCGGTTTTTCAGCTCGGTCAGCTTTTCCAGGAGTTGCACCCGCTTGGTGGGGATCTGGATGAGGTCCTGCTGGGCCTGCAGGAACAGGCGCTTGACGTTGGCGAACTCGCTCTTGCCCACGATGCCCTGCTCCAGCAGGGACTTGTACGACTCATACTCGTCGCGCACCAAGTCGTAGTTCTGCTGGACCGTCTGTTCCAGTCCGCGCAACTCCTTGAGCTCCGCCTCGTACTGGTTGATCTGGTTGCGGATGATGTCCAGCCGCACCTCCAGCGCCCGCCGCTGCTGTTCCAGGATACTGTTTTGCTCGGCCACGAGTTCCTGGTGCTGCCCGTCCAGGGAGGCGTAATCCGGCTGGCTCCCTTCCACCAGCGCTGCCAGCCTGGCCCGCTTGGCCCGCAGGGCGGCCCGGCGGTCCTTGAGCTGCCGCACCTTGGATCGGGCCTGGAAACGGTCCAGCACCAGCATGGGCTGGCCCTCCTCCACCCGCTGGCCATTCTTGACCAGAAGCTCCACCACGCGCCCGCCGCTCTCAGCCTCCACGCGCTTGGCGTGGCCACGGGGTGTTATCTCGCCATAGGCGTGGGCCACCTCGTCCAGCCTGGTTTCCGAGGCCCAGCCGATGAACGCCATGACCACCAGGGTCAGCACGAAGATTACCAGCCGCACCAGCCTGGGCACGCCGGTTTCCTCCAGCACGATGGAAGGGGATGAGGAGAGGGGGTCGGCGTTGCGTTTTTTCAGTGCCATGATCTATCCCGCGATGTTTTCGGACGTGAGGCCAAGGACCTGATTGGGCGAGCCGAAGGCGGCCACCCGGCCCCGCTCCAGCCGCAGCACCAGGTCGGCCCGCCTGGCGATGCTCTTGTCGTTGGTGGCCAGGACCACGGAGGCCCGCCCCCGCTTCTCCCGCAGCGCCTCGAAGGCCCGCTGCCTGCCCTCCATGTCCAGCCGGTCGAGGGTCTCGTCGATGAGGAATACCGTGGCGGGCTTGAGCAACGCCCGGGCCAAGTTCAGCTTGTGCAGGGTGGTGGCGGGCAGGCGGGCGCTTTTGTGGTCGCCCAGCCGGGTGTCCATGCCTTCGGGGAGCGCCCGCGCTTCCTCCAGCACGCCCGCCCGCCGCAGGGCGGTCTCGATCTCCTCCGGGGTGGCCGCGGGGAAGGCCATGCGCATGTTCTGCCCGATGGTGCCGTAAAAAACGTCCGGCTCCTGCGGGGCGTAGCCGATGGACCGCCGCAGCAGCAGCGGCGAATTCTGCATGAGGGGCAGGCCGTCCAGGCTGATGCGGCCGGCCTGAGGCCGTATCATGCCCAGAATGCTCTGCATGAGCGCGCTCTTGCCCGAACCGTCGTGGCCGATGACCGCCAGCATGCGCCCGGCCGGCAGGGCAAAGCTCACGCCCAGCAGTTCCGGGGCCTCTCCCTGCCTGGAACGTACAGACACCTGGGAAAACTCGATTTCGCCCCGCACCGGCTTGTGGTGATGGGAGTCCGGCCCGCTGCGCTGCTCCAGTTCCATTTCCATGAGCCGGTTGACGTGCCCCACGGAGTTGGTGGCCTTTCTGGCCTGCATCATCACGCCGAAGATGGAGCGGATGGGAGCCAGTACCCTCCAGACCAGGATCATGGCCGCCAGCATGGCGCCGGTGGTCACGTCCCCGGCCAAAACGCCCAGCACCCCGAAGGCCAGGGTGGCCATGCCCGCGCCCATGATCACGCCGTGGGCCAGGGTGGTCACGAGGTTCATGTACTGCGTGGCGCGGTAGGAGGCCAGAGCGGCCTCGGCCGAGCGGGCGCGGAACCGTTCCAGACAGACGTCCTCGCAGCCCATCTGGCGGATGGTCCGCATCTTGGAGACGATCTCCAGCAAGAGCTCGCTGCGCTTGGAGTGGGCCGCGCTGGCCCGCTCCAAGGCCCGGTTGACCAGGGGGTGCAGGGAGCCGGCCAGCACCGCGAAAACGGCGATGGCCGCCACCGGCACAAGGGCCAGGGAACCGCCGAGGAGGAACAGCCCCAGCAGCAGGATGACCACCCCGGGCAACTCCACCAGGGCGGCGAAGCCCGGCCCGGTGACGAAGTCGCGGATGGACTCGAACTCCCGCATGCGGTTGATCTGTGAGCTGATGGAGGCTGAGCGGGTCATGGACGGCGGCAGGAGGAAGATGCGGCGCACCGCCTCGTTGCCGATGATGTTGCCCAACCTGCCGCCCACGAAGGAGAGCAGACTGGCCCGAACCAGCCGCAGCCCCAGGCCGCTGGCGATGAATATGCCCACCCCGATGGTCACGTAGGCCAGGGTGCGCGGGTTGTCCGTGGCCAGGACCTGGTCGAAGATGAGCATGATGAAGAAGGGTGTCAGCAGCGTGAGCAGGCTGAGCAAAAGCGACAGTACCAGCACGAAGCCCAGCGGACGGCGGAAGCGGCCCATGACCCGCTGCAGCCATTTGGTCTGCGGGGCCTGCGGCGAATCCTCCTCGTGCAGGGGCTCGAATACATAGACCCTGCCGCGCCGCCCCCTGAGGGAAACGGTCTCGAAAGTCCGGGTCCGCCCGTCGAAACAGAGCAGTCCGCCCTCGTCATGCTCCAGGGGCACCAGGGGGCGGCTCGAACCGTCCACGAAGAGGCATGGCAGATCCCGCTCCTCCAGCCGCGCCAGGGAGGTGGCGCGGCTGCGGCAGGCGTACCCCAGGTTGGCCATGGCCAGGACGAACTCATGCACCGACTCCACATCGCGCAGGTGGGGGATGGCCTCCAGCAGGCTGAAGGAGTCGCCATGCCAGTCCAGGCCGTCCAGCAGCGGCAGCAGGCAGGCGGCCAGGTCCGTGTCGCGGCCCGGCAGCGCGGGCGGATGCTCGCGCGGGGAGGCGGCGGGCACGGTCATGGCCGCGCTCCTTGAGCCCCCACGGCAGGGCGCGCCTCGCTCCCGGCGGCGGAGAAATCCTCAGCCGCGACGCGGGCGGCGTGATCCACCCACCATGACAGCAAGCGGCCGCGCAGCCGCCTGGCCACGTTGAGGCGGCCGTTGCGGAAAAGCTCCGCCTGGCGGTGCAGGGTGTCCATAAACTCCTGATGCTCGCGCGCGTGCGCGGCCAGCTTGGGCGACCCTGCGGCGGACAGCAGGGCCTCCTCGCGGGTGAAGTGCTCCCCGGCCTGCCGCGCCAGTTTGTCCAGGGCATCGGCGAAGCGGTCCACAGCCTCCTTGCCCGAGCCCTCCCCGCCGTCGAAGTCCGCCTCCATGTCCAGCACCGCCCGCACGAACCCGCGATGGTCGCGATCCAGCTCGGCAACGCCGGTGGCTGGCATGAGAAACTCCACGTCGCCCAGGATGCGGGCCGTCTCCACCGCCCAGCGGCGGAAGCTGCCCGTATCGATGGAGACTATGCGAAGCGCTTTTTCAGCCACGATATCTCCTCTGTATTGGCCTGGTGCAGGCCGCCCCGGCGCAGCACGTGAATGGAGTCGGCCACGTCCAGCAGGCGAGGGTTGCGGCCGCACATGAGCACGGTCATGTGCCCGCGCAGATAGAGCAGCAGGTCGTAGAGCACCGACCTGGAGGCCGCGTCCATGGACACGTCCACCTGGTCCAAAAGAAGCACGCGTGGCCGGTGGCACAGGGCCCTGGCCAGGCAGATGCGCTGCACCGGCCCTGGTGAAATGGAGGCCCCGTTCCTGTCGCCCACGCGGGTGTTGTAGCCCTCGGGCAGGTCGCCCAGGGCCTCGCGCAATCCCAGAAGCTCGGCCGAGGCCAGGGCCTGGTCCACCGCCTTGGGATCGAAGCGGGTGATGTTCTCAAGCACGGTGCCCCGCAAAAGACGGCAGCCCTGCCCCACGTAGGCCACCTGTCTGCGGGTGGAGGCCTTATCCAGTCCGGCCAGGTCCAGCCCGTCCACCAGCACCCGCCCCTTGGACGGGGGCAGCACCCCGCACAGCAGGGAGAAGAAACTGGCCGCCGCGCCGCCGTCCTCCAGGTGGATGTAGGCGAACTCGCCCGGAGCCACGCGCAGGTTCACCTCGCGGACCACCTCGGCCTCCTCGCCGGGCGGGGTGTAGGCCAGCCCCTCCACCCGCATCTCGCCGGGGGAGTCCGCGGGCAGGACGTCTCCGCCCCCGGCCGGGTCGTCCTCCAGCGCGGCCAGTTCGGTCAGCTTGTCCCGGTCCAGATCGCGGTCCACGGCCTGAATCCACTGTGTGCCCAGCCCCTGGAAAGGGGCGAAAGCGCGGGTGGAGAGGATGAGGCAGGCGCCCAGGCTGCCCACGGTCAGGCTGCCCCGCATGACGAAGTAGCCGCCCGCCAGCAGGGTGGCGAAAAGGCAGACCTGCGAGAAGGCGGCCCCCAGATTGGCCGGCAGGTTGGCCACCTGGGCCAGCCGCACGTCGCTCAGGGCGGCCTCGGCCTGCAGGCGCTCGTTGCGGCGCAGCATCTGCTCCTCCACCGTGAGGGCCTTGACGGTGTGGATGCCGGAAAAGACCTCCAGCAGAAAGTTGGAGGCCCTGTCCGCGATGCGGTTGCGGCGGCGGCGCCTGGCCCCGTAGGCCAGCCGGGCCAGCCGCGCCAGCACCAGATACACCGCGATGACCGCCAGGGGGGCGTAGACCGTCTCTCCGCCCAGGTACCAGATGGCCGCCAGGAAGATGCTGGCGAAAGGCACGTCCAGCAAAAGCTGCAGCGGCTGGCCGGAGAAGAAGTTCTTCAGGCTGGTGATGGCCCCCACCCGGTCCATGTGGGAAATGACGCTGGCGTTCTCCACCTGGTCCAGCCTGGCCCGCAGCAGCTTGTCCACAGCCGCCACCGAGGCCTTGTGCGAGAAGCGCGAGCCCATCCAGGCGGTGATGGTGGAACGGCACATGCGCAGACACAGCTCGATGCCGAGGGCCACAGCGAAGCCCACCGTGATCCAGACCAGGGTATTGGTGCTGCCAGTGGCGATGATGCGGTCGTAGACCTGCATGAAGGCGATGGGCAGGGCCAGCGCCAGCAGGTTGATGACCAGGGAGGCGGCCAGCAGGTCCGCCTGGATGCCTTTCCCGCCGGGCAGGGACAGCAGGCCGCGCGGCCCCTTTGAGCGTCTGAGAAGTGTTTCGAATCGCATATGGTCGCCGTCGCGGAACCGGGCTGCCCGCTTCATCAAAAGGAAATCGCCTCGTCAACACCGTCGGCGCCGGGCATGTCGAACAGTTCGTCCCCGGGGCCGTGTTCCTGACCGCCGCTGTCGCCTCCGGGAATATCCTTCTGGACGGAGCCGGACTGGTCGGTCCAATCCTCCCGGCCGCCTTCCCCCGGGACTGCTGCCCCGTCCAGCCCTGGGCGGCTTGCCCCCGCGCCTCGAAAAGAGCCTGTCCGCCGCCCGCCCCGAACGCGTCAAACCGGCCGTCGGCGAACTCCAGCTCCTCCACCCCGCGCAGGGTGTCCTCGCCGTCGCCGTCCCCCCGCAGGTCGCGGACCGAAAGGCTGCCGTCGTCGTGCTCGACAATCTCGTACTGGTCCTGGCGGCCACTGAACACCGCCCGGTCCGTGCCCGCGCCGCCTTCCAGAATATCGTCGCCCTGGCCGCCGGTGAGCAGGTCGTCGCCCTCCCCACCCTTGAGCGTATCGTCGCCCGTGCCGCCCAGGAGATCATCGCCGCCCCCCTGCCCCCGCAGGAGGTCGTCGCCGGAGAGCCCGCGCACCCGGTCGTCGCCTCCCATGGCGTTGATCACGTCGTCCGAGCCGTCGCGCCCGGCGACATCGTTGTCTCCCTCGCCAAGGAAGGTCACGGTGTCGGAGTTGAATACCGAGGAGCGGCCTGTGCCCTCAAAGCTGTTGAACACGTCATAGGAATCGGCCACCCGGCCGTCGTCGAAGACGATGTTCACCTTGCCGTTGGGCAGGTTGTCCAGCTGGTGGAAGTCGAACCCTGTCAGCCGCACCGAGACGTCGTCCACCCCCTCGAAGGTGATGACCGTGTCTCCGCCGTCTGCCCGCAGCAGCATGTTCTCCGGGGTGAGCCCCTCGCCGCTGAAGCGGATTGTCTGGTTGGAGGAATCGCCCACGCCGCCGTGCCCCACACCGTCAAAGGCATCGATGGCCAGATTCCCGTCGCCGTGCCCCACCTCGAAGACGCCGTCCTGGTCGAAGAGGTCTGCCACCTTGCGGTCGCCGTCGGCAAAGCGCAGTTTCTCAATCTGGTGCAGTTCGTCCGTGTTGCCGGGGTTGGCCGTCTCCGTCACTGTGACCACACCGTCCTGGCCGAGGCTGACGTCGTAGTCCGCGAAATCCCCCTCGAACACGGCCACGTCCTCGCCCGTGGAATCGCTGAAGCCCTCGGAGAGGACCTCCCCGTCCGGACCCACGATGTCCACCCGCTCGATCTCGCCGGAGAACTCCTGGCGCCGCTCGAAGCCGCCGTCCACCCGGTCCTGCTCCTGCCCCAGCATGAGGGTGCCGCCGGAAGCGATCTCGCCGGAAGCGACCGAGCCGGAGCCGATCTCCGCGCCGTCCAGGGAGGCGGTCACATCGCCGGTGGCGCTGTCATAGGACACCGAGAGGTCGTGGAACTCCCCGTCGAAGAGGGTCTCGAAATTGTCACGGCCGATGCCCAGGTCCAGGCGCTGGTTGTTGACGTAGACGCTTAAGTCCCCGCCGGACTGGGCGAATACCAGGAAGGCGTTGTGGTGCGACTCGGTGGCGTAACTGAGCAGAGTGGTGCCGTTGGTCTGCGAGGCGTCCGGGACGTCGGTGGAGGCGAAACCCAGCTCCGCTGTGAAGCCCTCCGGCGGCAGGGCGACGTTCTGGTAGGCATGCAGCTGGCCGCTGTCGCCGCCCAGGTTCAGTTCCAGGGAGCCGCCCCCGCCGAACAGGGTGTCCGCGCCCTCGCCGCCGGTCAGCGCGTCCGACCCCTTTCCGCCACGCAGGGTGTCGTCGCCCGCGTTGCCGCGCAGGTCGTCGTCTCCGTCGCCGCCGTGCACGGTGTCGTCACCGCCTCCGGCAACCACCATATCGTCGCCGCTTCCGGCGAAGATGGCGTCCGCGCCCGCATCCGCCTGGGCGTCCGGGTCGGCCATCTCCGGCGCGTTGTTCCAGCGTGCGTCGCCGTAAATGGTGTCCGCGCCCTCGCCGCTGTGGATCTCGTCGTCGCCGGTCCCGGCCAGCACGGTGTCGTCGCCGCTTCCGGCGTGGATGAAGTCGTCGCCCGCCCCGGTCTGCACCCAGTCGTTGCCGCCCTGGGTGCGGGCGATGTCGTCGCCGCCCTTGTCCAGCACAATGTCCTGCTCCGCCCCGCCCAGGCTGGTGTCGTCGCCAGAGCCGCCGAAGAAGCGGTTGCGGCCAGCGCCTCCCACCATGGTGTCGTCGCCCGCGTCGCCGTGCAGGTCGTCGTCTCCGCCGCCGCCGCGCAGCACGTCGTCGCCGGAGCCGCCGTACAACACGTCGTCCCCGGCGCCTTGGCCGAAGTCCGCGGACAGGGCGGGGCTGCCCTCGCCGTCCAGCAGCTCCAGCCGGGAGATTTCGCCGGAGAACTCCTGGCGCGGTTCGAAGCGCCCGCCCACCGTGTCTTGCTCCTGGCCCAGCGTAAGGGTTCCGCCGGAGGCGATGGCCCGCGGGTTGGCGAACACCCCGGAGCCGATCTCCGCGCCGTCCAGGGTGGCCGCCACCTCGCCGGTGGCGCTGTCGTAGGACACCGAGAGGTCGTGGAACTCCCCGTCGAACAGGGTCTCGAAATTGTCCGGGCCGATGCCCAGGTCCAGGCGCTGGTTGTTGACGTAGACGCTTAAGTCCCCGCCGGACTGTGCGAAGACCAGAAAGGCGTTGTGGTGCGCCTGGTTGGCGTAGCTGACCAGGGTGGTGCCGTTGGTCTGGGAGGGAAGGGGCGCGTCCGCGGAGGCGTAGCCCAGATTCACCGTCAGCTTGTCGGACGGGAAATCGTCCAGCCCGGCGTAGGTCTCGCCCTGGCCGGTGGCCCCGTCCAGGTTGAAGGCGCGGGAGCCGCCGTCGCCCTCGATCACGTCGTCGCCCTGGCCGCCTTCCAGGCGGTCGGCACCGGCGCCGCCCCGCAGGCGGTCGTCGCCTTCCTCGCCGTACAGGCGGTCATTTCCGGCGCCGCCTTCGACCGTGTCTCCGCCGGTGCCGCCCCAGGCGCGGTCGTCGCCAGCCCCGCCGTCCAGCACGTCCTCGCCGGAGCCGCCGCGCAGGGTGTCGTGGCCCTCGCCACCGTACAGGGCGTCGTTCCCGTCGCGGCCATTGAGGCTGTCGTCGCCCCCTCCGCCGCGGAAGGTGTCCTCTCCGCCGAATCCGGCCATCTGGTCGGCGTGCTCGCTGCCCTGGAAGTGGGACTCGCCGTAGCTGATCATGTCCACGCCCTGATCGGAGCCTTCGGCCGTGACGTGGTACTCGCCGCCGCCGCTGATAAACCGCTCCACATCGGACTCGGCCATGTCGAAGGGCCGGTCGCCGGTGCCCAGATCGCGGTCGCCCCACAGCCGCACAAGGTCGGAGCCCTCACCGCCGTCCACCTGGTCGGCGTCGGAAATGTTGTGGATGTGGTCGTCGCCCGCGCCGCCCAGCAGGGTGTCCGCCCCGCCGCCGCCGCTTAGGGTGTCGTCGCCCTGGCCGCCGTCCAGCAGGTCGTCGCCCGAGCCGCCCCGGAACGAGTCGTCGCCCTGGTTGCCGCGCAACACGACGTCGTGGTCCACGCGCATGGCGTTGACCTCGTCGCCGAAGCGGGATCCCCGGAACTCCTCGATGCTGGAGGGGCGGAAGACCAGGTCGCCGATGCGGATGGCCTTTTCGGCCCCGGTGGCGTCCACGGTGTCGTAGCCGTCGCCGCCCAGCAGGGGGAAGGGGCGGGAGGGGTCGTAGTTGATGGAATTGTCACCGAACTCGTTGGAGTCGGTCAGGCGGAAGGTGTCGTCGCCCGCGCCGCCCTCCATGACGTCGTTGCCCACGCCGTCACGCAGCACGTCGTCGCCTTCCCCGCCGCGCAGGGTGTCGTCGCCGGAGCCTCCATCCAGGGTGTCGTTGCCCGAGCCGCCTTCCAGCGTATCGTCGCCGGTTTGGCCCAGCAGGCGGTCGTCGCCCTGGTCGCCGTACAGGGCGTCATCGCCGCTCTCGCCCCACATGCGGTCGTCGCCAGCGCCTCCCCGGACCGTGTCATCGCCGGAGTCGGCGTCCATCCAGTCGTCGCCGGAGCCGCCGTCCATGACGTCGCCGCCCCGGCCGCCGAACAAGGTGTCGTCCCCTTCGCCGCCGCGCAGGTCGTCGGCGCCCACGCCGCCTCGCAATTCGTCGTCGCCCGTGCCGCCTTCCAGGAGGTCGTCGCCACCCCGGCCGTAGAGGATGTCATCGCCCGAACCGCCGTACAGCGCGTCGTCACCGGACCGGGCCGCCGCCTGGGCCGCGTCCGCCGCCCCGAACTCGCCCTGGTTGGCCCAGCCGCCGGGTCCGCCCGCAGCCTGGGAGTTGGGGTCGTACTGGCTCTGGGTTGTGTCGCCATAGAGGATGTCGTCGCCAAAACCGCCGCGCAGGTCGTCGTCGCCGGACTCGCCGGAAATGGTGTCGTCGCCCGCGTTGGCCCAAAGCACGTCGTCGCCGGAGCCGCCCTCGATGGTCACGTCGCCGTAGGCGTGCCGCTGGCTGGTCAAGTCAACCACGTCGTCGCCGCCGCCCGCCTCGATACGCTCCACGCCGCTGATGCGCGGAGAGTCCGGGTCGTCCGGGTGGCCGCTGTACCGGTCGTCCAGGAACAGGGCGTCGCCGCCGCCGGTCATGCGCAGGGTGTCCTCGCCCGTGCCGCCGGAGAAGGTGTCGTGGCTGGCGTTCTTGCCAGCGATGTCCACCCGCTCCCCGCTGCCGGGTTCGCCCGGGCTCCCCGCGTCGCGGGCCACGTAGCGGCTGGACCAGTCGCCATCGTCGCTGTAGGCCAGGATGTCATCGCCCGCACCAGCGTTCAGGGCGTCCGCCCCGGCTCCGCCGTCCAGCAAGTCGTTCCCCTCGCCGCCGTGGATGGTGTCGTCGCCCTCCCCGCCGAACAGGATGTCGTCGCCCGCCTGGCCGAACAGGGTGTCGTCGCCCGCCTGGCCGCGCAGCAGGTCGTCGCCCGCCCCGGCGTACAGGGTGTCGTCCCCGTCCATGGCGTTGATGACGTCGGAGGAGTCCGTGCCCGAAACCTGATTGTCCCCCTGGTTCAGGAAGGTCACGGTGTCCGGCCGGAAGACTTGCGTTCGCGAGGTGCCGGAGAAGCTGTCGAATACGTCGTAGGAGTCGGCCACCCAGCCGTCGTTGAAGATGATGTTGACCTGGCCGCCGGAGAGGTTGTCCAGGTGGTGGAAATCGAAGCCGGTCAGGCGGACCGAGACGTCGTCGATTCCCTCGAAGGTGATCAGCGTGTCGTTCCCGTCCACCGTGAGCAGCATGCTCCCGGTGTCCAGGCCCTCGCCGATGAAGCGAATGACGTCGCGGGCCGGATCGGCCGACCCGCCGGGCCCGACGCCGTCGAAGCCATCGATGACAACTTCGCCGTCGCCGCGCTCCACCTCGTACACCGTGGGCTCGGGGGCGGTTGCGGTCCCGCCGGGAGCGGCCCGCTCCTGGGCGGCCGCCTCGTTCAGCGCCGACTCCTCGGCGGTCTGGACCGTCTCCTGGAAAGCTGGGGCGGCCTCCTCAGCGGCCTCCCCGGGCTGGGGCTGGCCGCCGCCGGAGGCCTGCTCACCCTGGGGCTCTCCGCCGCCCTCCTCTCTGGAGGAAACCGAGGAGCTGGCCGACCAGGGCCTGTTGCCGGGGCTGTCGTAAGCCAGCGGGCCGCCTCCCTCGGCTTGGGGAACGGCCGTGACTGCGGCGGTTCGGGAGACGCCCGCGGCCGCCGCGTCCTCTCCGCCCAAAGCGAGGTCCACGTCCAATCCGCCGGTCCGCTCCACACCGCTGCCGCCGGAAGCAGGGGCCTCATCCCCTGCGGCTGGCGGCTCACCCATCCGCTGGGGAAACACCGAGCCCACGATGGTGGTGGTGTCCAGACCGCCCTCGGGCCCACCGCCGTCGACCGCCTGCACGCGGGCGCCGTCGGCGTCCGCCTCGGGCAGGTCGCGCTCTTGCGGCTCCTCCAGCAGGAGTCGTTGGAGATCCTCGGTGTCGTTGGTCATCATCCCCCCCGGGTTGGCGACTTCACGGCTGTTTCAGGCGCTCAAGGCACAGCGCCTATTGAGGCAGAGCAATAGCAGAGTGTCGACTTCTTGCCTACCCTCCACGGCCGGCCGATTCCGGCGAGCCGCCCCCCGCGTCCATCCCGCGTGCGAAGAACCTTGAGATCGCACCCCCCTTAGGGCATCATCAGACTTCATGGAATACCGCGTCCCCGCCTTCCCCGATTCGCTCCCCCTCCCGGCCGGAACCTGATCATGGCGCTCCGCACCGCCCTGGCCGTGGCCCTTCTGCTGTTGGCGCTGGCCGCTGGCTGCGCCCGGCCCGCGCCGGATCTTTCAACCCCGGTGGAGCCGCCCCCCGCCTTCTCCCGCTCCGGGGAGGCCCCACTGGAGGAAAGGTGGTGGACCGCCTTCGGCGACCAGCGGCTCAACGAACTTGTGGAAGCGGCCCTGCGGGACAATTTCGACCTCGAAACCGCTTGGCAGCGGCTGCGGGAGGCCCGAGCCGTGGCCGAACGGGCGGAGTCCGGCCTGTCCCCCTCCCTGGACGCCACCGCCCGGGGCGAGGCTTCCGGGTACGAGTCGAACGGGGATTCCGGCGGCAACGGCGATTCGGACGGCGGCCCGGTTTCCGAAAGCGACGAGGAGCTGCGTCTGGGTCTGGCCGCGGAGTACGAGGTGGACCTCTGGGGCCGCATCCGCCAGGCCGCCGAGGCCGAGGAGTTCCGCGCCCGGGCCTCAATGGAGGACTACCGCGCGGCCGCCCTCTCCCTTTCCGCCGAGGTGGTCCGGACTTGGTACCGGCTCATGGCCGCCCACAGCCGCCTGGACCTGCTGCGGCAGCAAGCCGGGGCGGACGAAAAGGTGCTGGAACTGGTTCGCGCCCGTTTCGGCACCGGCCAGATGCGGAGCGTGGACGTGCTGCGACAGCGCGGGCTCTTGGAAAGCACCCGCCAGCGGGTGCACGAGGCGCGTTCAAGCGTACGGGTTCAGGAGCACCAGCTGGCGGTGCTCCTGGGCAGGCCGCCAAGAGAGGTGCCGGAGTACACCCCGCGCGGACTGCCCAACCCGCCGCCCTTGCCCGACGCCGGGTTGCCGGCCGAACTCATCCGCCGCCGCCCGGACATCCGCCGGGCCTTCAACCGGCTGCGGGCCGCGGACAAGGACTTGGCCGCGGCCGTCAGCGCCCAGTACCCCCGGCTGTCCCTCACCGGCTCCCTTTCCACCGCCCAGAACGACGCCGACCAGTTGTTCCGCAACTGGGCCTACTCCCTGGCCGGGGAACTGGCGGCGCCGCTGCTGGACGGCGGCAGGCGCGAGGCCGAGGTGGACAGCGCCGAGGCCCGGGCCAAACAGCGGCTGGCGGAATACGGCCAGGCCATACTGACCTCCTTTCGGGAGGTGGAGGACGCCCTGACCCAGGAACTCCATCAAGGCCGGGCCCTGGAGAGCCTGGACAGGCAGGTGGAGCTGGCCTCGCGCGCCTCCGAACGGCTGCGCCTGGAATACCTCAACGGCCTGCGCGGCTACATCGACGTGCTCACCTCAGTCACCGAGGAGCACCAACTCCGCCGCGACCGCATCGCGGCCAGGCTGGCCCTGGTGGAGTACCGCATCGCCCTGTACCGCACCCTGGCGGGGGGCTTCGCCACCGGGCGGGAGACGGAGTCGTGAGGCCGCGCCGCTTTCCCGCGGCGCGGACTTGCGTCCGCGCTTTCCTCTGCTACGCTGGCCCATTGGACCCGGCCTCCCGCCGGAACAACGCGAGGACGACCCAAAAATGACCGACAGCCAGGAATCGCCCCAGCCCGAGGGCCCCCGCCCCGGGTGGAGGGTGACGCTGCTCGCCTGCTGCCTGGTTCTGCTGGCGGGCGCGGGAGTGACCGTCTGGATATTCAACACCGAGCCCACCGCCTCCCGCATCGAACAGACCCGGGAAACGGCCATGCTGGTGGAGGTGGTCCGGGCGGAGCGCGGGGACTTCCGGCCCGTGGTGGAGGCCATGGGCACGGTGCGCCCCGCCCGAGACGTCATCCTCCGCCCCCGCGTGGAGGGCCAGATCGTGGAACGGACCGGGGCCTTTACTCCGGGCGGCTTCGTGGAGCGGGACGAGGCCCTGCTGCGCATCGATCCGGACGACTACCGCAACGCCCTGCGCCAGCGACGGAGCGAACTGCGCCGGGCGGAATCCGCCCTGCGCCTGGAGATGGGCCAGCAGACCGTGGCCCGCAAGGAATTCCAGCTCCTTCGGGAGAATCTCTCCGGCGAGGAGAAAGCCCTGGTCTTGCGCGAGCCGCAACTGCGCTCCGCCCGGGCGGAAGTGGAGTCCGCCCGCGCCGCCGTGGAGCAGGCCCGGTTGGAACTTGATCGCACCACCATCCGCGCCCCCTTCGACGCCCAGGTGCTCACCCGGGAGGCGGACCTCGGCTCCCAGGTGGAGGCCGGGGACGCCCTGGGACGGCTGGTGGGTCTGGACACCTACTGGGTGGAGGCCACCGTCCCCCTGGCCAAGCTGCGCTGGATCGAATTCCCGGACGAAACCGGCGGAGGCGGGGCCGAGGTGCTGGTGCGAGACCGGCTGGCCTGGCCGGAGGGCGTCACCCGGAAGGGGCGCATCCACAAGCTGGTGGGCGAGTTGGAGGACCGCACCAGGCTGGCCAGGGTGCTGCTGGCCGTGGACGACCCCCTGGCCCGGCTTGAGGAAAACGCGGGGCGGCCGCCCCTGATGATCGGGGCCTTCGTGGAGGCGAGCATCCAGGCCAGGCGCATCGAGGACGTGGTGCGGCTGGACCGCGACTACCTGCGCCCCGGCGACACCGTGTGGGTGCTGCGCGACGGCCGGCTGGACATCCGCCGGGCCGGAGTGGCCTTCCGCGACGCGGAGTACGCCTACATCCGCGACGGCCTCGAGGACGACGAGCTGGTGGTGACCACCAGCCTGGCCACCGTGGCCGAGGGAGTGCCCCTGCGCCGCAAGGAATCCCGCGCCGGGGAAGCCGGAGAGCCCGGGCAATGAGCCAGCCCACCCCACGGGGACGCGGGGCCATCGAGTGGATGGCCCGCAACCCAATCGCCGCCAACCTGCTCATGATCATCCTCCTGGGCGGGGGCATCTGGACGGCCTTCACCATCCAGAAAGAGGTCTTTCCCGAGTTCCAGCTGGACCTGGTGGAGGTCTACGTGAGCTACTCCGGCGCCGCCCCGGCCGAGGTGGAACAGGGCATTCTGCTGCCGGTGGAGGAGGCGGCCCGGGGCATCCAGGACATCAAGGAGACCACCTCCACCGCCCGCGAGGAGTTCGGCACGGTAGTATTCGAACTGCTGGCCGGCGCGGACCGCATGAAGGCCTTCCAGGACATCGACCAGGCGGTCAGCCGCATCCGCACCTTTCCCGAGGATGCGGAAGAGCCGGAGGTGCGCCTCGTCTCGCGCCAGCGCGACGTCATGGAGGTCGGGCTTTACGGCGACGTGGACATCTGGACGCTGCGCCACCTGGCCGAGCAACTGCGCGACAGTCTGCTGAACTCCCCCGCCATAACCCAGGTGGAGCTGAACAATGTCCCCGGATACATCACCCACGTGGAAATCCCCCTGGACCGGCTGCGGGAGCACGGGCTTACCCTGGACGAGGTGGCCCGGCGCATCGAACGCTCCAGCCGCGACATCCCGGCCGGAGCGGTGGAGACGCGCGGCGGCGAAATCCTGCTGCGCATGCGGGAACGAAAGGAATGGGCCGAGGAGTTCGGCCGCATCGCCGTTGTCACCACGCCTTCGGGGCGGTCCGTCACCCTGGCGGACCTGGCGGACATCCGGGACGGCTTCGAAGAGACCGGTTTCCATGCCCAATTCAACCGCAAGCCGTCGGTTGAAATCGAGATTTTCCGAACCGGCAGCCAGGAGCCCCTGGAGATAGCCGCCGCGGTGCAGACCGTCCTGAGCGACTTCCAGGACTCCCTGCCGCCCGGCGTCCAGCCCCGCATCGACAGCAACCGCGCCCGGGACTACAACGAGCGCCTCTCCCTGCTGCTGAAAAACGGCGCCCTGGCCGTGGTCATCGTGCTCTTCATCCTGGCCGCATTCCTGGAGTACCGGCTGGCCTTCTGGGTGATGATGGGCATGGTCATCTCCTTCACCGGCGGCGTGCTGCTCATGCCCCTCATCGGCGTCAGCGTGAACATGATCTCCATGTTCGCCTTCATCGTGGTGCTGGGCATCGTGGTGGACGACGCCGTGGTGGTGGGCGAGAACATCTACGAGTACCGGCAGCGCGGCATGACGTACATCGACGCGGCCATCACCGGCGTGAAGGAGATGGCCGGGCCGGTGACGTTCAGCATCCTGACCAACATCGCGGCCTTTGTGCCGCTGCTCTTTCTGCCCGGCACCACCGGCAAGTTCTGGTGGCCCCTGCCCGCGGTGGTCATCACCTTCCTGGCCGTGTCCCTGTTCGAGGCGCTGTTCATCCTGCCTTCCCACCTCTCGCACCGCTCCGAGCGCCACGTCCTCCCCTTCGGCCGCCACATCCACCGCCTGCAACAGAACTTCGCCCACCTCTTCAACCGCCTGGTGGACCGCTACTACTGGGGTTTCCTCAGGGCCTGCCTGCGCCACCGCTACGTCACCCTCAGCCTGGCCGTGGCCCTGCTGGCCACCGTGGGCGGCTACGGCTACAGCGACCACATGGGCATGATCATGATGCCCGAGGTCTCAGCCGACGAAATCGAGGCGGGCGTCAAACTGCCCGTGGGCACCACCCCGGACCAAGCCGGGCGCGTGGCCGCCCAGGTCACGGAGTCCACCCACCGCATGTTCCAGGAGCACGACCTCTACCGGGTGGCCGAGGGCATCAAGACCAACGTCCGGGGCCAGAGCTTCATCGACGTGGAAATCGTCATGAAGCCCCCGGCCGAACGCGACCTGACGGCCAACGACGTCATCGCCCTGTGGCGCGAGAACATCGGCGACATCGAAGGCGTGGACCAGATCACCTTCGAGGCGGAGCGGGGCCCGGCGGCTGGCGCGACGACATCAGCGTGGACCTCAGCCACACCGACATCGACGTGCTGGAACGGGCCAGCCGGGCGCTGGTGGAGCGGGTCCAGGAGTTCGAGGCCACCCGCGACGTGAACGACAACTACAACAAGGGCAAACAGCAGCTGGACTTCACCCTGCTGCCCGAGGGAGAGATGCTGGGCCTGACCCCGCAGGACGTGGGCGGGCAATTGCGCGACGCCTTCTACGGCGCACTGGCCATGCGGCGGCTGCGCGGCACCAACGAGATAGAGGTGCGGGTCAAGCTGCCCGAGGAGCAGCGCGAGCACCTGAGCTACCTGGAGGACTTTATCGTTCGCACGCCGGACGGCGGCGAGGTGCCCCTTTTGGACGTGGCCCGGGTGGAGCGGGGCGAAGCCTTCACCACCATCAACCGCCGCGACGGCCGCAGGGTGGTCACGGTGGGCATGGACGTGGAGCCCAAGCGGGCCGTGGGGCGCGTGCTGGAATCCATCAACACCGAGGTGCTGCCGCAACTCAGGGCGGACTTTCCCGGCATCACCTGGACCTTCCAGGGCAGCCAGGCGGACATGCGGGAATCAACCGAGGCCCTGTGGGGCGGCTTCGCCCTGGCCATGGCCGTGGTCTACGCCCTGCTGGCCATCGCCTTCGGCAGCTACGTGCAGCCGCTCATCGTCATGACGGCCATCCCCTTCGGCGTCATCGGCGCGGTCATCGGCCACATCATCCTGGGCTACGACCTTTCCCTCATCAGCCTCATGGGCGTGGTGGCCCTGTCCGGCATCGTGGTCAACGATTCGCTCATCATGATCGACTACGCCAACCGCCAGCGCGCGCACCAGACCGCCTTCGAATCCATCCACCAGGCGGGCATCCGCCGCTTCCGCCCCATCATCCTGACCACCCTGACCACCTTCGGCGGCCTTACGCCCATCATTTTCGAGACCTCGCGGCAGGCCTACTACCTCATCCCCATGGCCATATCCTTGGGCTTCGGCATCATCTTCGCCACCTCCATCATCCTGGTGCTGGTGCCCTGCCTGTACATGGCCCTGGAGGACGTCACGAACCTGCTGCGGCGGGGCGGGACCGAACCGGCCTAACTACTCTTCCTCGCCGCCCACTCCCCCTTCCCGTCCCTCTTCCAGGGAGAAATCCACCCAGGACTGCACGTTCATCGCCAGCTCGAAACTTTTACGGCAGGCGGCCAGTTCCTTTTCCAACGACTCGAAGATAAGTTCCACGTCGCGCTCGGTGTACTCGTACAGCGCGGTGTTGGACAGCTTGGCCACCTCCTGGATGGCCCTGATGGCCGCGTTGACCCGCTTGTTTGCCTGACGGACGAATTTTTCCCGATCGGCAGCCATGCTCGCCTCCTCGTGTTCAGATGGCCAAGTACTGGTCCCTGAGCTCCTCGTTGTCCATCACTTCCCCGGCCCCGCCGGCGAAGACCACCTGCCCCATGTCCACGATGGCCGCGGTGTCGGCCAGTTCCAGGGCGGCCAGGGCGTTCTGCTCCACGATGATGGTGGTGATGCCCAGGTCCTTGATGCGGCGCACGATGGACTCGATCTCTTCCACTATCTTGGGTGCCAGCCCCTCGTAGGGCTCGTCCAGCAGTAGCAGCTTGAGGTCTCGGGCCATGGCCCGGGCCACGGCCAGCATCTGCTGCTCGCCCCCGGAGAGGGTGGCCGCGTCCTGGCGGCGGCGTTCGGCCAATCGAGGGAAGTGCTCGTAGACGCGTTCCAGGGGCCAGCCCTTGGTTCCGGCCACCTGCGAGATGATGAGGTTCTCGTGCACGGTGATGCCGGGGATGACGCGGCGGTCCTCCGGCACCAGCTGCACCCCGGCCCGCGCCGCCTGGTAGTCGCGCATGGTATGCAATTCGAGATCCCCCAGCCGGATTTCCCCTTGGCTCAGGGCGGGCTGCCGGGCACGGGCGATGGCCCGCAGGGTGGAGGTCTTGCCGGCCCCGTTGCGGCCCAAAAGGGCCATGATCTCCCCTTCGGCCACCTCCAGGGAGACGCCCTGGATGATGTAGCTCTCGCCGTAATAGGCATGCACGTCGCGCACCGAGAGGAATGGGGCGGGACCTTGGGCCGCGTGGGGCGTGTGTGTCGTGGTGGCGCCTTGGGCTTCCATCAGTGCGCTCCTCCAAGGTAGGCTTGTTTGACTGCGGGGTCTGCCCGCACCGCTTCAGGCTTGCCCGAGGCGATGACCCGGCCCTGGGCCATGACCGTAACGCGCTGGGCCAGGGAAAAGACCACGTGCATGTCGTGCTCGATGACCACCATGGTCATGCCGGTGCGGTGAATGTCGGCCAGCAGGTCGATGATCTTGTTGGTGGCGTGACGGGACATGCCCGCCGTGGGCTCGTCCAGCAGCAGCAGACGGGGGTGGGCGTTGAGGCACAGGGCTAGCTCCAGCCGCCGTTTGTCCCCGCGGGAGAGGTGCTCCGCGGCCACATGCAACAGTTCCCCCAGGCCAAGTCGGGTCAGGAACCTGGCCGCCTCCTTCATGAGGGAGTGGGAGGGGTCCAGGGACTCCAGGGAGGTCGGAGCGAAGGAGCCGTCGCGCTTGGCCAGCCCCGCCACGGCCACGTTCTCCAGCAAACTCATGGCTCCGAATACCTGCGGGGTCTGGAATACCCGGGCCAGCCCGCGCTGGATGATCTCGTGCGGGGCCAGAGTGCGGAGCCTGGTGCCGTCGTAGGGGTTGCGGCCGATCATGGGCCGTCCCGCGAACCAGACCGTGCCGTCGTCAGGCGGCAGCAGTCCGATAAGCACGTTGAGCAGGGTGGACTTGCCCGCGCCGTTGGGTCCGATGACCGCGTGGATGGTACCCTCCTCCACTTCCAGCTCCACGCCGGAGAGGGCCTTGAGTCCGCCGAAGCTCTTGGCCACGTCGTGCACTTCCAGCAGGTGTTCGCCGTTCATGCCTCCTCCTCAATGGCCTTGTAGCGGGCCTCGCGCTGTTCCAAGAGTGAGCCCGGGGCGTCGGGCACGTTGTCGCGGCGGTCGGGAGCCGGGCCGAAGCGGCGGCGCAGCCTGCGCCACAGGTCCACGAACCCGCCCGGCAGAAAGATGACCACCAGCACGAAGATCAGCCCCAGCACCAGCTTCCACTGAGCACCGATGAGCCCCTGCACCACGTTCTCGAAGTAGAGCATGAAACCCGCGCCCAGCATGGGGCCGACCAGGGTGTTGACCCCGCCGATGACGGACATGATGACCACCTCGCCCGAGGTGGACCAGTTGAGGAACTTGGTGGCCACGTAGGGCTCGTAGATGACCATCAGCGATCCGGCCACACCCGCGTAGACCGCGCTGATGACGTAAGCCGCGATCTTGTAGCCCATGACATTGACCCCGGTGTACTCCAGACGCATGTGGTTTTCCTTGACCGCCTGCAGCATGAGGCCCAGGGGCGAGCGTTTGATCTGCCGCGCGGCCACGAACCCGGCGATGAGCAGCAGGGCCGCGAAGTAGAACATGGGCTGCCCCTCCATATGCATGCCCAGAAGCTCGGGCGCGGTGTCCATGGTCAGGCCGTTGTCCCCGCCTGTCCAGCGGGCGAAGATGGAAAGGGCCGCCGCGTGGAGCATCTGGGCGAAGGCCAGGGAAAGGATGGAGAAGTAGATGCCGGAGCGCCGCAGGATGAGCCCGCCCAGGATGAAGGCCAGGACGAGGGTACCCACCGCGCTGGCAAAAAGAGCCCAGATTATGCTGGTGGAAGCATGTTTGAGCATCAGCCCGGTGATGTAGGCCGAGGTGCCGAAAAAGGCGGCGTGGCCGAAGGAGAGGTAGGCGGTGAAGCCCAGCAGAATGTCGAAGCCCAGGGCGAAGATGGCCCAGATGACGATCTTGGTGGCCAGGGCTTCGTAGCCGCCGATCCAGGGCAGCCAGAGAGGCATGGCCAGGACCAGCGCGGCGAAGCCGCCCAGGACAAGCCCTTCGCGGGGCCAGGAGAAACGCGCCGCGGTCATCATTCGAACACCCCCTTCTTGCCCAGCAAGCCGCGCGGACGCACCAGAAGGACGACCACCGCCACCAGGTAGATGATGATCTGCTGCACCGCCGAGTACTGAGCCGAGAAGCTCAGGGCCATGCCCAGCAGCATGGCCGCGATGAGCGCCCCCTCCAGCGAACCCATGCCGCCGATGACGACGACCAGGAAGGAGGGCACCAGCAGGTGCATGCCCACCTCCGGGCTGACCTGGGTGATGGGGCCGCCGAAGACCCCGGCCACTCCGGCGATGAGCGCGCCCAGCCCGAAGACCAGGGCGAACCGCTGGGAGATGTTCACGCCCAGAAAGCGAAGCATGCCCGCGTCGCGCATGCCCGCGCGGATGACCAGGCCGAAGGTGGTCAGCCGCAGCAGGGCGAAGAGGGCCACGATGACCGCCAGCGAGACCCCGATGAGCACCAGCCGCCACTTGGGGAAGACCACGAAGCCCTCCAGAAAGCCTAGGTAGTCGTGCAGCCGCACGATGCCCGAGCCCCAAGCCGGAGCTGGGTACGGGATGTTATTGGAGCCGAAGCCCCACTTGAGCGCCTCCTCCACCACGATGGCCAGGCCGAAGGTGACCAGGATCTGGTCGGTGTGCGGCCGGGTGTAGAAGTGGCGCACCAACCCCCGTTCCATGATCCAGCCCGCCGCGAAGAGGATTGTGGGAACCAGGACCACTCCCCAGCCGAAGCCCAGGGAGTTGGCGATGAAGACCGCGCAGTAGGCGGCCACCAGGTAGAGGGCGCCGTGGGCGAAATTGACCACGCCCAGGGTGCCGAAGATCAGCGTCAGGCCCAGGGCGATGAGGGCGTAGATGGCCCCCAGTTGCAGCCCGGTGAGGACCTGCAGGGTGAGGCTGTTGATGAGATGGCCGGACATCAGTGCTCTCTCCTCGGGTTAAGGCCCCCTTGGGGGCGGCCCGCCGCTAGGGCGGACCGCCCCTGCCGAGGCAGGAGGTCCCGCGGGAGGACCTGGCGGCAGGTCGTGGGGTCGGCCGCCCGGGCCGGGATGGCCCGCCAAATGGGTGTGCGCCCCGTCGGCATGGCCCTTATGCGGGCTTGTAGGGACCGAGATCACCGGGGAAAGTATCCACCGGATAGCTGACCTGGTCCCTGGGCACCTGCTTGTAGACGCGCAGGAAGTCGAAGTCCCCCTGGCGGGCGGCCATTCCCTGCCCCTGCACCACCAAAACGTCGTGGAAGCACTGGTGGTCCCCGGCGCGCATGAAGGACTCGCCCGGCCCCGCTCCGGTGAAGGTATGGCCCTCCAGGGCCTTGATGACCTCGGGCGGATAGAAGGTCCCTGCCCGCTGGCAGGCGTCGGCGTAGAGCAGGGTCTGCACGTAGCAGGTCTGGGCCGCCTGGGAGGGCGGAAAGCCGTACTCCCTCTCGAAGGACTTGACGAAGGCCTGGGAGCCAGTGTCCCGCAGGGCCCAGTTCCAGTTGGCCGTGCCGAAGACGCCGTCGATGTTGGACGGCCCCGCGCCCTTGGCCATGAGGCGGCTGAAAAGGGGCACCACCACCTGCATCTGCTTGCCGTTCTTTTGCATCTCGCGCATGCCGAACTGCACGGCCTGGGTCAGGGAGTTGACCATGTCCTTGCCGTAGTGGTTCAGCACCACAACGTCCGCGTCGGAGTTGAGCACGGCGGTCAGGAACTGGGAGTAGTCGGTGTTCCCCAGCGGGGTCATGATGTTGTTGACCGTGGTCCACCCTTCAGCCTCGGTGAAGCTTTTGATGGACTCGTACTGGGTGTGGCCCCAGGTGTAGTCAGCGGTCAGGTGGAAGGCGCGGCGGTCCGAGCCATAGGTTTCGGCCAGCACCGGGCCGAGGGCCTTGCCGGTCATGTAGGCGTTGTAGAAGTGGCGGAAGCCGTAGCGGCGCCGATCCTTGCCCGTGGTGTCGTTGGAGTGGGTCAGCCCGCACATGAAGACCACGCCCATCTCCTGGGCCAGGTACTGCTGGGCGATGGCCACCGCGCTGGAGGAGCCGCCCCCGAACATGATCACCTTGTCCCGCTCGACCATGCGGCGGGCGCTGGTGCGGGCCGCGTCCGGGTTGGTCTGGGTGTCGCCCACCACGTAGGAGACTTTCTTGCCCAGCACCCCGTTGCCGTCCAGCGCGCAGGGATCGAGAGTCCCGAGCATGCCCCCGCCGTTGTTGAGGTGGTCCACGGCCAGTTTGTAGGCGCGCAGTTCGTCCGCGCCCTCGTCGGCGTAGGCGCCGGTCTGCGGAACGTTGAAGCCAAAGACCACCTCCTTGCCCTTGACCGGGAAGTTGCCGATGGCCTTTTCGGCCCAGGCGTTGCGCACGAAGAAGGCGGGTGCGCACGTCACGGCCAGGGCAGACGCTGCCACGGTCTTGATGGCGGTGCGGCGGGTGATGGTCGTCTTGGTGGACTTGGACATGACCTCCTCCAGGAGTTGCGGTTCAAGGACGGGATGCCCTCTTTCTCCGTAACTCCCTTGTAGGAGAAGCGCGCGAAAAGGCGCCACTTTCTTTCGGTAAACGGTCCTGCCGGAAAAGATTCAGACCGCATACCCGCTGACCCTCTCCAACCCTCCGCTCACGTGCCGCCCACTTCCAGTCGCTGAACACGCAGACTGCAAAACCGATGGCTTTTGCACCACGCCGGCTCATCCCGCCTCCTCGGAAAGGAAGCCCTCCACGGAGGCGGCGCGGCCGGGCGGATTCCTTGCCCACCTGGACTCCTCCCGGCTTCGCCAATCCGAAAAAACGGGAAGCGGATTCCTCCCGCAAAAAACTTCTGCCCGTATTCGGTCAACGGTTGGAATTCACTTTTCCGAGCGGTGGCGGACGCCCACCTTGCCAACGGAGAGATATCTCCCACACATAACAACTTGAAATGACTTTCCATCCAGGCAGGCGTCGCCATCCGGCCCGGCAGAGGCGGCCAGGACGGGGTGAACGGTCAGCGGCCGGACCCGGCCTAGACTGTGCCGGCGAAGAAAGTCAGCGGCGCGAAGAAGGAGGGGATGGGTACTTCCTCGAAGCGGTGGGAGGAGAACAGCCCGGCGATGCGGCCGTACTCGGCCATGACCTCCCGGTGGTAGGGGGTGAGGGAGCAGCCGCAGTGGGAGACCACCGTCCCGCCCGGCTTCACCCAGTCCTCTTCCACAGCCCGCCGGAAGGCCTCGTGCGCTCCGGCCCGGTTGAACTCGTCGGTGAGGGCGAAAACCATGGCGTCGAATGGTTCCTCCACCCGCAGCTCCTCGAAGGGCCGGAGGATGATCTCTCGCGGCGCGGACCAGTCCGCGCCGAAGAAGCGCTCTCCCAGGTCCATGATGACCCGGCTGCGCTCCACGTAGGTGATCTTTCCGGCGAAGGGGTAGCGGGTGAAGCCGCCGTCGCCGTCGCCCACCACCAGGATGCGTTCCATGTCCGGCCCGTCCAGCCCGGCCAGGCGGATGAAGGCCTCGTGGTAGAGGTGGTGGTCGCTGGAGGCCATCTGGATGTCGTCGTCAATAAAGAGCAGGGTTCCCAGATGGGGGCTCTCGCCCACCTTCACCACTTCGCCGAACTCCGTGCGCTTCTCCTCCAGAAGCCGGAACTTGTAGACCACACTGAAGCTCTCGTTGCGCACGAAGTCCACCACGGTATCGGGATACCGCTCGTCCACGCCGACCTGGATGCTCTCGAACCGCATGGGACCCCCTTGGCTTGCGGGGTGGCTCCATGAACCGCCCGTTGCCGGGCGGTACCCGGATCGCCACTGTATGCCTCAAGGGCGGATGTGCGTCCAGCAAGTCTATCGACTCTAGTCTTGCGAGGTGGGCAGAAAACCACCGCCTGGACAGGAAGGCAGAATCGCTTCCGCCAGTTCGCGCAGAGAATCGCTCATCTTATGTACTGCGTCACCGGTAAGGTCGAAGGGCTCCAGTCGGCCGTTTTCCATAGCCACCGCCCTGTCGCAAAAGCGTCGGACCAGTCTCAAGTCATGGGTCACAAAGAGATACGCCACGCCGCGTTCACGGCGCAGGACATCAAGCAAATCCAGAATCCTGGCCTGCATGAGCATGTCCAGGCTGGAAACCGCTTCGTCCAGGATGATGCAGCGCGGCCTGGCGGCGAGGGCCCGGGCAATGCTTAATCGCTGCAATTGGCCGCCGCTGAAGTGGCCGGGATGTTTGGCGGCGTCGTCCTTGTTCAAACCCACTTGTTCGAGCAGTTCCACGACACGCTCGGACAGGGCCGCGCCGCGGAGCCTATCGAGGTTTCGCAACGGCTCGGAAAGGATGGTCCCGGCGGTCAGCCTTGGGTTGACCGAGCCGACCGCGTCCTGGAAAACAACCTGCGCGGCCTGGCGCTGCTCAGGAGTCAGGCGGAGCTTTCCCCGGCCGTCGGTCGTGGTTTCCCCCAGAATGCGCACCTCCCCCGCACTCGGGGCTTCCAGCCCCAGAAGAAGCCGTCCAAGGGTGCTCTTTCCGGAGCCGCTCCGGCCCACGACCCCCACGCATTCGCCTTGGGACACGGACAGTTCCACGCCACGCAGGACCTGGACCGATTCCGAGCGACTGAAGAAACCGCCCCTGCGGTACGTTTTACTCACGCCCACTGCCTCGAGAATCTTCACGATTTCCCTCCCACGGCGGAACGTTCACCGCAGAGCCGGTGGTGCGCGTCCAGAAGTGCACCGGTGTATTCATGCTTCGGCCGGCGGAAGATTCCCTCGACGGGGCCACTTTCGACCAGCACTCCGTCACGCATGACCAGCACCTCGTCGGCCAGCCTGGCAATGACGGACAAATCATGGGTCACGAGCAGAATGCCCAGGCCTCGCTCCCTGACCAGCCTCTCCATAAGCCCCAGGACCCTCGATTGGGCCACCACGTCGAGGTCGGTCGTCGCCTCGTCCGAGAGGAGTAGCCCCACCTCCAGAACCAGAGCCAGGGCCAGCATGACTCGTTGCAGCATGCCGCCGCTCATCTGGAAAGGATACATGGGTAGAATGGCTTCCGGGCTGGAAAAGCCTACCTCGGACAGAGCCGCGAGCCACCGTCGCTTAGTGTTTTCACGCCTCGGGACGCCGTGGGCGGCAAGCGTTTCCCTGAAATGGGCCTTGATCGTAAACACCGGATCGAAGCAGCTCATGGGATTCTGCATGACCATGGCCGCACGGCCGGTGCGATACCTCCGGCCCCGTCCGCGCGCTGACGGGTCTATTCGCTGTCCGTCCACGGCCACATATCCACCCGACCGAAGTCCGGGTGAAAGCAGCCCCATCACGGCCTGGCATGTCAGGGACTTGCCACTTCCACTCTCGCCGATGAGCCCGGTAACGCGGCCTTTTTCCGCAGTGAAGTTAACTCCCCGCAGCAACGGCTTGTTCACCGCCCGCACGGTCAGGCCGCGCACCTCGAGAAAAGAACCGCTGCCCGGCCGCTGGCCGCTCATGAGCGCACCTCCGCCAAGCTGTCATACCCAGGGACATGTTCGACCACTTCCCGCTCCACGGCCTGGTGCTCACGTGAATGGGGGTCAAGCGCGTCCCGCAGCGCGTCGCCCAAGTAGTTGCAAGCCATAACGGTGATGAAAATGGCCAACCCCGGGTACATGATCAGTTCCGGGTGGGTCCACACGTACTGCCTCGCGTCGGCGATCATCACACCCCATTCCGGCGTGGGCGGGGTGACGCCCAGCCCCAGGAAGGAAAGCCCGGAAACATGCATCATCATATGGCCGACATCCAACGTGATCAGAATGGCCAGTTGGGCGAAAACAGGCGGGAGCACATGCCGCAGCACGGTCGCCACGCGCCCCGTGCCGGAAACCTTGGCCGCCAGAACGTACTCACGGTGTTTCAGCGAGAGCACGAAACCCCTGATTATGCGTGCGTACCACGCCCAATGCGTGAGCGAAACGGCCAGGACGACGTTGACCAGCCCCGTGCCGAGTACGCCAATCAGGAACATGGCCAGTATGAATGTGGGAAAGACAAGGAATATATCGCAAAAACGCATCAGCGCGTTGTCCACCGCTCCCCCGGCGTATCCCGCGGTGGCGCCCACGGCGACCCCCAGCGTGAGTATGACGCAGGCGATGACCGCCACCGCGCCCAGCGAAGTCCGGGCTCCGTGGAGCAGCCTGGAGGCCACATCCCGTCCCAGGTGGTCGCACCCCAGGATGTGTTCCTGGCCGGGCGAGGCGAACTTGTTCTCCAGAGCCACCTCTTCCGGATCGTACGGCAGCAGCTGCGGCGCGAACAACGCCCCCAGAACCAGGACAACCAGGATGGAGACGGCCAGAGCGACCATGCCCCGCCGGATGAAAGGACGCATTCTGGCGAAGATCATCCACTTCCCCCTTCGTATCGGATTCTCGGGTCAAGCCATGCGTAGCAAATGTCCACAACCAGATTCATGAGCACGAAGATGCTGGTCATGATGAGGATGAAGCACTGCATCACGGGGTAGTCGCGGTTGTAGATGGCGGAGACCGCGTATCTTCCCACGCCGGGCCAGGAGAATATGGATTCCGCGATGACCGCGCCGCCAAAGAGTTCCCCCACGTGCATGCCCACAGCCGTTATGACCGGAATGAGCGAGTTGGCCATGACGTGCCTGCCGATGACCGTCGATTCGGGAAGGCCCCTCGCCCTCGCATAGAGCACGTAGCGCGAGTGCATGTTGTCCAGCATGTTGGCCCGAATCAGGCGCGTGTTGATGCACAGCGACATCAGGGACATGGTGACGACGGGAAGGACCATGTGAGCCAGCCCGCCTTTCCCCATGGGCGGCAGCCACTCCAGCTTCACGGCGAAAAGCCATACCAGCAGGAATCCCAGCCAGAAGTTGGGGATGGAGACTCCGAAGAAACTCATCCCCCTGGTCAGGTAATCCGCCGGGCCGTCTTTTCGAAGAGCCGAGACCATCCCGAGGGGAACGCTCAGCGCAAGGGTCAAAAGCAGCGAGGCCGAGGCCAGCTTCAACGTGTTCGGCATGTAGTAGAGGATGTCCTCCAGAACCGGCCTCTTGGTCACGTACGAACGCCCGAAGTCCCCCTGCACCGCTTTTTCTAGCCAGCTTAGATACTGTACCGGCAGCGGCCTGTTCAGGCCCAACTCCTCGCGGGCCGCATCAAGGGCTTGGTCCGTGGGCGGGATGTTGGAAAGCCGCAGGTAAGACATGGCCGGATCGCCCTGGCCCAGCCGGAGAATCAGAAAGACCAGCACGGAAACCGCCAAGAGGATCGGCACCAGCAGCGCCAGCCTTTTCAGAACGTACCAGGTCACGGCAGCTTACCGCTTATGCATGGGGCTGAAGGGAATCTCGTTCTTGGTGGCTCCGAAGGAGGCGCCTTCGAGGTCATCCCTGTGCACCATAATGGATGTCATGTATGTAAGAGGCAGATAAACCGCCTGCTCATGCAATGTGCCTAGAATATCCGCGTACAAACCGCTTCGTTCCGCCTCGTCCACGGTAACGAGTACTCGGCCGATCTTAGCGTCGATCTCCTCCTTCATCGGCAGGCCGAGCTGGGCCTGATAATCCGCGTGCGAAGGCACGCGCATGGAGCTGCAAAAGGAGTGGGGATCGTACGGAGGCCCCCAGGTATTGCCGAAAATCATGCCGAAACGGCCGTTCTTCTGCCGAACAAGAAAGGAATCGCTCTCTTCGCCGACCAGCGTCACCTTGACGCCGACCCGTCCGAGATTGCCCTGCACCACCTCGGCCACAGACTTCATTATCGCGTCATTGCCCACGAAGCAGAGGTCAAGAGCGAGGACTTTGCCGTTTCGTGTGCGATATTCCTCTCCCTCGTCGAGGGTCCAGCCCGCATCCTCAAGGAGCCGCTCGGCCCTGGCCGGATCATAGCCATACGGCTCCAGGCCGATGTCGCAGTAGGGCATGGAGGGAGCGAACAGGGTGTCGGCCTGCTGTTCCACTCCGAGGAAGACGTGCTTCACCAAAGCGGGCTTGTTCACCGCGTGCAGAATGGCACGGCGCACAGCGAGTTCGCCGGTGGGAAAACGATTGCTGTTCAGCGCCATGGCGCGCGTGGCCAAAGGAGGCGAAACCCGGGCCGTGACATCTGCACGATTTTGATAGAGCTGGAACATGTCCAGTCCCAGTTGGCCGCCTCCGTGGCCACCCGAGCCGTAAATGAGGTCGATGTCCCCCGTCTCGAAGGCCACGGCCCGGGCGTTGGAGTCAGGGATAACCTTGATGAGCAGGCGCTTCATTCGGGGTTTGTCTCCCCAGTAGTTCTCGTTGCGGACAAACAGGTCATATTCGCCTTTGACCAGTTCCACGACCTTCCAGGGTCCGGTTCCGACGGGGGCGGCGATGCCTTCGGAAGTGTCTCCGTCTTCGGGAAAGGCAGCAGGAGAGAGGAAACGCACAGGCCGGATGAGGGCAAGCTCCTGCAGAATGGGATAATATGGTTCGTGCAGGGTGAGCTGCACCGAATGCTCCCCCAGCACCTTCACGGCCTGACCGCCAGCCTCGTTCACCATATGGAGCTGATTGACCAATTCCAGCCAGTAATGGCCGCGATGGTTCGCCAGAACAGCGTCGAGGTTCCTTTTCACGGCCTCCGCAGTGAAGGGGACTCCATCGGAAAAGGTCACATCTTCGCGCAGTTGGAATGTGTACACCCGTCCGTCTTCGCTCACCTCCCAAGAATCGGCTAGCCACGGCTTCACCGAGCCGTCCGCCTGGTACTTGACCAGGGGCTCGTAAACCATGGCCTGTCCGAACATCTGATTCGGAGAATACTGATGGGGATTGAGCGGACCTACATTGGAAGGCCAGGAGTACACCAGGGTGTCCTCGCCCACCTGCGGGGAAGCGGCTGCATGGCCGGCCATGCAGAACAGAACCAGGGCTGTGGCAAAGTGAAGGACCAGAAAAAGGGAATGGCGCGGCACGGTCATAAGGGCTCCTTTTGCTACGAATAAGCAATTCGTGTCACGGAGTAGCCCTCTTTTAAAATTTAGTCAAACGCCCGAACGGTTCCTCCTTTTCCAGCTTGAGTGGTCCCTGTTGTCCACGTGCCCGGTAGCGCCCTGCATCATCCCGGAAGAATCCGCCGCACCACCTCGTGGATGGACTCCACCTTGACCGGCTTGGCCAAGTAGTCGTTCATGCCCGCCGCGCGAAAGGACTCCTCGTCGCCCACCATGGCGTAGGCGGTCATGGCCACGATGGGCACGTCCGCCTTGTCCTCCCCCGCCTCGCCGCGGCGAATAGCCTTGGTGGCCTCCACGCCGTCCAGCCCCGGCATCTGCACGTCCATGAACACGACGTCCACATCCTCCCGGGACAGGACCTCCAGCGCCTCCTTGCCGTCCCGGGCCGAAAGCACCCTCCAGCCCGCCTTCTGCATCTCCCGCTCCACGAACAGACGGCTCACCCGGTCGTCCTCCACCACAAGCACCCGCGCTCCGCCGGTTTCGCTCCGCGCCTGGGCGGAAGGCCCGCCGGAGCGGCCGCTCGGGTCCTGGGCCGGCTGGAAGGGGATGGTCACGCGGAACGTGCTGCCCTCACCCTCCTGGCTTTCCACGGACACGGTCCCGCCCATGAGGTCCACCAGCCGCTTGACGATGGACAGCCCCAGGCCCGCGCCCTGGAAGCGCCGGGTGTAGCCGCTGTCCACCTGGGAGAAGGGGGTGAACAGCCCGGCCCGGGTCTCCTCGGGGATGCCCACGCCGGTGTCGGTCACGCTGAAGCGGATGGGAGCTGGCCCGCCCCCGTCCGACCGATCAAGGGCCACCACCGTTATGGACACGATCCCTTCGGAAGTGAACTTGAAGGCGTTGCCCACCAAGTTGTTCAGCACCTGCTGCAGCCTGGCCGGGTCGCCGCGCAGCCAGCGCGGGGCGTCTTCGCCCATTTCGGTGCGCAGCTCAACGCCGGTCTGCCTGGACGTCACCCGGAACAGTTCCTCCACCTGCCGCACGGCGGCGTGCAGGTCGAAGGGTTCGGCCTGGATGCTGAGCTTGCCAGCCTCAACCCTGGAGAGGTCGAGGATGTCGGCCAAAAGCCGGGCAAGGCGGTTGGAGGACTGCATGGCCGCAGTGAGGAGCTCCCGCTGCTCGTCGTCCAGGCCAGTATCCTCCAGAAGCTGCAGCATGCCCAGGATGCCGTGCAGCGGGGTGCGCACCTCGTGGCTCATGTTGGCCAAAAAGAGCGACTTGGTCTGGCTGGCCTCCTCGGCCTGCTCCTTGGCCTCCAGCATGTCCTCGCGGTTGCGGATGCCGGCAACGGCCACGGAGAACAGCCCGGCCAGGACGCCCACCGTCTCCAGGTCGCGCTCGGTGTAGTCGCGGCTGGAGTTGGCCAGGGCGATCTCCCCCAGCGCTTCGCCACGGTAGACCGCCGGAGCGGCCAGGAAGCGGCGCAGGGGCACGTGCCCGTCCGGAACCCCCGTGCTCGCCGCGTGTTCCCGGGGGGCGTTGGTGAAGAACGGCTCCCCGGTGTTCAGGGCGTGGCCCCATAGGCCCAGGTAGCCGCCCCGCTTTTTGGCGAAGGCCGTCCGCTTGCCCTCCACCTCGCAGTTCCCGTTTTCCATCATGGGCGACAGCGTGTGCCCCACGTTGTCGCCGGTGGCCCGGTCGATGGAGGAGACGAAACAGTGCTCGCTGTCGGTGATGTCCATGGCCACCCGCCGCACCACCTCGGCCAGCCGCCCCATGGTCATGTCCGGCTGGACTACCGCCCTGGCGATCTCCGCCTGGGCGCGATTGAGGGCGTATTCCCTCCTGATGGCCCGCTCCGCCTCCTTGCGGCGTGTCACGTCGTGCTGGGAGGCGGTGTAGGCCACGATGTTTCCCTCCGGCCCGAAGATGGGGGATATCCGCATCTGGACATCGAACACCTCGCCGTTCTTGCGGCGGTTGCGCATCTCCCCGGAATACTTCCGCCCGGCCTGAAGGATTTCGTAAATCTCACGCTGGGCCTCTTCCGGGTCGTCCTCCGCGTTCAGGATATCCGGTTTCTGTCCGTACAGGTCCACAAGCTCCCAGCCAAACAGTTCCTCCGCCGCCCTGTTCATGTAGCGGATGCGGAAGTCGGCGTCGGTGCGGATCATGGGGTCGGCCGCTTGCTCCACCATGGCCGTGAGCATGCGCAGCCGCTCCTCGCGCTCCCTGCGCATGGTCACGTCCGAAACGAAGGCCAGGCTGGCCGGCCGCCCCTCCCAGGTAATGGCCACGGCCGAGACATGGTGCCAGTGCACCCGCCCGTCGGCGTGGATGGATCGGAACTCGTACGTCCTGGGCGACGCCCCGCCGCTCAGGCGGGACTTGATGCGCTCCCGCACCATGGGCAGGTCCTCGGGGTGGACGGTCTCGCCGATGTCCCGCCCCAGCAGCCAGTCCTCCTCGTATCCCGTGATGGCGCACATGGCGGGGTTGATGAAGCGGTACCGCTCGTCCTGGATGACGATCACGCCCTCCCCCGCGTTCTCCACCAGGGTGCGGTAGCGGCCCTCGCTCTCCCGAAGCGCCTCCTGGGCGCTTCTGCGCACGGCCACCTCCCGCTCCAGTTCCTCGTTCTGCTCGCGGATGCGGCGGGTCTTGGCCCTGACGAGGCGGCGCAGCCACAAAACGAGCCCCCCCAGCCCGGCCACCGCCACCGCGATGCCCGCCAGGGTCAGCCAGACCCAGTCGGGAGTCCCACCCTCCGCGCCGCCGAACCAGCGGTTCATTGACTGGTGGAAAACCGAGCCCGAAGCCTCCTTGATGGACGGGAGCTGCAGGTTCAGCCCGGGGAGCACCCCGGCGGGGTCGCCCTCGGGCACGGCGTAGCGCATTTCTATGGGATTGAAGATGATGCTGGTGGCCCGGACGTGGTAGCCCTCATCGTTGAGCTGCCCGAAAATGCGGTTGACCACGCCCGCTTCGATCAGACCGGCGTCCAAATCGCGAAAAATGTCTTTGTATTTCGGGAGATTTACTATCTCCACCCGCACCTGGAAGTTGTCCACCAGCCTGCGGAACGCCCTGGCGTGGGTGTCGCCGGGCTGCAGCCCCACCCGCATGCCTTCCAGGTCCATGATGGAGTCCACCCCGGCCGCGGGGCGTGTGTAGACCACGCCCCAGTTGGCCATGAGGGCGGTCTCGGCGAAGTCGAGATAGGCGGTGCGTCCAGGAGTGTGGGCCACCACGGGAAGCAGATCGATCTCGCCCTGGCGCAGCATGCGGAAGGCTTCCGGCCAGGAGGCGGGCCGGAACTCCAGGTTCCACCCTTCCCGCGCGGCCACCTCCCGCAGCACGTCGACATAGATGCCCTTGGCCCCGCCTTCGCCGGCCGCGCCGATCATGGGCATGTTGTCGTAGACGCCCACCCGGACGGTCTTGGCGGCGGCCGTCACTCCCGACGGAACGAGAAGCACCGCGAGAATGAGAACCAGCGGAAAAAGGGGAAGGGAAACGGGCCGATTTCCCGCTCCGCCCCGCATTGCGGACATCAACCAAGGACAGGGCAACCTCTCCAACCTCCCCACGCTCGCCCGCGATACTGGATGGCGCGGGGCGGACCGCCCCACGGGGCATTCCCAAGGCCACACGGGGTGTCAATTGAGCAACTTTTTCCCCGCCTGTCCAGCTTTGCCGGGCATGTCGCCAACAGGCACCACCGCCTGTGGACCCGCCCCCCGGCATTGGGCTACACCCGGACCATGCCCAGCACACGATGCACCACCGCCCTGTGGAAGTCCCATGCCGGTTGAACTGGCCGAACAGGCACGGCTCATGGGCCTCTCTCTGGAGGACAAGCTGTCCCTTGCCCGGGACTCCCTGGCCGGGGCCCTCCGGCGCTTCGGGCCGGACGGAGTGGCCTTGGCCTGGACAGGGGGCAAGGACTCCACCCTGGCCCTGTGGCTGGCCCGCCGCGCCGCCGAAGTGGCCGGACTCACCCAGCCGCGCGCCCTGTTCATCGACGATGGCGACGTTTTTCCCGAAATCAGGGACTTCGTGCGCCGTCTGGAAACCGACTGGTCCCTTGAACTGGTCGTCCTGCGGAACGCCCCGCTCCTGGACGCCGCCTCTCCAGGCGACGCCCTGCCCCCGGACAGGCTCGACCCCGCCTCCCGCGCCGCGCTGGCCGAACTGGACGCCCCGCCCTCCCCCTTCCTCTTTCAGCCGGACTCCCCACCGGCCAACCACTTGCTCAAGACCCTGCCCCTGCGCCAACACATCCGCGCCACCGGCCTGGGAGCCCTGATCACGGCCGTGCGCTGGGACGAGCACCCCGCCCGGGCCTGCGACGCCCCCGAGGAGCCGCGCGACAATCCGCCCCACCTGCGCCTCCAGCCGCTCCTGCCCCTCACCGAGACCGAAGTCTGGCGAGCAACCCTGGACAACGGACTCCCCGTCTGCCCACTCTACGAGCAAGGATACCGCTCCCTGGGATCGCGCTCCGCCACCAAACCGGTCCAGCCCGGCGTGCCCGCCTGGGAGCAGGACATGGCCGCCCTGCCCGAACGTTTCGGGCGCGGCCTGGAAAAAGAAGACGCCATGGCCCAGCTCCGCAGCCTGGGCTACATGTAAGGAGGACACCATGCCCCTCAAGGACCTCGTGGCCGCCAACCGCAGCACCCGCCGGTTCGCCCAGGACAATCCCCCCGCCATGGCCGACCTGGAGGACCTGGTCGAACTGGCCCGGCTCACCCCCTCCGCCGCCAACCGCCAGCCTCTCAAGTACTTCCTGGTCGCCGACCCCGACGCGTGCGCCGCCGTCTACCCCTGCCTGGGCTGGGCGGGCTACCTGCCCGACTGGCCGGGCCCGGCGGAAAACGAACGCCCCACCGCCTACGTCGCCATACTCCACGACACCACCCTGGCCGACTCCCCGGACTGCGACCACGGAATCGCCGCCCAGACCATCATGCTCGGCGCCGTGGAAAAAGGCTTCGCCGGATGCATCCTCGGTTCCATCAACCGCGACAAACTCGCCCAAGCCCTGGACCTCCCCGATCACCTCCACCCCCTCCTCGTCCTGGCCCTGGGCCGATCCGGCGAGGAAATCGTCACCGACACCGTGCAAGACTCCATCAAATACTGGCGCGACGAGCAAAACCGGCACCACGTCCCCAAAAGAAGCCTGGAGGAACTGGTGGCTGGAAGAAAGTAGGACGAAGAGGAGGAAGGGAAGAGGAGGATTTCGCCCTTCGGGCAGCCAGGGGGCTGCGCGGCCCTGTAAACCCCCACTCCGAGCAGGCTTCGAGGCTGGGGCACAAAAAAGCCCGTCTGGGGACGGGCTGGGGTGGGTGGAGAGAGGGGGCTAGGTTCTTAGAGTTGGTCGAGGATGTCTAGGTACTCATCTGGTGTCATGGAGCAATCCAAAAAACGCTCAAACTGCTCTTTTGTAAGCCGCAACTGATTTCTTATTCCATCGTGGAGTGTTTTGCGCTTGATGGGATTTCGCCCCTTGGACACTGTGACTTTCCCGACCTTGGTTCCATCTCTCTTGCGCAAGACGGCCTGGTGCTCTTTGGTAGCCCCGAACTTTGTTTCGGCTTTCTTCTCGCAAATGCCCCTGACATCAAGAGCTTTATACTCACCCTTCATGGGGGAAGAGGCCCCTCAGGTTCTTTCGAAGGTCAAGCATCTCTTGGGTCCAGTTGTTGTCCTCGTTGAGGTCTTCCCACAGTGACCAAGCTTCGTCCCCAAACATGCTGAGCGCCTCTTGAAGAGTGTTCCCGCATCCATAGATACGAGGAACCTGCCCAGAGGTAACGAAGTACTCATCCTCGTCATGCTCAACAATGACTGCCAAGGGAGAATTGAGCGCATGCCCGGAAACCTCACGCAACAATATCCTCCTTGGGCCGACTGAGCTATAAAACTCATCGCGCTCAAACTGGAAGGGTCCAGAAGGAGTGGATTCAGGGGGCGAAAAGTATCCCATGCCTCCTGCTGCTTCGCTTGTCTTCTCAGGGTACATCTCCATAGCTTGCGCCATTCTACTGCACCTCCTCGTCTCTATGCTGAGCCAGTGCCTTGCGACTCTCAATCTCTGCCAGCCTGTCGCCAAGCCAATTGTGGATCGCTTTCGCCTCGTCATAGTTGAGTACGACACCAGCAACTATGTCACGGATGATCATCTTCTGCTCTGGCTCCCGGCTCATCTCTTTGCCCAGCCGCCCCGTATCGGTGTCGATCTCATGGTAAACAGATTTAGGAACAGGAAACCTCTCCAAGAAGAAGTTCATATTGATCTCGCCTTTTGGGGTGGCTCCGCCAAAAACCCCGTTAGCGTATCTCGGACTGAAATCATCCCTGAAAACGTATTTGAAGCGTAATCCGTTGTCGCTGGCCAATGCCGTCCTCCCACGCTTGCTTGCGAAAAAAGGCACAAGATAAATTTCTTTAACCTCTTTACGGAAAATCACCCTATTCACTCTGCGTTCCGAAATCAATGGCCAGTGGAGAGTTTTCTCCTTATTCTTTCGACCTCCACTCCCAAGGAGCCACGGACTTCCACTTAGATCAAGGCTGTTTAAAATCGGGGCAGGATCCCACCCCCGCACGATCCCCACGCCTTCCCCTCCCCGCTTCCTCCCCCATCCGCCCCCTTTGTTTTTGCTTTTTTTCCGTCATGGTTGTGGAATGGATTGTTCCGCGTCCCGTATGGAGCGTGGAGAGGATGGGACCGCAACAATGGAGGGATTATGCGGATACTGTTTCTGACGTGCGTCCTGGCGCTGCTTTGCGCCGCGCCGGCCTTTGGCGCGGCCGACGTGTGCGTGGAGTGTCACGCCAAGACCACGCCCAAGATCGTTTCCGACTGGAAGAACAGCGCCCACTCGGGCGTGGGCACGGACTGCGCCACCTGCCACGGCTCCGAGCACACCACGGCCGAGGACTCCCACGAGGCGGCCCTGGCCACGCCGGAGACCTGCCGCCAGTGCCATCCCCAGCGGGTGGAGGAGTTTTCCAACGGCAAGCACGCCCTGGGCTGGAAGTCGTACAAGGCCATGCCCACCACCCACTGGCAGCCCATGACGCTGCGCACCGGCCTACAAGGATGCAGCGGCTGCCACAAGATCGGGCTGAAGTCCGAGGAGGAACTGCAAGAACTGCGCGAGGCTGGCAGCACGTACGGCGCGGGATCGTGCGACTCCTGCCACACCCGCCATCTCTTTTCCAAGAAGGAGGCCCAGTCGCCACAGGCCTGTCGCACCTGCCACATGGGCATGGACCACCCCCAGTGGGAAATGTACTCCTCCTCCAAGCACGGCGTGCGCTACAAGCTGGTGCAGGAGGGCTCGCTGCCCGAGGACGCGGCCGCTCCCACCTGCCAGACCTGCCACATGGAGGGCGGCGACCACGCCGTGATGACCGGCTGGGGATTCCTGGGCGTGCGGCTGCCCATGCCGGATGACGAGGAATGGGCCGAGGACCGGGCCACCGTGCTCAAGGGTCTGGGCGTGCTGGACCCGCAGGGCAATCCCACGGACAGGCTTGAGGTGGTCAAGCAGGCCAAGGTGGCCCGGCTCACGGAAGAAGCCTTCCGCAAAGAGCGGGAGGAGATGGTCAAGGTCTGCTCCCAGTGCCACCAGGAGTCCTACGCCAGGGCGGAGCTGCGGCGCGGCGACGACATGATCCGCATCGCCGACGACCTGCTGGCCGAGTCCATCCGCGTGGTGGCCGGGCTGTACGAGGACGGCATCCTGAAAAAGCCGGACAGCTACAAGTACGCCTACCCCGACCTGCTGACCTTCCACGACGCGCCCACGGAGATCGAGACGCGCCTGTGGCTGATGTTCCTCAAGCACCGCATGCGCACCTTCCAGGGCGCCTTCCACATCAACCCTGACTACGCCTTGTGGTACGGCTGGAGCGAGATGGTGCGCGACAACAACTACATCGAGCAGCGCGCCGAGGAACTGCGTCGCCGGGCCAGGGTGGACAAGCTGCTGGAGCAATAGCCCAAACGAACGGGCCGCCCCTTCGCCGGAAGGGGCGGCCCGGTATCGTCGCGTGGCCGTACCGGCCTTCTTTCGGTCTCAGTGCCTCGGCGCGGAAAGATCCACCTCGAGCAGGCCACCGCCGCGCCCGTCCGGGCTGGCCACCAACAGTTCGCCCTCGTGCATTCGCGCCAGCATGCAGGCCTTGACCATTGAGAAATCCCGTTTGGGGGACATGGGGTTCATTATCTCGGCCATGTGGGTGTAGGGGTCGAAGTGCAGCCACTCCTCCACGCCCTCGTCCAGCAGCCGCCGGTCCACCGCCTCGAAGCGGAAGCCATACGTCCGGGTCCGCTTCTTGCCGTTCTGCTTCACGGGTTTGGCCTCCACGCGTAGCAGCACCCGCTCCTCCGCGGTGAGCAGCGCCTTGTCCAGCAGCACCTCCAGAATGTCCGCCAGACGCCGCCGGTCACCTTCCACCAGGGGCGGCAGGCCTTTGGACTCCAGGCGGACCTCCACGCCCTTTTCCGCTCCTTTGAGGGTGGCGTCCCTGACCAACTCGCCAACCATCTCCTGCGGGGCGAAGGGTTGCGGCCGCAGTTGCAGCCTGCCCTGGCGCAGGTTCTCCACGTCGCCCACGTCGTTGACAAGGGTGAGGATTTCCTTGCTGGATCGAAGCGCCAGGCTCAGCCAGTGCAGGCGATCCTTGTCCTGGGTGTTCATCTTGATGAGCTCAAGCATGTTGATGACGCCGCACAGGGGGGAACGGACATCGTGGCAGAACCGCTTTAGCAGGACGGAGGAATAGTTGGTCTGGCCCTCGTCCGGCTCGGTCTTCTCCCAGAAGTTTCCGATGGTCTTGACCATTTCTTGGTCGCCGCTCATGGCTGCCACCTTTTTTTCGGGGGATTTTGGCCGCCCCCTCGCTTGGCCAGGGAGCGTGCCGCCGTGACCGCCTGGCGTTTGGCATTGGAAAGAACAAGCCTGATGTACTCCGGCCTGGTGAACACGGACGGCCTGGCCGCGCCCTTGCGCAGGCAGTACCAGGCGCCGCCGTACTCCCGGCGGTCCATGTACCGCCGGGCGATGCGCGCCACCTGCGTGGTCCAGATGTCGTCCCGCTCCCGCGCGGAGAGGCCGTGCAACGGCAGATGCTTGCGCAGGACGGACAGTTGCGAATCGATGGTCTGCCGACGCGGACGCCTGCGGGTAACGCTGGAGAGGTGCTTGCGGTACAGATAGAGGACGGACTCCAGGGGGACGAAGCGATGCTTGGCCGCCAGACGCAGCCACGCCTCCCAGTCATGCGCCGTGAGGAAGGCGGGGTCGTAGTTGTCCTCCAGCAAGTGTTCGCGCTTGGCGCAGAACGTGGCCATAATGGCCATCTCCTGGTTCTCCGCGGCCAGCAGCCGCCGCAGGTAGGAATCGCTGTCATTATAGGGGAAGGGCATGGTCTCTCCCAGCCATTCCCGCCGCCCGTCCTGCTCGTGGAACCGTTTGATGCCGCCGATTACCACGGCGTCCGGGTCCTCTCGCAACACGTCGAGCTGCTTGCCCAGCTTGTCCTCCGGCCACAGGTCGTCGCCGTCGAGGGTACTGACGAACGTGCCCCGGGACTGCCTGAAACCGTTGGCCCGGGCGGACGGGCTGCCAGCGTTCTCCTGGCGGATGAGGCGGACGCGTCCGTCCTCGCTGGCCATGGCCTCCACCAGAGCGGGCGTGCCGTCGGTGGAGCCGTCGTCCACCACCACGACCTCCAGGTCGTCCACCTCCTGGGCCTGGACGCTGGCCACAGCCTCGCGAAGCGTTTCGGAGGCGTTGAAAACCGGGATGACCACGGACACGAGAGGCCGACTCATACACTCCCCGACCTTCCCCGCCGGACCGGTTCGCCCGGCTCGGGATTCATGATTCGTTGTACGCACGTTTTCATTCCACTGTCACGCTCTTGGCCAGGTTGCGGGGCTGGTCCACGTCCCGCCCCAGGGCCACGGCCGCCTCGTAGGCGAACAACTGCAGGGCGGGCAGCACCATGAAGGTGTTCAGCGGCTCCGGCAGGGACGGAATCTCCCAGGCGCGCTCCACGTCCAGGTCGTGACCGGGGTTGGTCAGGGCGATGACCGGGCCGCCCCGGGCGCGCACCTCGGCCAGGTTGGACTTGACCTTGGCGTACAGCCTGTCCCGCTGGGCCAGGGCCAGGGTCGGGAAATCGCGGTCGATGAGGGCGATGGGACCGTGCTTCATCTCGCCCGAGGGATAGCCCTCGGCGTGGATGTAGGAAATCTCCTTGAGCTTCAGCGCGCCTTCCATGGCCAGGGGGAAGAAGATCCCGCGCCCAAGGAAGAGGAAGTGACTGGCATGGGCGTATTCCCGGGCCAGCCGCCTGGCCTGGACGCGGATGGTATCCAGGGATTCCTCTACGGAGTCGGCCAGCCCCAGCAGGCCGTCCAGCAGTTCCCGCTCCGCCTCCTCGGCCAGCGAGCCGTTGCGCCGGCCATGGGACACGGCCATGAGCAGCAGCATGAGCATCTGGGAGCACATGGCCTTGGTGGAGGCCACGCTGATCTCCGGCCCGGCCTGGGTGTAGAGCACGGTGTCCACGCCGCGGGCGATGGAGGAACCCACCACGTTGCACAGCCCCAGCAGCTCCGCGCCGCGCTCCCGGGCCAGCTCCAGCCCGCCCAGGGTGTCGGCGGTCTCGCCGGACTGGCTGATGACCAGCACGTGGTCCCCGGGCCCGAGCACCGGCTCCTCGTAGCGGAACTCCGAGGCCACGTGGACCTCCACCGGCACCTTGGCCAGCCGCTCGATGACGTATTTGCCCCACAGCCCGGCGTAATAGGAGGTGCCGCAGGCCAGGATGGTCAGCTTGGACGGCACGGGCCGCGCCTCCACTTCGTCCAGGCGCAGGGCGCCGTCGGCGGTCACCCGGCCGGTGAGGCAGTCGCGGATGACCTTGGGCTGCTCCAGGATTTCCTTGAGCATGAAATGGGGGTGGCCGTCCTTGCGCGCGGCCTGCACGTCCCAGTCCACCAGCTCCACCAGCTTGCGGCGTCCCGCCCGGCCCGGCGCGCGGGTCACGTTCCAGGAGCCGCCGTTCACCTCCACCACCTCGCCGTCGTCCAGGTGGACCACCTCGCGGGTGTGGGCCAAAAAGGCGGTCACGTCCGAGGCCAGGAAGCACTCATCCTCGCCCACGCCCAGCACCAGGGGGCTCTTGTTGCGCACCGCCCACAGCCGTTCGGGGTTGCCCCGGTCGAGAAGGGTGATGGCATAGGAGCCTTCGGCCCGTTCAAGCGCTGCCGCCAGGGCCTCGTTCATGGAGAGCCCCCGGGCCAGCTCCCGGCCGATGAGCTTGACCAGCACCTCGGAGTCGGTCTGGGAGTCGAAGCGGATGCCCTCCGCCTCCATCTCCGTTTTGAGTTCCAGGTAGTTTTCCAGGATGCCGTTGTGCACCATGGCCAGCCCGCCCGATGCGTCCAGGTGGGGATGGGCGTTGACCCGGCTCGGCTCGCCGTGGGTGGCCCATCTTGTATGAGCCACGGCCGCGCGGGATTTGTGCGCCCCGTTGCCGCTCACCGCCTCGCGCAGGACCGAGACCTTGCCCCGCTCCTTGACCACCCGCATGGCGCCTTCGCTGACATAGGCCACACCCGCCGAATCGTACCCCCTGTATTCCAGCCGGGACAGGCCGTCCAGGCAGACCGGCACCGCCTGGCGCGGTCCGGAATAGGCTATGATGCCGCACATGATGATTCTCCTTGCGCTGCGGACATTGGTTGAAGTCGATAACAAGAACCGTGCCTTACGAAGCCGTGGGAGGGGCTTTCCCCGATATCGGCTGAAAACCCGCGCGGTACGGGAGCACGCATCCAATCGACTGCATGCCGGGGCGGCTTCATTCAGGGCGCGGAAGCGCGCCGGACGCGGGGAATGTCCGGAAATGGTCGAATGGAACGGAGGTGGTCCGGAAAAGGCGGATGGGAAAGGCGTCAGGCGCTCGCGGCGTGCTCGGCGACGAGGGAGCGGAGTTGTTCGAGCCTGAACGGCCGGTGCAGGACGGCGCTGGCCAGGCTCAGGTAAGCGGGATCGGCGCAGGGCCGGGTGCGCAGCCCCTCCAGGAGGATGACCGGCATGTCCTTCAAGGCCCGCAGCAGACGGGTCTTGTCCGCCTCCGGGCCGTCCCAGCAGACAACGGCAACCTCCGGCCCCGGTTTGACGCCGCCGCGCAGCAATTCCTCCACGGGGCGGGCCTCGGCCGTCAGTCCCAGCTCGGCCACCACCTCCTCCAGAAGCTCCAGCATGGGCGGGTCCGGGCAGCAGAGCAGCACCACGGACGGCTTCTTCGCACCCGGCGACGGCACGGGCTTGCCGGTCCCGGGGGTGGCTTCCGGCGAGGCCCCGGTTCCGGCGTCCTTTGCGGGAGCGGCCTTCTTCACGGCCTTCCCGCTCCCGTTGTCCCGGGCTGTCCGCTCCGCTCCGCCCCGGCCCGGGGCGGAGCCGTTGCCCAGAATCCTGCGCAGCTCCTCGAGTCCCAGCCGCAGGTCCCGGTCCATCTTCCGCCGCAGCAGCTCGTCCAGCTTGCCCGCGACACGCTCCAGACGGGGGTCCTTGCCGGGGCCGAAGGCGTCCGCCAACCCCTGCATGCGAACCATGAGATCCTGAAAGAAGTCCCCCGGGCTGCGCCCCGGCCGGGAACGCGCGCCGCCCGCCTCCAGCAGACGCTCGGCCGCCCGCTTGATCATGCGCGAGGCCGGGGCGGCCGGGGCCATATCCAGCACCGGGGTACGCATGGCGGCGGCGCGGGACACGTCCGCGTCGTCCGGCACCACGCCCAGCAGGGAGCAGCCCAGCCCCAGGTGGCTGGCGGCGGTCTGGTCCATGCGCTGGTGGACCCTGGTGGCCTGACGCAGTGTGCGCGCCCGGTTGACCAGCAGCAGCGGCCGCCGCACCTGCCCGTTATTGCGCAGCACCTTGAGCAGGGCGTAGGCGTCGGTGACCGAGGCCGCGTCCGGGGTGGTCACGGCCACCACGTCCTGGGAGGCCAGGCAAAGGGAGATGATCTGCGGGGTGATGCCCGGGGAATTATCCACCACCAAGTAGTCGAAACCGTCCAGCTTGCCCAGCTCGCCCGCCAGCCTGGCCCGCGAGGCGCGGTCCAGCACGGCCATGCGCTGCACCCCGGAACTGCCGGAAAGCACGTGCAGCCGCTCCCGCACCTGCACCAGGGCGCGCTCCATGGGCAGGCCGTTGAAGAGCACGTCCTCCAGGGTGTACTTGGGCTCCAATCCCAGCAGGATGTCCACGTTGGCCAGGCCCAGGTCCGCGTCCAGCAGGCAGGTGCGCTTGCCCGCCTCCGCCAGGGAGCGGGCCAGGTTCACGGCCAGGCTGGTCTTGCCCACGCCGCCCTTGCCGCTGGCGATGGACACCACCCTGGCCCGGCCGGAGCCGTGGGTGCTCATTGTTTCTCCGCCGGGGCCATGGTCCGCCGAGCCAGGGCCAGCAGCTCATCCACCTTGAAGGGCTTGCGCACGGCCGAGACCGCGCCCAGCCCCTTGGCCATGCGCACCTCCTCATCGCTGGCCGCGCCGGTGAGCACGATGACCGGGGTGTTCACCCCTCCGGCTCGGATGTCGCGCAACACCTCCATGCCCTCGCGCCTGGGCATGCGGAGGTCCAGAAGCACCAGCCGGTAGCGCTTGGAAAGCAGGCGGTCCCTGGCCTCCTGGCCGTCCACGGCCGTCTCCACGCCGAATCCCGCGGAGTTGAGGGTCTCGCGCAGCAGTTCGCGGATGTAGTCCTCGTCGTCCACCACCAGCACGTCCGCACGGCGCGGCTCCCTGCTTTCGGCCGGGGCCGCGGCCGGGGCCAGGGGCAGCCAGACCACCGCCTCCGCCCCGCCGCCCGCGGCGTTCTGCAGCCGTATGACGCCGTTGTGGCTTTGCACGATGCCGTAGCAGATGGACAGCCCCAGGCCGGTTCCGCTGCCCTGCTCCTTGGTGGTGAAAAAGGGCTCGAAAACCCGGTCCACAACGTCCGTGGGGATGCCGGGGCCGGTGTCGCGCACACGCAGCACAGCCTTGTCTCCGGAGTCGTCCAGGTGAGTGGAAAGCGCCAGGGAGGGGTTTTCCACGCCTTTTTCCAGCATGGCCTGCTGCCCGTTGAGCAGCAGGTTCACCAGCAGCGACTGCAACTGGTCCTGGTCGCCCCGGACGGGCGGCAGGCTGTCGTCCAGGTCCGTCCGCACCTCGATGCCGTTGTCCTCCAGCCCGTCGCGCATCAGTTCCAGGGCGTCGCGCACCAGGTCGTTGAGGGAGAGGTCCTCCATGACGGGCGGTGCGGGCCGGGCGAAATCCATGAGATGCTGGAGGATGTTGCTGATGCGGTCCAGCTGGGAGAGCATCTGGCCGAGGTTCTTCTTCTTGGCCGGATCGTCCTCCTTCTGCTCCATGATTTGGGCGCGGGCGTAGACGATGGACAGGGGGTTGTTGATCTCGTGTGCCGTGCCCGCCGCCAACTGGCCCACCGTGGCCAGCCGCTCGGCGTGCCGCGCCTTCTCGCGGGCGGCGTTGAGCTTGATCATGGCCCGGCTGAGGTCCTCGGCCCGCTTGTGCAGGCTGGCCCGCAGCTGCAACCGCTCCAGGTTGGCCGCCAGCAGTTGGCAGATCTGCCACAGGCCGTTGACCTCCTCCGTGGACGGGGAACCGCCGCCCGGCGCGGACAAACACACCAAAAGCCGCCCCTGCAGCCAGTTCTCGGCCACGGCCGATTCCGCTCCGGCCGGGGAGGCGATGGGCAGCACCAGCACGCCGTCCCCTTGCAGCGGCTCGGCCGGGGCCGACTCGCCGCCGAGCAGGGCGGCCGCCCGGGCGAAGGCCTCCCGAAGCGGCCCCTCCAGCGACTTGGGCCGGCGCGGGCCCTTGGGTCCGTTCTCGCATTCGACCGGCTTGCCCTTGCGCCAGGAAGCGACCCGCACCATTCCCGAGCGCCCCCGGATGAGCAGCGCCCCGGAACTGTGCGGCAGATGTTCGGCCATGTCCTCGGCCGTGCGGGCGGCCAACTGGCGCACGTCCTCGGCGCAGGCCAGCCTGGGGGCCATGGAGGCGGAGGCGCGGAGCACGGCGTTGCAGCGGTCCAGAAGCTCACGCTCCCGCAGGTGGCGCACCCCCATGCCGCACAGCTTGGAGTTGGCCCGCCCCAAGGCCTCCAGGTACACCTCGCCCGGTTCGATCTCCATGTCGAACAGGGCGGCAGTGCGGGTGAACTCCTCCACCACCTCGCCCCGCACCCCCTCAAGGGTCTGGGCGTCGAAGCCGGCCTTTTCCGCAAGCTCCCTGGTGCCGTTGGCGAAGTGCGGTTCGGCGTAATCCACGGCGATTTCGTGGGCGATGCGGTTGGCCATGCAGACCATGTCCAGCAGCTCCGGGTGGGCGGCGGCCTCCCGCAGGGCCTCCCAGGGGTGGTGGTGCAGCCAGACAACCTCCACCAGATAGCCGGGCAGGCCCCAGTGCTCGGCCAGCCATTTGCCCGCCTGGCAGTGGTCAACCCCCAGCGCCTCCTGTTCGGCCCGCAACATCTCCAGCCCGCCGCGTTCCACTCGGTCCAGGAAACGCTCGTAGCGGTGCGGCCGCACGCACAGAAGGGCCATCTTGCCCAGGTCGTGCACCATGCCGGAGGTGAAAGCGCGCTGCTGCATGGAGGGGTACAGCCGGGCGGCCAACAGGCGGGCGGTCGAGGCGGTGAGCAGCGAGTGCTTCCAGACGCCCGTTACCGCCGGGTCGCTCCCGGCCCCCTTTTTCAGAACCGTGTCTCGTATGAAGGAGCCGAGCAGGATGGTCCGCAGAGTGGACGCGCCCAGCACCAGCATGGCGTCCTCCACGGTGTTGACCTGGCTGTGCCGGCCGTAGGCCGGGGAGTTGGCCAGCCGCAACACCTTCCCGGCCATGGCCGGGTCGGAGCGCACCAGATCCGCGATCTCTTCGAACTCGTCCTCGTCCGATACGGAGGAGAGAATCCGCGTTGCCACGTGTGGCGGGGAGGGAAGCTGCTCCAGACTCTTGATCAGGGACTCCATGTCCCACCTTCCCTCGCCGCCCGAGGCCGTCGCCGCTTTGTCCATAGCATCGCCTCTCTTTACCCCACGTCTGACGGATACGCGCACCGTACTGGGAAACCTGAACAAAGAAAAGAGCGCATCGCTTCTTGGATACGTGGACAACGCGGATTCCCTCGTGTATGCAGAACACGCTTTCCGCACATGGTCCGTTGCTCCCCGGCGCCTCCACCGCGGGGACGCGGCATCCAGACCTGGAGCCGGGCATGAGTGGCCGCATCCTTCTTGTAGACGACGAAGCCGAACTCCGCGACATTTGCCGAGAGGCGCTCACCGAGCGCGGCTGGACCGTCCTCACCGCCGCCAACGGCGTGGAGGCGCTGGAGGTCCTGTCCTCCGGACGCCCCGTGGACTTGGCCCTGCTGGACAAGCGCATGCCGCGCATGGACGGGGTCAGCCTGCTCAAGGAAATGAAGCGCCGCAACATCGACGCGGACGTCATCTTCCTCACCGGCTACGGCGGGGTGGACAACGCCGTGGAGTGCCTGCAACTGGGCGCGGTGGACTACCTGCTCAAGCCCTTCAACATCGACGAGCTCACGGCGAGGCTGGACAAGGCTCTGGGCGAGCGCCGCCTGCGCTCCTCCGTGCAGGAGGCCACCTCCTTCATGGATGTGCTGGGCTTCAGCGAGTCGCTCAAGGACAAGAAGGACTTCTCCACCCTCCTGCAGGAATTTCTGCAGCAGACCTGGGATTTCTTCGCTCCGCACGGCCTGGCTTTCTTCCCGGACGGCCACGTCAACGGCGAGGCCGGTCCCACGGTCTGGGGCGGCGATGCCTGGCACCCCTCCCTGACCCGCTGGTGCAAGGCCGTGGGCGGCCGCCTCTTGGACCGCAATCAGCCCCGCCTCTTCGACCCGGCCACCCTGGCCAACGCCAAGCGCGCCGGAAACGTGGTGCCACAGGACGTGCCCGAGGTCTCGCTGCTGGTGGTGCCCATGCGCCACGACGACACCCGCATCGGCTCGCTGGCCCTCTTCCGCCACCCCGGCGCCTCGGACTACACCCAAAAAGAGCTGCAATACCTCACCTTCTTCGCCTCCCACGCCACGGTCATGCTGGCCAACGCCCTCAAGGACAGCCGCATGCGCAGCATCAACATGGGGGTCATCACCTCCTTCGTGCGGGCGGTGGAGGCCAAGGACCACTACACCAGCGGCCACTCCGAGCGGGTCAGCAGCTACGCGGTCATGCTTGGCCGCAAAATGGGGCTGGCCTCCAAGGACCTGAAGCTGCTGCGCATCGCGGGGCTTCTGCACGACATCGGCAAGATCGGGGTGCCCGACCACATCCTCAACAAGCCCGGTCCGCTGACCAGCCAGGAATACGCCGTCATGAAGAGGCACGCCTCGGTGGGCAAGGACATCGTCAGGCGGGTCATCTTTCTGGAGGAGGTCCTGCCGCTCATCTACTGCCACCACGAGCGGCCGGACGGCCTGGGCTATCCCGAAGGTCTGCCCCTGGGGGACATCCCGCCCCTGTCGCGCATCATCTCCGTGGTGGACGGCCACGAGGCCATGACCTCCGACCGCGCCTACCGCCAGGGCATGACCTACCGCGACGCCATGGAGCGGCTGCGCCGGGGGGCCGGCAGCCAGTGGGACGAACGCATGGTGCACACCTGGGTGGACATCGCCTCCTCCCCCTCCTTCTCCGAGGAAGCCCGCAAGGCGGCCATGGCTGAATAGCCGCCCCGGCCCGCCGCCGGGCTCACTCGGCGGACAGGCCCTGTCCGCCGCCGCGCCGCATCCTCTTCTTGGCCGCGCGGTTCCGCTTGGCCTCATACATGCTCCTGTCCGCCAGGGAGAGCAGGGACTCTGCGGTGGTCCCGTCCCAGGGGTAGATGGCGTAGCCCACGCTGATGGAGACGTCGAACACCCGGCCGTCCACGTTGAGCGGCCGCCGGATCTCCTCCTGTATTTTCCTGATGAAGCGGTTGGCGCTCTCGTCGCTGTTGACGTTGGGCAGCAGAAAGACGAACTCGTCCCCGCCGAAACGGGCCACAGTGTCCGACTCCCGCACCGTGTCCGCCATGCGGGCGGCCATGGCCTGCAGCACCCGGTCGCCGATGAGGTGGCCGTGGGTGTCGTTGAGATACTTGAAGTCGTCGATGTCCAGAAAGATGACCGCCAGGCTGCCGCCGTAGCGGTTGGCCCGGTTGATCTCGTTGGCCAGCCGCTCCAGGAAGAGGGTCTTGTTGGCCAACAGGGTCAGGGGGTCGCGCAGGGCGAGTTTCTTGACCTTCTCCATCTCCAACCGCTCGCGGGTCACGTCGCGCAGGAGCACGGCGAAGCCGCACGCCTCGGCCGTCTCGGCGCAGCGCTGTACCTTGCAGGAGAGGATGCGCCCGTCGAACCGCCACTCGAAGCGCTCCTCTCCGGCGACGCCGTGCTCCCGCCTGGAAAGCCGGTGAAAGACGTCCTCGTTGAGTTCGGAGCGCAGGTACTCCATGACGTCGTCTCCTATCCTGGGAGTCCCCTTGCCGGAAAGGAGGTGGGAAAGGCAGCTGTTGAAGTACATGATCTCGCGGCGCTCGTTGGTGATGATGACCCCCACGTCCAGCAGTTCGTCCAGCAGGTGCAGCTCCCAGGAATCCCGAGGCGCCTGGACGTCCTCGCCGCCCAGCAGGTGTCGCAGGGACTTCTCCAGGGCGTCGCGGCGGATGAAGCCCAGACAGCGGTTGTCCCGCTCCACCGAGGCCACCGAGGCCCCCTGGGCGTACATGTTGTAGAGGATGAGGCTGAGCTGCGTGGTGGGGGCCACGCGGACCACGTTGCCGTTCATGATCTCACGCACCGGCGTTTTCCAAAGGTCGGTGCCCACCTCCACCCAGCGGGCCAGGTCGTCCGGCTGCAGGTAGCCGAGCAGGCGTTCGCCGTCCCCGACCACCAGCATCCCCGCGCCCTCCCGGGTCATGCGGCCGTATGCCTCGATGGCCATCTCCTCCGGACGGACTTCCTGCTCCCTCCACCTTTTCTGGACGACCCCACCCGCGTGGGTGCCGGGCATGGTGTCCAGGCGGTAGCGGCTCCGCTCCCCGGCGTCGCAGGCCATCACCTTGTTGAAGACGAGGTCGATCTCGTGTTCGGCCCTGTCGTCGTTTCGCTTTTCCGACATTCGTGTTCGCCCCTCTTCCGCGTCGCCCCGGTTCCGGGGAAGCCTCGCCTGGTTCGCGTCCTGCACGCTCCCGGTCTTGGCATGCTTATGGCACTTCGGACTTGCAAGTATGAAACCAACGGACCCGCAACCCGAGAGACCCGCACACCATGAATGATCACCCCGCAGAGTCCCCCGGCCAGCCCCTGTCCCTCCTCCTTGGCCCCCGGGAACGGGAGAAGCTGCGAGAGTTGGCGAGCGAGCTCGGGGTCTCCGAGGAGGAGGCCGCGCGTCGGGCCATAGTGGACGGCTTCGAGAACTGTCGGGAAAATGCGGACGACTCGTCCGGCGGCAAGGAGCGGCGGCGGTCGCCGCGCAAGCGGGTGGACTACCCGGCGGTGGTCAACGCCGTGAGCGGGGGCAGGACGGCCTTCTCCAAGGCCTTCGTGAGGGATTGCTCCCTGCGGGGTGTCCTCCTGCAGGTGCAATTGGAAAACGAGGAGGACAGGCAGGTATTCGCCGCGGCCGAACAGTTCGAGGTGGTATTCACCTCGCCGGATTCGCGGGATTTCATTCACCTGGACTGCGCGCCCAGGCGGGTGCGAAGCAACGGCTCCCTCTTTCTGGCCGGGGAGGTCAGCGCCCCCAGCCAGCACATCCTCTCCAAGCTCAAGAGTTTCCTGGCTGAATAGCCCCCTTGCCCGCCAGCTTCACGTCGTGCTTTTGCAACAACTCATAGAGCCGGGCGCGGGACAGGCCGGAGATCTTGCAGGCCCGGGTAATTGAACGCCCGCTGGCTTCGGCCAGGCTGTCCAGATAGCTGCGTTCCATGACGTCGATGGTGCGCTTTCTGATGTCGCGGATTTCAAGCAGCCGTCCGTTTTCGTAGAAGGAGATGGCCGAGGAAAGGGTCGGGCCGCCGTTGTCCTTCTTGCCCTCCAGCCGCTGCTTGGCCAGGAAGGAGCGAAGCTCGATGGGCAGGTGGTGCGGCTCGAGGTCGTTCTCGTAGACCGCCATGTTCACCGCGCAGTACAGGGTGTTGATCAGCTCCCGCACGTTGCCCGGCCAGGAGTAACTCTTCAGCGCGTTGATGAAGGCCTCCGTGGGGAGCTTGCGCTTCAGCGACAGAGAATTGCAGATCTTCTTCAAATACTCTTTGACGATGGGCTCAATGTCCTCCTTGCGGTCGCGCAGGGGGGTCAGCTCCAGATGCACCGTCTTGATGCGGTAGTAGAGGTCGTGGCGGAACTCGCCCTTTTCCACCATGTCGAAAAGGTCGCGGTTGGTGGCCGCGATGAGGCGGAAGTCGCTGGAAACCTCGCGCTTGCTGCTCAACGGGCGGAAACGCTTTTCCTGCAGCACGCGCAACAGCGTCTTTTGCAGGTCGTAGCCCAGGTCGCCGATCTCATCCAGGAAAATGGTCCCGCCGTCCGCCTGCTTGAACAGGCCCTCCTTGGAGTCCTGCGCACCGGTGAAGGAGCCCTTCTCGTGCCCGAAGAGCAGGCTTTCGGCCAGTGTGGGCGGCAGGTTGGTGCAGTCCACCACGATGAAGGGGCCGTCGCGCCTGGGACTGTTGCGGTGCACCGCCTTGGCGAACAGCTCCTTGCCCGTGCCGGTCTCGCCGGTGATGAGGATGTTGCCGTCGCTCTTGCCCGCCAGGCCCACCTGCTCAAGACTCTGCCGGATCTGCGGGCTCTCGCCGATGATGCCGCAGGAATCGAATCCAGGGTCGCAGTTGTTTCGCTCCTGGGCCCGGTGGGTCTGGATGGTGCGTTCCACCAGCGGGCCGAGCTGCACCAGCTGCACCGGCTTCAGCAGGTAGTCCCATGCCCCGGCCTTGAGGGCCCTGTCCACCGCGTCGGTGTCGTTGACACCGGTGAGGACCAGCAGGGCCGGACCGCACTTGGCTCCGGAAATGGTGGATATCATGTCCAGCCCATTGCCGTCGGGCAGGCAAAGGTCCAGGAAAACCAACTCGTAATCGTTGTTGGCCACCATGGCCAAGGCCGCGTTGAGGCTGGTGGCCCGGTCGCAGGTGTGTCCAAGGCTCCGCAGGGAGGCTTCGAACGATTCAAGGAAGGTCTGGTCGTCGTCTACGAGAAGAATGTACCCCATGTTCCAAAATCCCCCGCTAAAGCGCCCCTTTATGGGATAGGGCTCCCAGGTTTCGCAGCAATTGTGGCGAAATGAAAACCAGTCCAGTCTAGTATGCACCTTGGCAACATCGGGCGTCCTTGCCAATGCGGGTAATCATGTAATTTGGTCCGGTTTCACCCCACCAATCCATCTTTCTCGGACACCCCATGCCGATGTCGTGCCAACCTCCCCTCATACACGCTTTCAGAAAAAAAGTCCGCGAGAGACTTCGCATGCTAAACCAGGAGCTTGCGCCTCTTCGCCCCGCACGGAAAAAACCGGACACACCACCCGCCCCGGCCGCGTTCGGGGAAATAATTCACGAAGGAGCTGCACTTTCGGCATGGCCGCGAAACCCCCTCATTTTTTGGCATCATTCTTTCATCGCACCCTTCATGGAAACACACCTCCAAAGGACCATGGCCACAATGAAAAAAGAAACTCCCCGGATCGTCTACGTCCAGCCGGAAATCTACGAGGCGCTGAAGACAATCTCCTCCAGCGTAGGCCTGTCCCCGGAGCACCTGGCCGAGGGAATCCTCAGCAGGTACGTCCACAGGGCCCAGGCCACCATGCTGGCGTCCAACGAGAAGCGGAAGTTTCATCGGGAGAAGATGGGCATTCCGGCCATCATCTCCCTGCCGGGCGAGGAGAAGAACGTCTACAAGTACAAATACGCACAAATCCAGGATATTTCCCTGGGCGGAGTCTGCTTGAGCCTGGAAGCGCCCCACCAGGTTCCGGAAAAGCCCCAGGAAGTAAAGGAAGGCACCAAGTTCGATCTCCTCTTCTCCCTGGCCTCCAAGGACGAGCAGCTCGCCTTCCGCTGCCAGAGCGCCCGATGCGAGCTGAGCGAACATCGGATCTATATCGGAGCCCAGTTCATGCAGGCATTCAACGAAAGCCATCTGGTCATGCAGCGCTACCTCATGTAGTCCGCCCGGCCCGGATATTCCGACCGAATTCTGTCAAATCCCCCGACACGTTTTTCTGTAAAATCTTCCACTCCTTCTTCCCCGTCCGGGAAAACCATCGCGCCTCTCCCCAAGGCCGCGTGGCGGTTCCGTGAACACCGGACGCAACCACGCCTCCACGTTCCTCCGCCCCATCCTCCATCGCCTCGTCACCGCGGCATCCGCCGGACACGCAAAAAGAAAACGCAAGCCTTTCGGCTTGCGTTTTTCCAGCGGCCCTGGGCCGCCTGATCACAAGGAGCGGGTCAGGCTTTGTTCCGCTTGCGCCGCAGGGCGGCCAAGCCGACGACCGCCGCCGCGCCGAGCAGGATGCCGGTGCCGGGCTCCGGGGCCGCGGCCACGGGATAATCCCGGGGCTGTTCGTACCAGGGGTAGTCAAAGGGGTTCTTGCCGGGGTTCTGCAACTCCTGCGGAATCAGGGCGAGCTCGCCGATTTCTCCGTCCCCCGAGCCACCGCCCGAGCCCCCGGAGCCGCCGCCGGAGCCGCCGCCGGAGAACCCGCCGCCAGCCATGCTGAGGGTCGGCCCGAAGGACGCGGCGCGCGGACCATTGGCCAGGGAGTTGGAGCCGAGGCGCGGCTGAGGCGGGGTGCCTCCGCCGCCCAGGCGGAAGCCGTGGGCGTTGGCCGAGCCCATGCCGAACCAGGAAGCCATGCTGCCCGCGTAGGACACGCCGTCGTCGGGCAGGAACCGGCCTTGCCGCCAATTCTGCACCAGGGAATCCCCGGGGAATTCGGCATGTTGAACCCCGCCTGCCTTGACGGCGGGCTTGGGCGCCGACTGAACGCGCTTGTCCACCCGTTCCTTGAAGTCGAATCCCAGAAGGGCAGCCGGTGACGCACCGCCCGAGAAGGCGCTGGCAAAGACCGCCAGGAGCACCAGGCAACCCACCAGAGTGAGAACGAGAAGCAGCCTGTTCGACGCCTTGTGGATTCTCTGGATGATGTTCTTCATAATGCATATGGAGAAGCAAGACGCATACCACTTCTCCACCTTTTACGGACCCGAAAAGGCAATGATGGGCGAAACGCCTGTGTCCTGGCTAGCCGGACAGACACTTTGGGACGCTTTCCGCTTTTCTCGCCGGACTTCCTTGTCCGGGGCGTCCCGCTCAGGAGGGCTTGCGTACCAAAAAGAGGTACACGGCGGAGTTGTTCCGCTTGATATGACCGGGGATGACCCTGTCCGCCAGGAGCATGGCCATCTGGGAATACAGGGACAGAGGGGAAAAGACGAGCCTGCGTGGCAGGGGCGCCGTGAGGACGCCCTTGAGGCATTGCAGCCGGAGCATGGTGCTGTAGGCCAACATGCCCATGACGGAAGCCTCCCGATCGATGGAGAACCCGTGGTCCGTGAGCACCTTTTCCAGACCAGCCCGCGTCCACCGCCAGTAGTCTTCCGGGTAGGGGTGGTACGTCCACCACCCGTGCGTGGAGAGCAGCATGAGGCCGTCCTTGCGCAAGACGCGGCCGGCCTCGGACAAGTACGCGCCCACGTCCTCCACGTGTTCAAGGACCTGGATGGACAGCAGCGCGTCGAAGGACCCGTCCCCGGCCTGGATTCCGCCCTCTGGGCCGAGGGAGATGTCCGCCAGCGGATTGCCCGGCAGGTCGCAGCCCAGGTAGGAGTGCCCCGCGCCCTCCACCAGCGGGCGGTAGGGCTGGTCGCCGCAGCCGTAGTCCAGCACCCGCGAGGCCTCTGGAAACGCACCGACCATGCCTTCAATGGCCTGGCGGAGCCTCGTCAGCAAATACCAGTCGGAATCGAATACAGACGGATGCAACCGCCGTTTCCCGTCTTCGGTGTCCACCCGGGCCTCCCGGTCGCGTTTGATAATGCGCCGCCCCGCTGCTCTCCGGGAGAGGGCGGGGCATCGGCGGGGAAATCGAATCGCCAGCGCCGGGCCGGACAATCAGGAGCCGGATGGCCGGGCAGCCTGGACGGGGCCGCGCCCCTCCGCCCGCCGCCGCCGGACAGCCTCAAGCACGGCATCGTGGAAGGCGCGCGAGTAGACCCGCCTGTTGAACCGGGTGCGCACGCTCTCCAGGGCGCCCTCGCCCAGTTCGCGGCGCAGCTTCGGCTCCGCCAGCACACGGGACACGGCCCGCCGCATGGCCTCCGGGTCCTCGGGGGGGACCAGCAGGCCGTTGCCCCCGTCCTGGATGTAGTCCCTGGAGCCCACGGCGTCCGTGACCACCAGCGGCTTGCCCAGGGCCAGGGCCTCCAGGAAGGCGGCCTGGCCGGTGGAGCGGCCCATGGTTTTCAGGGGGATGACCACGCAGTCAGCTCCCTCCAGCAACTCCATGTACTCCGGCCGGGGGATCTCCACCCGCAGGCGGACGTTCTCCGGCGGTTCGACCCCCCGCGAATCCTCGCCCCCGGCCACCACCTCCACCCGGGCGTCCAGCCCGGCGGCCGCCTTGAAGAAAGTCTCCCAGTCGCGATGGCTGCGGCCCACGCCGAGCACGTACCCCTTGCCGGGCACGGGGCTCTCCACGGGGTCCACATTGCTCGGCCACGGCAGAAAGACGACCCGCTCCCTGGGGATGCCCAGCTGATCGGCGTACAGGTCCGCCTCCTCGCTGGCGTTGACCACCAGCAGGTCCACCGAGGAAAAGACTCCGGGATAGAAAAGCCCCAGCAGCCGCTTGAGGGCGTGTTTGGCCCACCCGGCCGCGCCGTTGGGCCTGGCTTTTTCCAGGTAGAACTCCTTGGCCACGTGCAGCGCCCCCCGGTCCCCGAAGGTCCGGCGGAGCATGCAGTAGACGTTGGCCGCCTGGTGCCCCACCGTGACCACGGCGTCGAAATCCCCGGACACGGCGTAGAAGCCGAGGCCGTCCGCCAGGCCACGCAGGCGGGGGCTGACGCGCAGCATCCGCAGCCATCTCCCGTTGGCCGCCTCTGCCAGCGGGGTGGCCACCCGGCTGTAGGGCGGTGTGGTGAAGCCGCGCTGGTTCTGCACCACGCGCATGGGCTGGTCCCCGGCGCGGTCCGGCGTCGCGTTCGTGGTCATGGTTTGCACGCGCCTACTTGCCCCAGTTCTCGATGCCGTGCTTTTTCAGCAGGTCGTACATGGTGGGACGGCTTATCCCCAGCTCTTCGGAAGCCTTGAGGATGTTGCCCTGGCAGCGAGTCAAGGCCGACTTGACCATCTTCTTCTCCAGCCCCGCCCTCGCCTCCCGCAGGGTGCCGGAAAGGGGCGGGGTCTCGCCGTTGCCCCGCGTGCCGTGGCCCACGAATCCCAGGTCTTCCGGGGTGATGCGGGAACCGCCTGCCAGGACGATGGCCCGGCGGACCTTGTTCTCCAGCTCGCGGATGTTGCCGGGCCAGTCATAGGAGGTGAGGTAGGCCAGCGCCTCCGGGGTGAAGCCTGTTATCTCCCGGTGCATGTCCCCGGTGAGCCGCCGCAGGAAGTGCTCCGCCAGGAGCCGTACGTCCTCGCCCCTGTCCCGCAGGGGCGGCAAGTGCAGATTGACCACGCTGAGACGGTAGTAGAGGTCCTCGCGGAAGGCTCCCTCCTCGATGGCCTGGGGCAGATCGACGTTGGTGGCCGCGATGATGCGCACGTTGACCTCGATGTCCTTGCGGCCGCCCACCCGCTGGATGACCATCTCCTGCAGGAAGCGCAGAATCTTGACCTGCAGGTTCATGGGCAGCTCGCCGATCTCGTCCAGGAAGAGAGTGCCCTTGTCCGCGTACTCCACCTTGCCCCGCACCAGGGAGCTGGCTCCGGTGAAGGCCCCCTTCTCGTGGCCGAAGAACTCCGACTCCAGCAGGTTCTCCGGGATGGCCCCGCAATTCACCGTGACCAATGGCCCCCCCCTGCGGGGGCTCTTCTCGTGCACAGCCTTGGCCACCAGCTCCTTGCCCGTGCCGGACTCGCCGGAGATGAGGATCGGCACGTCCGACGAGGAAACACGGTCGATCATGGTCAGGATGGAGCGCATGGCCGGACAGGTGCCCACGATGCCGTGGCTCTCGGCCACGCCGTTGCTTTCCTCCGCCTCCTCCCCGGGCTGTTCCGCTTCGATGTCGCAGAGGTGGAAGGCGCGGCGGATGATGACCCGCAGCTCGTCCAGGTCGATGGGCTTGCGGAAGAAGTCGTAGGCCCCGGTCTGCACGGCCTTGAGCGCATTCTCGCGCTCGTCGTTGCCGGTGATGACGATGACCCGGGCGGGGTGGTTGGACTTGAGCATTTCCACCAGGCACCGGAAGCCCTCGCTGGAATTGTCCTCCTCCGGAGGCAGGCCCAGGTCCAGCGTGACCACCTTGGGGGCCACCTCGTCATACATCCGCAGGGCCTCGTCCGCGTCGTGGGCGAAGTGCAGGTCCCACCCCTCCGAGGCCAGCCCCCACTTGAGCTGGGTCAGGATGTCCTTGTTGTCGTCGACGATCAGTAGGCTGCTCATGCCGCACCACCCTGGCGGACGCCGGGCGGCGTCCCGCGCATCCGTTTGCGGAGCGCGCCGAGCGCGTGCCCGGCGGCCCGTTTCGTGTCGTAAAGAAAAGAAAGCAGGGCGTAGTAGAGAAACCTGGGCTTTTTGTCCCGCAGGTCGTGCCGCATCAGCCTGTAGTACAGCACGGCCTTGCGCTTGCGCACCAGCCGCCGCCCGTAGGGGTACCGCCCGGCCGCCCTGCGCAGAACGGCGAACCCGTCCTCCCAGAGCACCCGCTTGGCGCTGATCTGTGCGGGATGGAACCGGTACCAGGTGGCGTATTCCCGCAGGAAACAGGCGGGGTGCCTTTCCAGCACCCGCAGGAAGAAGTCGTGGTCCCCGGGCATCACGTCCTCGGCGAACCCGCCCACGTCCTCCAGGGCGCTCCGCTCCACCATGGTGGCCGCCGGGCAGATGCCGCAGTCCAGCAGGATGGCTTCCGCCGTGGCCAGGGGACCGTCCTTGTCCGTGAAGGAGAACCACCTGTCCATGTCGTCGCCGTGGAACCCCTTCACCGCGGTGTAGCAGAACTTCCGCCCCGTCCGCCGCATCAGCGCCACCTGCTTCTCGATCTTGTCCGGCTCCCAGAGGTCGTCGGCGTCGATGAAGGCCACGTATTTCCCCCGGGCGTGGCGCAGGGCCTCGTTCAGCGAGTAGTATTGGCCCCTGTTGCCCCTTCCCGGGTGCTCCAGAACGGTCAGCCTGTCGGCGTATTTCTCCATGACCTCCCGCGACCCGTCGGTCGAGCCGTCGTCCATGATGAAGAACTCCAGATCACGGTAGGTCTGGTTCAGGACGGTCAGGATGGATTCCTCCAGATACTTCTCGCCATTGTAGCAGGCCATGAGAACGGAAACCAGGTCAGCCATCACGCGCTCCCTTGGGAAAACCTTTGCGATTCAGCCTCGTCGCCGCCCCGGCAGAGCGCGTGCTCGGGCAGGCGCACCACGAATACCGTTCCCTCGCCCGGCGCGCTGCTGACCTCGATGCACCCGCCGTGGGCCTCGACGATCTGCTTGCACTGGTACAGGCCGATGCCCATGCCTCCCTTCTTGGTGGTCTGGAACGGCTGGAAAATGGCCTCGGAAAGAAAGGATTCCTCCATGCCCCGGCCGGAGTCCTCCACCCGCAGGTAGGGCCCACCGTCGCTGCCGGTTTCCACCCGCACCTCGCCGCCGTCGGTGCTGGCCTCCACCGCGTTGAGGCAGAGGTTGAGGATGACCTTGGAGAACTCCTCGCGGTCCACCTCGGCGCACACGTCGTCGCCGTTCAGCCGCAGCCGCTCGCCGGGCACCAGCCCGGCCACCTCTCGGGCGGCGGTCAAAAGCCGAACCGGCTCACGCTTCAGGGTGTGGCGCTCGGGCAGCCCCTTCAGCCGGGAGATGAGGACCTTCATCTTGCCCACTGTGCTGTCCAACGAGCCCAGCATGTCCTTCTGGAAGTCCGGGTCGGCGATGTACTTGCCCGCGTTCTCCACCACCAGGGAAAGCGTGTAGACTAGGTTCTTGAGGTCGTGGGCCACGAAGGTGGAGACCTTGCCCATGACCTCCATCTCCCGCGCCTTGGCCAGCTGGTCGGAAAGCCGCATGTTCAAAAGTGCCGAGGCCACGTGCCCGGCCATGGTGTCCATCAGCTCGAAGTCCTCCAGGTCGTAGGACTCCGCCTTGTTGATGGTCGGCCCCATGAGCACGAAGCCGTCCAGCTCGCCCTCGCGGGTCAGGGGCACGGCGAAGGTGGCCCCGGAGGCCTCCAGGTAGCTGGCCGCCTCGCCGCCCTCGCCCGCCAGTCCGCCGCGCACGTCCACCGTGCCGCCTGTGCGCCGCAGCGCGCGCACCAGCGGAGAGTCCGGGGCGAACCGGACCTCGGGCTGCAGGATCTCCAGGGCCGAGACGCAGGCGAAGCGGTTGTCAGCCTGCCGGTGCAGGAACATGGCCGCGCCCTCCAGCCCGAAGGTCTCGCACCAAGCACCGAGAACGGTCTGATGCAACTCGTGGACGGTGCGGGCGGCGTGCAGCCGCTTGGTGAACTGCATCCACTGCTGCCGGTAGTCGTACTTTTCCTGGTAGAAGTGGCGCTGCAGAAAGACCTTCACCTTGCGCTGCACCGTTTCGGAGAGGCTGACCACCAGAAGGGCCAGCCCGGCCACGATGCCAATGGAGAGGAGCACCACCGGGCTGAGAGACTCGCCGAGCTGCCGCGCGCCCTCGCCCGCCAGCCCCAGCACCACCAGGTAGATGCCCGCGGCCGCCAGCACCAGCGACTTATAGGTCAGCCGCCGCGAAAAGCTGATCTTCACCTCCCCGCCCCGGCGGGCCAGGGAGTACCACATGAGCCCCACGCCCAGGAGCAGGGCCAGGGAACGGGCCGGGGCCAGGCCGAGGTTCAGGGAGCGATTGAGCAGCCCCTGGCTGTAGTACAGCACCTGGGTGCCCAGCACGGCCACCGCGCCAAGCAGGACGAACTTGATCTTCCAGCGGCGGTGGTGGGTGGCCCCGGCCAGGGTGCCCTCCAGGTTGAACAGGGCCAGCACCGAGCACAGCACGACCCCCAGGTAGAAATAGAAGGCCCCGCCGTGCAGGAAAAGGATGGGCTCGGAGTCGAAGTTGGGCGCGTAGTAGTAGCCCCGGACGGCCAGGTAGGCCCCGAACAGGGGCATCAGGCATCCCGCCAGGACCATGCCCCGCTGGGTCCAGGGCATGGACCGCTCCTCGTAGCGGCGGGCGAAAAGCACGGTGAAGAGCAGCCAGGCAGGACACATGGCCCCCTCGGCCACCACCGCCGCCTGGCGCCAGGGGCCGACACCCTCCGGCCCCAGCAGGGCCAGCAGGTCGCACAGCTCCACCATGGCCGTGCAGGCCAGGGCGGCGGCCAGGGCGGCGTGTGCCGCCCCTCCGTGTCCCCGCGCCGTCCTGGCCACCAGGTAGACGCAAAAGACCACGGTCAGAATGACGGCCGCGCCCGAAATGGTGGGATAGGCCAGGTTCCGAGGCATGGCTACTCCGGCAGGAATCCGTCGATGACCGGATAGAAGTCCCGCACGAAACGGGTTCCGGCCTCCCAAGCCGCGTCTTTCGTTCCACGGACCGGGGTGGAGATGCGCACGAAGCTCTCGTCGCGGCGGCGGTGCAGCGCGGAGTTGAGCACCTCCCTGATCTTCAGCGAGTACTCGTCGTTGAGGGTCAAATCGCGCATCTGGAACCAGTACAGGAGCATGTCCCTGGTCTGGCCCATGCCGTAGACCGCCTTGACCAGATTGACCTGTTCGCCGCCCACGTCCAGTGACGTGGGGGTTGAGGACAACTGCGTCCAGCCGCTGCCGGGCATGCAATTGCGCGGGGAGTGGATGCCCCCCGCCTCCTCCGAGCCGGAGAAGTAGCCGATGAACAGGTCCACGGTGTGCCCGTCCTCGTGGCGGTAACGCCGGGCGAGGTAGTCCGTGGGCCTGAGCACCTGGATTTCGCCCGAGCTGAGCTGGGACTGCCCCACCATGCGCCATCCCTCGTGGGAGGCCGGGAACTGCTCCAGGGGGCGGGCCAGAGGCACGGCCACGTCCTCATGCAGATGCATGAAGGCACCTGCGCAAGCCACCAACAGGGAAACCGCCAGAAAACGCCACCAGACCATCACTGCGCCCTCCCCTTTCTCGTCTTCCAACTGCGCCGTTCGTCTATTTTGTGCCGGAACCTGCCCCACGCCTTGAGGGGGTGGTTCCTCCTGCCCGGCTCATAACCGAAGTAGTCCAGCATTTCCCCGGCAACCTCCTGCGCGATGGACTGATCCACCGGGCTCATCTCCCGCTTCCACTGCTGCACGAAGTCCTTGCTGGGCGCGCCCATGAGGCCCGAGTGATACGTGGAGGACCGCCGCTGGCCCAGCTTTTCCGCCGACCTGCCCTGATACTGGAGCATGGACTCCTCGAAGGGCAGATCGAGGAACTCGCAGAGACCTCGCAGACTGTCCCCGGGCTTCTCCACCAGGTCCTCGTAGCGCAGGGTGCTCCGCCGCCCGGGCGGCAGCATGCGCAGCATCTTGTCGCAGACCTCCACCTTGCGCGCCCACTCCCGCAGGGCGGAGACCAGATCATCCGGCCCCCAGTGCCGCCGGACCACGGAACGCGCCACGTCGCGGCCGTCGCGCACCAGGTGGATGAACTTGCATTCCGGGAACAACTCGTTGAGCAGGTCCGCATGGTAGACGTAGGAGGGGGTCTTGTCCCCCCAGCGGGTCTTGCCCGCCTTGGCGGCGTGCGCGGAGTAAACCGCGTCGATGGCCGAGGACAGGTCCCGGCAGGCGTCGACGTCCACCTCGTCGGGCGTCACGTCCACCTCCCAGTCCTTGACGAAGTGGTCGCCCAGAATCTCCTCCACCAGCGCCCGGCGGAAGACGGGGGACTCGAAATCCCCTTGCCCGTTCAGCACGTACTTGCGGTGGAGCCTGACGATGAAGTGCGACTCGTAGGGAATCCACAACTGGGAGTGGCTGTCCAGCATGAGGTTCAGCAGGGTGGTTCCCGAACGGTGGACGCCGACGACGAACACCGGCGGCTGCTTGGTCTGCGCGGTCATATCCCAATCCTCTTGAGTACCACGCCGAGGGCCACGAACAGCGCCACGGCGGTCATGAAAACGAACAGTCCGGCGAACTCGTGGAAGAAGCCCTTGGCCGCGGCCTCGCCGAAGTACTTGGCCAGAATGCCCGTGCCCACCACGCGCAGGGCGTTGGTGATGACCGCCAGGGGGATGGTTGACAGGATGAGCAGCGCCCGCTGGATGTTGGAGCGGTGGAAAATGAGGGCGTAGGCCACGCCGATGGCCAGCAGGGACATGATGGACCGCAGCCCGCTGCAGGCGTTGGCCACCTCCAGGGTGATGTGGGGGAACATGAGGATGTTCCCCTCCTGCCAGACCACCACGCCCATGGTCTTGAGCGTGAACACGGAGATTTCCGTGACGAACAGCTTCAGGGGGAAGGCGGCCGCGTTGTAGAGCACGTAGGGGATGGGCACCATGAGCAGCAGGTAGGCCAGCGGCGCGGCCAGCTTGCCCGTCACCCGTCGTCCCAGCAGAAAGAGCGAGGCCCCGGCCAGGACAACCACCAGGGAAGAGCGCATGGTGAAGTACTCCGAGGCCAGCCAGCCAAGCACCAGCATGCCCACCCCTCCGGCCACCACGGCCAATCCGATGGGGGCGGTGCCGACCGGGGTCTGGTTCAGCTCGTCCCGCTTGCGGTAGACCAGGTAGCCCGCGATGAGCGGCACCAGGAAGCCGTGGGAGTAGTTCTCGTCCGTGGCCCAGTCCTCGACCATGCCCTGAACCACGGGGAAATAAACCAGTGAAAGAACGGCGAAGAAGGCCACCCAGCCCGGCCAGGTTCGGCGGAGAGCGGTCGTCAGCGTCATGCGTGCTCCCTCCCGGCCGCGCGGGCGTCCTTGAGCCGCTTCAACCGGCGCAGGGCCGGAGCGGGGACGTGCGAAGCCAGGTAGTATTTGAGGTTGTGCCTGTCCAACCTGCGCCCAAGGCTCTCGCGCAGCAGGCGGCGCGCCCGGGGCAGGTCGAAGTTCCGGAAACAGTTCTGCCCCAGGGTGGTCAGGGCGAGGTGGACGTTTTCCTCCAGCCGCTTGACGATGGCCTCCCCGCGCCCCTCGTAGGGGCCGCCCAATGGCTCGGCCCGCCGCAGCCGCAGGTGCTCGCGGAACATGGCCAGCTGGTTGGTGATCCACTTGTCCAGGTCGCCGGTCAGGGCGTCGGAGTCGATGTTGCGCATGCACAGCGGCTGGTCCACGAAGCGGAACTTCCGCGTCTCGGCCAGCCGCAGCCACATGTCGCGGTCCTCGGAGGAGCGCAGCCGTTCGTCGAAATAGCCCACGCGGCGCACGTCCTCCGTGCGCAGCATGACCGTGGAGGGTATGATGAAGTTTTCATGCAGCAGGTTCTCGTAGAGATACCCCTCGCCCAGGCGCTGGTAGCCCTTCTCGTGCAGCACGGAGCGGTGGGCCAGCTCGCCGAAGCGCGTCTCCACCATGTCCGTGTAGACCAGGGCGCATTCCGGGTCCTCGCGCATGATCCGTTCCTGGGCGGCCAGCTTGCCCGGCAGCCAGGTGTCATCCGAATCCAGCAGGGCGCACAGGTCGCCCCTGGCCAGCCGCAGGCCCGCGTTGCGCGCCCCGGAGAGGCCCTTGTTCTCCTGCCATTGGTACCGGACCAGGGGATGGCCGAAGTCGCGGATCAGCTCCCCGGAGTTGTCTGTGGAGCCGTCGTCGATGACCACCACCTCCAGCGGGGGCGGGTCCTGCTCCACGGCAGAGCGGATGGCGTCCAGCACGCAGCGGGCGCGGTTGTAGGTGGGAATGATGACGGACACGCCTTGCACGGCGCCGTCCCCGGAATCGCTCATGGCTCGACCGCTCCCATGGGCCCGGCCGGCACCCGGCCCGCCCCGTTGTGGTGAAGCTCCCCCAGCAGGGAGCGCATGCGCTCCGCCGACCTGCAGACCGAAAACCGCCTGGACGCTTCCGGCGCGAACTCCGCGAACCGCCGCGCCAAGTCCGGGTCGTCCAGGGCAAGGCGCATGGCCCGGGCCAGGTCCGGCGCGTCGCCGGGCCGCACGAAAAGGGTGGGGCTGTCCTCGATGTCCTCGGCCAGCCCCATGCAGGTTGAGGCCACCAGGGGCGTCCCGCTGCTCAGGGCCTCGGCCTTGAGCAGCCCCCAGGCCTCCCAGCGGGAGGGCATGAGCACCGCGTCCACCGTGGCGAACACCCGCCGCACGTCGTCCTGGTAGGGCAGAAAGACGAAGCGGTCCGCCAGTCCGGCCTCGGTGATGAGGCGGCGGTACTCGCGGATATAGTCGCCGGAGGCTGCCACCAGCACGCGGAAGGCGCGGCCTTCCCCGGCCAGCTCCTTGGCCGCCCGGATGACAAGGTCGAAGCCCTTCTGCTCCATGAGCCGCCCCAGAAAACCGAACAGGAACTCGTCCCGCCGCAGCCCCAGCTCCGCGCGCAAGCCGGGTGCGGTGTCGCGGCAGCCCAGGAAACGGGAGGTGTCCACGCCGTTGGGGATGATTTCGCAGCGCACACCGGACTCCTCCAGGCCGGGAATCTCCTCGCGCAGATGCTCCATGATGTCCCGCCCCACGGCGTGCACCGCATCCAGCCGCCGCACCAGCCGCCGCAGTCCGAGCCGCTTCAGCCGGCCGGAAAAGCCCGTCAGCAGGCGCTGCTCCAGGATGCCGTGGACCGTCAGCAGGTGGGGACGGGGGCGGAACGCGTTGGCCAGGGAGACAGCGGCCGCGGCGTTGAAGCCGTGGCTCTGCACCACGGTGTGCCCGCCGCCGCGCAGTTCCCGCCAGGCCGCCTTGGCCAGTTCGCGGGTTCCGCCCTCCACCGGCACCAGCCTGGCCCCCAGTTCGGCCGCGTCCTGGCGCAGCAGGTCCTCCTCCTGGGTGCGGTTGGCCAGAATGGTCAACTCCGTCTCCCCGGGGAACGCGCCGTAGGTGTAGCGCATGTAGGTGCGGATGCCCCCCACCGGCCAGCGGACAACGGCCAGCAGGCGGATGCGCCCGGTGTCGGCGGGAACGGTCACGGCCGCACCTCCACGGGTCCGGTGACGTCAGTGGGTACCCGCTTCTCCGCGCTGTAGCCGTCGCCGGAAACCCGCAGGACCACCTCGTCCACCGGTTTTTCCACCAGGCCGCCCCCGCCGATGCCCAGCACCTTGGTCAACAGGGAGGCGTTCCCGCGCTCGCCCACCAGCCGCCGCCGGACCAGGGCCAGCCCGGCCCCGCCGTCGGCCCCGCTGACCGCCGTGTCCAGCACGCCGGTCCCGGGCAGCATGGCGGACACCTCCGCACCCTGAACAGGTTGTCCCTGGCCATCGCGGACCACCACCTCCACTTGGCGGGCGAAGCGCAGTTCCTTGGCCATGGGGCTGGGCAGCTCGAACCAGATGTCCTCCGGCGCGGCCCCGCCCTCGTAGCGGTTGTCCACCAGCAGGGCGGTGGAGGCGTAGTCGCGGTAGGCGCTGCGGATGGTGTGGTTGTCCTCGCCGCCGGGCAGCTTGACGATGGTGTTGTCGCGGAAGACCGGAAAACCGTCGCAGGGGCCGTAGTCGTCGCCCAGCAGCAGAGCGCCCCAGTTGCTGGCGATGATGTTCTTCTCGAAAACCAGGCCGGGTGACTTGTTGTTGGCCACCACGCCCACGGCCGCGGCCTTGGCACCGTCGCCCCCGTTTACAGCGGCGATGATGTTGTGGTGGAAGCTGGCCGTCTGCTTGGGATTGGGCACGCCCACGTTGACCGCCCTCCCCCAGCTGTCCTCGCCCGGGCCGATTCGGTTCTTCTCCGCCCGCACCAGGAAGGTGTTGCAAAAGATCTCAATGCCGTCGCTCTTGCCCCAGGCGATGCGCATGCCCGCCGAGCCCGTGGAGCCGTACTCCGAGCCCGAAGCCGTGTTCATGACCTCCACATAGTTGGAGTAGGCCCTGACCCTGGGCGCGGGCCAGAAGCCCACCGGGTGAACCCCCCGGCCCACGATCCGGTTGCCAACGATTTCGCCCTTGCCCACGCGCACGCCGGTGGAGTTGGTCACCACGCTCTCCAGGCTCACGTCGCAGTCGCGCACAACCCCTTCGAAAATGGAGATGCCGTTTTGCCGGGCGCTGACCACCTTGACCCGCTCCACGGTGATGTCGTTGCCGTTGACGTAGAGCGCCTCCAGCCCCTGATGACGGTTGGAGACCTCCGTGCCGCCGTCCACCAGGGTGCAGGCCTCCACCACCACGCCCTTGCTGCCCCGCACGAAAAGCCCGATGACGTCCCGGGCGGACCACTCCAGGCGCAGACCGCCCAGGTGCAGCTTCTTGGCGCTGAGGGAAAAGATCGGATTGCAGCCCATGCCGTGCTCCGAGCCGGGGCTTTGCGCCCGGCCCTGGCGGATGGTGCCGTTGATGACCTGCACGTCCTCCAGCCACCACTTGTCCAGGCTCACCCCCTCGCCCTTCTCGCTTTGGTTGTAGACCACGGTATGGCCGTTGAGATTGAGGGTGACGTGGTTGGCCCTAATGCTGAATGCGGTTCCCTCGGTCTCGATGTCACGGTCCAGAACGTATTCCGTATGCCGCTGGTTCAGCACGGCCGGGCCGCTGACCACCACTCTGCGGCTGCGCTGGCGCGGGGCGACGTCCGCCCGGCCGGCCCCGGTCTCCATGTCGGCGCGGCCCATGGCCACGGGTGCTCCGGCCGGGGTGCGGGCGAGCACGTCCTGAAGGCTGGCGCCCATGGCCGGCCCGGCGGGCTGGAAGAAAACAAGCAACGCCGCGAGAAGCAGGAGGCGGGGGATCAGGCGCGGCATCTGGCGTACTCCATATCCTCGCCGCAAAAGCGTTCACTTTCCCGCTCTCCAGCCCCCTGGGAGGCCTCGCCGCGCACCACCTCGGAGGAGGCCAGGGCGAAGAAGGCCACGAACAGCCAGTTGTAGCGGAACATGTTGTGTCCAAAGAGGCCGTTGAAGAGCATGAGCACGATGATCATCTGCCCGGCCAGGGCAAGGCGGCGGTTGAAGACGAGCGTGCGCTCCAGCGGGGGGTCGGGCTCCTTGGCCAGCCTCTTGTCCGCTAGGCGCACCGTGGCTCGCAGCCGCAGGAAAATGGCCGCGATGAAGCCGAAGAAGGCCACGAAGCCGACGCCTCCCAACTCGCCGATGACCTGCCCCACCAGGTTGTGCGCCTGGGGGCCGTCGCCGCCGTACCAGGTACGGCGCGTGTTGTTGGGGCCGACGCCGGAGACCGGGTGCTGGGTGAACAGCTCCAGTCCGTGCAGCAGCCCTTGGAGGCGGCCCTCGGCGGACTGCTCGGCCCACTCCGCGGCCGGCCCCACTTCCGGATTGAAGATGGACATGAAGCGGCGCTGCTGCATCTCCGGCACGAACTGCCAGCCAACCAGCAGGATGGCCACGGAGAGCACGGCCACGCCGATTTTGCGCTTGGCCCGCCAGGAGATCATGGCCACGAACAACAGCGCCGTGACCATGCCGCTGCGCGACCCGGTCATGACGATGCAGATGGGGGCCAGCACGCCGTAGCCCAGCATGGCCAAGCGCATCCAGCGCTTGGTCAGCCCCTTGCCAAGCACCGCCCAAAGCAGCGGCAGGGAGTAGCAGATGGTGGCCGCGAAGGCGTTGGGCATGGCGTAGGTCTGGTCGATGCCGATCATGCGGGCGATTCCCATGCGCCACACGTAGCGGCCGTGGACGAAGAACTCCCAGGCGGACTTGCCCACGTAGATCATGGTCACGACAAGCATGGCCTTGGCGACGTACTCCAGCCTCTCCTGGCCGTGCACGGTCATCACCAGCACCAGGTAGAAAACCATCACCTTGAGGTATTTGACGGTCATCTCCCAGGCCAGGGGCACGTCCCAGGCCGTGGCCGTGGACAGGAGCAGGCTGAGCACCAGGACGAACAGCCACAGGTGCAGCGTGTCCATGCGGAACCGCTTGTCGCGGTAGACGAAGGCGCAGATCAGCAGGAGGATCATGAAGACCTTCTGGATGTACAGGCTGCCCAGTTGCGGCCAGTACTCGTAGGGCCTGAAGATCAGCAGGAAAAGGTAGATGGAGATGAGGTGCTTCACGGCCGCTCCACGGGTTCGGCCAGCGGCGCGACGGGCGCGTCGCCGGGTTGTTTCTTGCCCAATCCCGGGACCCTGGCCAGCACGCCCCGCCTCTCGCCGGAATCCAGCAGCCCCATGAAGGCCAGTGGAATATAGGCGGCGATCGCCGCGGCGGCGGCCAGAAGCAGGCGCGGATAGCTGGCTTCATCCAACGGCCCCAGAATCCACGCCAGCAGTCCGGCGAATACCAGCACCGGCGCGAGCAGGCGCAGGTGGCACGAGGCCGCGAACCGCGCCTTGGAAAAGTCCATGCGGTCGGAGAGGTGCAGCAGGAAGACGGTTTGCTGCACCAGCGTGGCGGCCAGCCCGGCCAGGGGCGGCCCGGCTATCCCGGCCACCGGCACCAGGGCGGCCCCGACGACCGTGGCTGTAAGGGAGCAGCAGACCACCATGCGGGCATAGAAGCGCACGTCGCCCCATCCCATGAGCACCCGCGCCTGCAGCGGCTGCAGCCCCCGGATGAGGGCCACCAGGGCCATTATCCGCAGCGGCCAGGCGCACTCCCGGGCGTACTCCGGGCTGATCCACAGGGCCACGAAGTGCGGCCCGCAGAGCATCACCGCCAGATAGGCGGGCAGAGTCAGCCCCACCAGGTAGCGGGTGTAGCGCAGGTAGACCTCCCGCACCCGGTCCCTGCCCTGCGCGCCCAGTTCGCTGAAGATGGGCATGAAGGCCGCGGTCAGGGACATGAGCACCTCGTTGGCGTACCCCACCAGACGGGTGCAGACCGTGAAGTAGGCCGTGTACACTGTGCCCAGGAGCCAGGAGACGATGATGGGGTTGGTGGTGCGGTTGAAGCGCACCGCGCTGGAGGAGGTGAAGACGCTGGTACCGAAGCGCAGCAGTTCCCGCATGGGCTCCTTCCCAACCAGGCCCGGCGCCAGCCGCAGGGAGGGAAACCCCCGGCGGCAGGCCCAGGCCATGAAGAGCATGGAGGCGGCATCCAGTCCCAGCTTGACCCAGGCCAGCCCCACCAGCCCGAACCCCTGGCGCAGAACCAGGATGGTCAGGCCCAGCCTGGCCAGCCCGGTCAGGCTGTCGAACATGCCCTTGTAGTGGTACTGGTGCAGCCCCAGGGCCACGCCGGAGAGGACGTTGCCGCAGAAAAGGAAGAACATGTTCAGCCCCACCACGTGGAGCAGCCGCTGCGACTCCAGCACGTCCGCGGGGTTGTCCACGAAGAGGTGCATCCAGTGGGGCAGGACGAACCAGCAGGCCAGGGCGGCCACCAGGGCCAGGAGCAGGAAGAAGGCCATGGCCGTGGAGGCCACCGCGTTGAGCCGGTCCTTCTCCCCCTTCCCCCGGTGCTGGGCCACCAGCTTCATGGTGGCCTGCTGCACGCCCAGGTCCAGGAACCCGGCGTAGCCGATGATGGCGAAAACCAGGGCCCAGAGGCCGTAGCGCGCGTCCCCCACCGTTTCAATGATGAACGGCGTGAGGACGAATACCACGCCGAAGTTGACCACATAGCGCAGGAGGCTCCAGGCGGCGTTCCTCCCGGCCACGGTCCGAACGGAGAGTCCGTTCACCTGGCCTCCCCGGCGGCTTGCCAGCTATCCAGCCTGTAGAGCGGGTCGCCCACGGCGCTCATGGCCCAGCGCACCGTGGGGGTGGCCATGCCGTACGCCTCGGCGAAGGAGTAGCGGCCGCTGAGGAAGCGGTCGAAGAAGATGTCGCCCCGGGTGAAGCCCTGCACGTACGGCTCCACCACCGAACCGAAGGTGGCGGTGACGCCCTCCTGCAGAAGCCCCTGCACCCAGCTGGGCCTGCCGTTTTCCTTGCGCAGCGTGCCGAAGGAGTTGGACTTGAGAAAGGCGGCCACCGAGCCGTCCGGCCAGGGTGTGTCGCGCAGGCGGATGTAGTCGTGCCCCCAGGCGAACAGCCACATGGTGCCGTCGGGCACCTGGTTTTCCCTGGTGTGCAGCCGGCCGTGCAGCACGGACTCCACGCCGTACTTCTCCACGATTTTGGCCATGCGCCTGCCCTTTTCGTCCTGCACGAAATAGGCGTCGCCGCTGGCGGGTGTGACGCGGCGCTCCGCGATCCTGGCCTTTTCGAACAGGCTCAGTGCGGTCTCCTCGTCCGGTCCGTCCAGGCGGGTGACGAGGTACATGCCCAGGGCGGGGTCGAAGTGGTTGTCGCTGCGGAAAAGCGGGCTGGGAGTGCCCATGACCCGGCCCCAGGTGTAGCGGCCAAAAAGGTCGGAGAGCATGGAGTCCACCGACCTGGCCCCGGTGGAGCGCGGCATGCGGTAGCAGGGCACCAGCACCCGGATCTTCCCGGCCAGGCCGTTCTCCAGCAGGTGCTCGCGCAGCGGCTCGGCCAGGTGGCGTTCGTAGCCGAAGTCGTAGCGGTCCTCGGGGATGTAGAATTCGACGATGTTGGACTCGGGCACGTTGCGCGCCCGGGCGTACTCTTCGGCCACATGGCGGGAGGAGCCGTCGCGGGCGCGAACCAGCAGGAGCACCTCGTCGAAACGCGGAGAGCGGGGGGCGGTCTTGCCGGTGGTCCGCACCTCCGCTGGTTCGCCCAGGTTTCCGTCGAGGTCCACGGCCTGCACCCGGTAAATATACTCGCCGCCCTTTTCCGCCTTGGTGTCGAGGTACATGGTGGGCCGGATCATGGGGGCGTTGGCCATTTTGCCGGTGGCCGCCCTGGTCCACTGTCCGGCCTTGGTGACGCGGGGCAGGCGGGCGATGATGCGGTAGGAGGGATCGCCCGGCCTCTTGCGGGCCACCTCGTACCCCTTGATGTCCACTTCGCGGCGGCGATCCCAGAAAACGCCCACCCCGACGGCCCCGGGCGCGGCGTAGAGGTTCTTCACCGCCGGGGGTGGGCCCTCGCCGTCCTCGCCCGGGTAGGCCATGAGCAGCGCCTGCCCGTGCTCCGTGCCGGAGGCGTCCACCGCGCGGAGGATGAAAGCGTACTGCTGGCCGTTCTCAAGCCGCTCCACCGTGTACTCGCCGTCGACGTCCCGCTCGGCCACCTGCTCCAGGGACTTCTTGCCGAATCCCAGCTCGTCGCCGGTGCGCACCCGGTAGATGCGGATCATCTCCAGGTTCAGCCGCTCGGCCACGCCGGGCTTGAGCTTCCAGCGCAGCAGGGCGGAGGAGTCCTGGTGCAGGGTGCCGCCCTGCTCGAATATGCCCTGGGCGTGGGCCGCCCCGGCCATGCAGATACTCAGGACGAGTGCGAACCAGACGGCCCGCATCGCGGGAATAGGTGCCATTGCCCCTCCACATCGTTGCTCGTTCCACGGCCGGCCCCTGCCGCGCCGCTCGAATCCCCCGTTTCGAAACAAGGGGAGAGCGAAATGCGTGCCAAGAAACCGGCCACAAACAACTTAATGATTCCAGGACAATGGGTGTAAAGAAAATCGCTGCGAGTTGTCCGCCGGAGCCATGCGGTCCGGTTTTCCCGGAATCGTCCAGCCCGGACATACGCGGCCGGAGCGGACAAGTCCGGGAGCGGCCGGATTGTCCGGCCGCCCGGGAGAACCTTCCTACTCCGGTGGGTCCTCCTGCCACCTGGTCGTCCGGCCGAAGCGCACCCGCTCGAAAGCCGAGCGCTCGTAGGTGAAGCCCACCTTCTCCACCACGTGCCGCGAGGCGTGGTTGTCCGAAAGGACGCCCGCGTAGACCCGCCCGTCGCAGCCCTTGGCGCGGAGGTCGTACAATGTCTGGCGCATGGTCTTTTGGTAGAGCTTTTTCCCCCTGCCGCGCGGTGCGGTGTAGGAGTTCCAGAGGGAGTGGGATTTCCGGGGAAAACGGATTTCCTGGCCCACCTCGGTGGCGAATGTCCCTTCGCTCTCCTTGCAGACCCAGCCGTAGTGAACCAGCCCCTCGGCATCGCTGACCGTGTAGATATGGTGGCCGTTCTCCAGCGCCTTGATGGTCTGGCGCAGGAAGGCTTCCCTGGTCTGCCAGGCCTCCTCGGGTCGATAGGAGAGCACGGCCGGGATGGAGTCGGCCTCCACCTCCTCGCCGCCCGGCTCGGGACGGTTGGCGGCGAGGTCGTAGAAATAGATGCGGTACTCCGCGTCGCGCCACAGTCTGTGGCGCATCCGCCTGACCAGCTCGGCCGGAATGCTGGAGGGCCGCACCCGCCGAGCCCTGGCGAGGAACGCCTTGACCCGCTCCGGCTCCACGCCCGCGCGCTCCAGCGCCTTCCTGGCCACCTTGCGCGCCCTGGCCGCGCACCTGTCCCGAAGGAAGGAGGACAATCCGCCGTGGACGGTCAGCTCCCGCACGCCGTCGAAACTGTCCGCGAAGCGCTCTTTGTAGGGATCCTCGCCCGGGGTCATGTCCAGGACGGGCACCTCCTCCTCGCCCAGCATGCGGGCCAGCAGGTACAGGTGGAACCTGCCAGGGGAGTATTTGGCCAGGAAGGGGGTGTGGGCGATGACGCCGAGGTGCATGGTCCCCCGTCCCAGACAGCCCAGATAGATGGAGGCGGGCTCCCCGCCCACGGTGAGCACCGAACCGTGCAGCACGCCCGCGTCCAGCAGGGAGCAGAGGAAAGGCCCCTTCAGCGCGTCCCGCTCGAAGGGCAGCGCGCCGTGCCAGGCGCCGTGGCGCAGGTCGCACCAGCTTGCCAGCTGGGCAAGCAGCCCCCGCAGTTCTGCCCCGTCGCGGATGCGGTCCAGCTTGACCTCGCCGTGCCGGGCCATCTGCTTCAATCTGCTTTTGTTGCTTTTCTTGCGCAGGGACTTGTCCGCGCGGTGCGCCGGGTCCCGCACCAGGGGCCGCATCCACTCCGTGGCGCTCCACCTGAAGCCGTTGCCGCCCTTGTCCAGCCACTGCAGGGGGGTGGCGGGTGGCAGGTAGCGAAAGACGAGGTCGCGACCGGGGAACCGGCCGTTCACCTCGTGCAAGGCCTTGCGCGGAAAGTCCTCGGCCTCGCCGGGCCGGGTTATCCAGCCCTGGTATTCGGCCTCGCGGCCGCCCAGCGGGACCAGCCGCCCGTCGCCGCGCGCCCTGGCCAGCGGGAGAAGCCCGTCCAGGCCATCTTCCACAGAGCCGCCCAGGACCACCACGGGCTCCCACTCGTCGCGGTAGGTCTCGCACCACGTCCTGACGAAGGGAACGTCCTGATAGACCGTGCTCCACGGGCAGGCGTCCAGCAAATCCCGCCAGGCCCGTTCGGCATCCTCGTCGAACAGGAATTCTTCAGCCCGGCTTCCCTCCAGAACGGAAATCCGCATTGCCACTCCCCCTAATCCGCCCCGGAACCCCGGGACGACTGATTCACGAACGGACCCGCCACCCCTCGACCAGGGCCTTGAAGTACAGGTCGCTGAAGGCGTGGTGGACGCCCTGGCGGCGGATGTCGAAGCGGTCGAAGTCCGGCGGGCAGGTGCCGCCGTAGGCCGAGAAGCAGCACTCCACGCCGATTTCCGGCAGCCGCCGGCGGACCTCGTCGCTGATGTCCTCCGGCCTGCCGTGGGGATAGGCGAACCACCGCTCGCCGCAGTTCGCCCCGACCTCCCGGCGCAGGTCCTCCATGCCGGAGGCTATCTCCCCAAGCGCCTCGTCCGTGTCCAGGGTGGAGAGCCTGGGGTGGGTGGCGGTGTGGTTGCCGATGCCGAACCCCCACTTCCGCATTTCCCGGACACGGTCCCAGCTGAGCGTGGGCACGGCCCGGCCCAGCTTTTTCAGGTCGTGGGCGAAGCCCTCCTCCGTTCCAACCTTGCGGGTGGTCACGAAGAACGTGCAGGGCAGGCCCACCTCGCGGAGGTGCTTGGCCGCCTCGTAGTTGTCGTCGTAGCCGTCGTCGAAGGTCACCAGGGCCACGGTGCGGCGGCGTTTCTCGCCCCGCGCCTCCAAAAAGCTATGCATGTCCTGCACCCGGCACCTGCGCTTGAGGATGCGCATCTGCCGCCGGAACTGCTCCTCCCCCACGCTCACGGTGTCGCGGTGGGCGTCGTTCACCCGGTGGTAGTTGATGATGACCGCATGGGAGCGGCCGAACAGGGAGCGGACCGCGTTGCGGCAGGGCGACCACAGGTAGACGAATCCCCACAGCACCATGTCCTTCAGCGCCCTCACGCGCCCCTCCCCGCCGGGGCGGCCGAGTCCGCGGCTTCGCTCGCGACGTCGTTGCCCGCCAGACGACGATACACGGATTCGTGCGCCCTCACGCACTCGGACAGGGAAAAGAGCTCGGCCGCCCGGGCCGGATTGTCCCGCCGGGCCCGCAGCAGGGCCGGACGGTCCAGCAGTTGCCCGGCCAGGGCCTCGCCCAGGGCCGCGTGGTCGCCCGAGGCCACGATGGCCCCGACGCCCTCCTCTCCCAGGGCTTCCCGGCAGCCGCCCACGTCCGTGGCTGCCACGGCCAACCCCGAGGCCATATACTCGGCCACGGAGTTGGAAAAGCTCTCGGAGTCCGAGGCCAGCACGCCGACGTCCATGGCCGGGAGCAGGCGGGGCACGTCGTTCCGGTTGCCCAGGAAGATGACCGAGCCGTCCAGTTCCAGTTCCCTCGCCAGGGCTTCCATTGCACCGCGCTGGGGGCCGTCCCCAACCACCACGAACCGCGCGCCGGGCACGCTCTGCCTCGCCCGGGCCGCCGCGCGTAGAAAAACATCCATGCGCTTGACCGGCCGCATATTGGCCACGATGCAGGCGGCGGGCGCGTCCGGCGGGATGCCGAGGTCGCGGCGCACGGCCTCCCGGCCACCCGCGTCCGCCGGGTCGAAGGCTGCCAGGTCCAGGCCGTTGTAGACCACCAGCACCCGTTCAGTGGGCACGCCTTCGGTCTCCCGGCACCAGCGCCGGGTGCTGTCCGAGTTGGCCACAAAGACGTCCACCCAGCGGTTGAGGGTCCGCTGCAGGCGCAGTTCCAGGGGGGTCATCCAGTAGCCCTGGTTGCGGCGGGCGGCCACCACCCCGCGCACCCCGGCCAGCTTGGCCGCCGGAATGCCCGCGATGGAGGCGTCGCGGAAATGCGTGTGGACCACGTCGATGCGGTGGCGGCGCAGCAGGGAGGCCAGCCGCAGCACCCCGGCCCAGCCGCTCGGGCGGCGAAAGCTGTCCAGGCCGAGCACGTCCAGGGGAGCGAGGTCGAACCTCTGGCGCAGCCAATCCGAGTTTCGCAGCACGCACAGCCTGGGCTCGAATTCGTCCCGGTCCATGTGGCGCAGCAGCTGGAGGAGCTGCTTCTCCGTCCCCCCGGACGGGGAATACACCGTGTCGATGAGCAGGCAGACGCGCGTTTTCACGAGCCCCGCGCCTCCTTCGGCCGCCGCAGTCCCTTGTACAGGTCCACCGCCCGCTGCGGCATGGCCGCCCGGAGCATGGCCCGCCAGGTTCCGGCCCACAAGGGACGGCGCGAGAGCGAGGCCCCGAAAAAGCCCAGCGCGGCCAGAGGCCTGCCCTGGGCGGCCCGCAGCTTGCCGTAGGTGCGCAGCAGGCAGGCCCGGGCCTCGCCCACGGTGCCGGGCCGCAGCCTGCGCCGCACTTCGGGATCGCGCAGGTTCCGCTCCTGGATATCCCAGGCCGAGCGCAGCCGCTTTTCCGTATTGGTGGACATGTTGCCGTGGCCCACCCGGTACTTGACCAGCTCCTCGTCCACGTAGTCGAAGGCGCAGATGGCGGCCATGCGTATCCACAGGTCGTAGTCGATGCCCATGGCCATGGACTCGTCGAACCCCCCGGCCCGCAGGAAGAACGGTTTGCGCACCATGGAGGAGGAAAAGCAGATGAAGTTGTCCACGAAGGCGCGGTCCAGCACCCAGCCCCGGTACAGGGGGGGATGGTTGAAGGGCGACTCCTTGCCAAGGGCGTCGATGAGCACCCGCTTGGCGTAGACCACACCCACGTCCGGGTCGTCGAAGAGGCGGAGCTGCTTCTCGATGCGCGTGGGCAGGCAGACGTCGTCCGCGTCCAGAAAGGCCACCAGGTCGGAGGCGCTCTCCCGCAGTCCCCGGTTCTTGGCCGCGGCCTGCCCGGCGTTGTCCTGGTACACGTAGCGCACCCTGGGGTCGGACAGGTAGCGGGCCACCACCTCGGCGGTGTTGTCCGTGGAGCCGTCGTCCACCACCACCACGTCCAGGTCGGCGTGGGTCTGGGCCAGCACCGAGTCCAGGGCCTGGGGGATGTAGGCGGCGTAGTTGTAGGCCGAGACGACCACCGAAACCAGGCTCACGTGCCGCCCTCCTCGCCCACGGGCTGGCGGGCGGGGCCGGATTCGGCGCGGCCGCCCCCCCGGACAAGCTCGCGCAAAAAGCCCGCGCCCAGTCCGGCGTGGATGGCCGAAAAGATGAGCGGCAGCCAGACGGCCGAGCGGCCCAGCCTCTTGGCCAGGGCCAGGCTCTGGACCGTCACCAACAGAGCGTAGGCGGCCAGCCCGGCGGCAGGGCCGCGCCCAGCCACATGGGCAGCGCGCCGATGGCGGAGGCGGCCAGGCCGACCGGAGCGGCCGCCGCTCCTGCCGCGAACAGGGGCGGAACCAGGGTGGTGGCGGACAGGCTGGAGGGATGCTTGCGCCACAAGCGGCAGCGCCCCTCGCCGTAGCGGACCATCTGCCGCAGCAGGGAGGAAAAGGACTCGCGCGGGTAGTAGCGCACGGTCAGGGCCGGGCTGGTGTAGGTGCGCAGTCCCGCGCGCTCCACCCGGTGATTGAATTCCACGTCCTCGCAGGCGTCGAAGGACTCGTCCACCAGCCCCACCCGGTCCAGGGCCCGGCGGCTGTAGGCCGCGCCGTTGCTCACCGGGCTGGCGTAGCCCTCGTAGCCGGAATAGATGAGGGAGCCACCGCCGTGCCCCAACCGCGAGGCCCGGGCCTCGGCCACAGCCCGTTGGAAGGGGGTCAGGTCGGGCGGGTCGAGGGGTTGGGGCGGCCCAGGCAATCCGCTCCCGTCTCGCGGAAGATGCGGGCCAGGTGGGCCAGCAGGCCGGTGGTGGGAATGTGGCAGTGGCCGTCCACCACCAGGAAGTAGTCGCCCCGCCCCAGACGGAAGCCCACGTTGCGCCCGGCGCTGGAGCGGCGGCCCGGGTTGTCCGCCAGCCGCACCTGGGGATGGCTCCCGGCCAGCCGGGAAACAATGTCCCGGGTGCCGTCGTCGGAAAAGCCGTCGGCCACGATGATCTCGAATCGGTCCCCGGGGTAGTCCTGCTCCAGCAGGCTGTAAAGTGTTCCCTCGATGAAGCGCGCCTCGTTGCGCACCGGCATGACCACCGTGATGAAGGGGGCTTCCCTCTCCCGGCCACTCATGCCCTGCCCTCCCCGCGCGAATTGGTCTCCAGCAGCCGCTGGTAGTGCTCCAGGTAGCGGTTGGTCTGGTCGGCGAAGTCGAATCGCTCGCGCACGTGGTTCAGCCCGTTGCCACCCATTTCGGCCCGCAATTCAGGGGAGTCGATGAGCGCCAGCAACGCCTCGGACAGTGCGCCGGGGTCGTTCGGCCTGGTCAGGAAGCCGTCCACGCCGTGCCGCACCACCTCCGGCGTGCCGCCCACGGCCGTGGCCACCACCGGCTTGCCGCAGGCGAAGGCCTCCAGGATGACGTTGGGCAGGCCCTCGGTGTGGGACGGCAGCACGAAAACGTCCGCCTCGTGCAGCAGCGAGCGCACGTCCGGCCGGAAGCCGGGCAGGAAGAAGCGGTCCTCAAGTTCCAGTTCGGCCACCGCCCGCTCCAGCTCAGGCCGGAGGAACCCCTCGCCGAACACGGCGAAGCGGGTGTCCGGGCGTTCCGTGAGCACCATGCCCGCGGCCTCGATGAAGCCCATATGGTTCTTCTCCGGGCTCAACCTGCCCGCGGAGACCACGAAGGGGGCATCATCCGGCACGCCCAGCTCCCGTCGCACGCTGTGCTCGCAGGGGCCGGGAAAACTCTCCAGGTCGATGCCGTTGTGGATGACGCAGACCCGCTCCCCGGGCACGCCGCAGGCCAGCACCTTCTCGCGCTGCCCGCCGGACACGGCCACCACCTGGTCGGCCAGCCGCAGAAAGAGCTTGTCCAGCTTCTCATAGAGCCGCACCCGGCCGTTCTCCCCGGTCCAGCCCCGGGAAACGGCCACCTCGGGGATGCCGGTCAGCCAGGAGGCCAGCCGCCCGACGACGTTGGCCTTGTAGCCGTGCGTGACCAGCACCCGCACGCCGTCGCGTCGCAGCAGCCGGGCCAGCTCGTACACCGAACCGGGATGGAAGGGGCTTCGCGCCTTCAGGCCCCGGTGGTCCACCCCTGCCCGCCCGGCCGCCAGCAGCAGCTCGTTTTCCTTGCCGTGCTCCTGAAAGGAGACGATGAGAGGCTGGTAGCCGCGCTTGGACAGGTGGCGGGCGTGCCAGAGAATCTGCCGCTCCGGCCCGCCGTAGAAATTGGTGGCGATGAGATGGGCGATTCGCGGCATCAGGCCCTCCCCGTGCGTGTCCATTGCCCGCCCCGGAAGCCGGTCAGCCCCAGCAGGGAGACCGCCGTGAGCCAAGCCAGGGAAAAGGGGGCGGCCAGGGCCAGCCGCAGCCGGGCGGGGGTGAGCCCCATGACCACCATGCCCAGCGCCATGTAGGCCGCCAGCAGCCCGGCCAGGGTCACGGCCCAGGGGGCGTGCTCGCCCGCCAGCAGGCTCGCCCCGGCCAGGAGAAAAGAGGCCAGCAGCAAAAGCGGTTTGCTACGGATGGCCAGGCAGAAGGCCGTGTCCAGAAGCTCCGGCCGCCCTCTGCGCAGTCCCTCGGCCAGCAAATCGCGCGCCTTGCGGCGGGCCACCCCGCTGTTGCCCGAGGCCCAGCGCACGCGCTGGGAGGCGGCCTGCTCCAGGGTGCGCGGCAGGGGGGCGCGCACCTCGGTCTCCCCGGCGAAGCGGGTGGGCACTCCGGCCAGCAGCAGGTCCAGGGAGTATTCGGTGTCCTCCACCACGGAACCCGCTTCCCACGGGTGCTCCCGCAGCAGCTCCGCGCCGAAGGCCATGCCGTTGCCGCGCAGGATGGAGGGCAGCCCCAGCCGCTCCCGGCCGCGCAGGAAGAGGTCGTTCTCGATGGCGTTGCCCACGGCCAGCATGTAGGTGAGGGCCGTGTCGTCCGGGTTCTCCACACCGTAGCGCGCCTGGACCACCCGCTCGCCCGCCCGTAGCCGGGCATCCGCCGCCCGCAGGAAATCCGGCTCCACCACCGTGTCCGCGTCCACCACGGCCACGGCCTGGACGTCCTCGCCCAGCAGGATGTCGAAGGCGTGCCGCAGGGCCTGCCCCTTGCCTCGGCGATCCGGGGCGGTGCGCTCGATGCAGCGCGCCCCGGCGCGGCGGGCGGTCCCGGCGGTGTCGTCGGTGCAGTTGTCCGCCAGCACCACCACCTGGAAGGAGTCCGCCGGGTAGTCCATGGCGTGCAGGCTGGCCAGGGTGGGAGCGATGGTCTCCTCCTCGTCATGGGCCGGGACCACCACCGCGAAGCGCAGGGACTCGCCCGCCGCCTCCACCCGGGCGGACGGGCGGCGCAGGCCCGCCAGGGCCATGAGCCAGAGGTAGGCCACGGCCAGGGTCAGGCCGGCCAGGGGAATGGCCAGAAGCAGGGCGGTCATTGCCTGGCCGCCTCTCCGGCCCGGAAGGCTTGGGCCGCGTCCAGTTTGGAGATGCAGAAGCGGTACTTACCGGATTCCTCGGACTGGATGGAGTCCACGTACTCCACCTGGTGCTCCATGCCCCTGCCGAAGCGTTGCTCCACCAGGGAGGCGATGTCCGCCTCCAAGCCCTGGTTGCCGTCCTCGCCCGGAACCACCCGGAAAACCAGGTGGTCCAGCCGGTCCTGCACGATCTGCATCTGCTTCACCCCTTCCAGCACCATGGCGAAGTTTTCGGTGAGGGAGATGCCGGAGACGTACTCCCCTTCCGGAGTGCGCACGTAGTCGGCGATGCGCCCTTCCAGGGACTCGATGAGGGGATAGCCGCGGCCGCAGGAGCAGGGATCGGCGGCCATGCGGGCCGTGTCGCCCACCAGGTAGCGGATGAAGGGCATGCCGTAATTGGTCAGGTCGGTGACCACCAGCGCGCCGGTCTCGCCCGGCTCGGCCGGACGGCCGTCGCGCAAACACTCCACCACCAGGGTGTCCATGTTCACGTGCAGCCCCTGGTGCGCCTCGCACTCGCAGGCGATGAGGCTCACCTCCTCGCAGCCGTAGCGGTTGGTGGCCCGGCAGCCGAAGGTCTCCTCCACCACGCGCCGCTCGTAGTCGTGCAGCACCATGGCCGTGGAGATGACGCCCCTGGGCCTGGGCGGCTCCAGCCCGTTGTCGCGCACGAAGCAAGCGAAGAGGTACAGGGAGTGGGCGTGGCCGAAGAGCAGCGTGGGCTTCTCCCGCATGATCCGGGAGTGGAAGTCGCGCATGGCCTCGTCGTCCATGCGCAGGGTGTCCAGGTAGGTGCCCCGGTGCAACAGGGCATTGCGCAGCCAGCCGCGCCAGGACCCCTTGTACTCCGGGTTGCCCCAGACCAGCCCCACCCGCTCGCCCAGCCGCCAGCCCGCCCACTCGTCGTGGCGGTAGGTGCAGCCGCGCTTCCATTGCATGCTGTCATCGTCCACGGAGAATTGCAGGGAGACGCCGGTGGAGCCGGAGGTCTTGCGCGGGTGCAGCCTGTCGGCGGGCACGTTGTCAGCCACCATGGCCTCGCGGTTGGCCCGGATATCGTCCTTGGTCAGCACCGGCAGGCGGCGCAGGTCGTCCAGGCAGGCCACGTCCTCCGGCCGCACCCCGGCGGCGTCGAACCGGCTCCGGTAGTAGGGGACGTGGGCGTAGGCGTGGGAGAGCAGTTCGCGCAGCCGCCGGAACTGGTCCGCCTTGACTTCTTCCAGGGTACGGTACTGCGCCCGGCGCAGCCGGGCCAGGTGCTTCAGGTATGGCGAGCCTTCCCAGGCGGCCCACATGGGCGCCACCACGTGACGCACCACTCGGGAATAGATGTCGCCGCGATTGACTTCCCGCATGCTCCACTCCCCTCTAGGTGGCTTCCGCGGCTGCCTCGGCCGCGGGGCACGCTTGCCGCGCCTCGCTCCACTCCGCGATGGCCGCGCGCATGGTGCCGAAGGGCACGGCGCAGAGCATATGGCGCAGTTTGTCTTCCGTCTTGTCCAGGTTCAGGTAATGGCGGAAGCTGGATTTCAGCCCGGCCTTGATGCGGGGCTGGTCCGGATCGACTTCCCAAGGGTGGAAGTAGAGCACGGCCGGCTGCCGCTCCGCCCGGTTGATCCGCTTGATCCCCCTGGCCACCAGCGAAGCCGGCAGCAGGCGCAGGTAGCCGCCCCCTGCGATGGGCAGGTTGAACTCCCGGCCCAGCAGCCTGGTCCGCAGGGTGGTCAGCGGAAACTCCACCAAACTTCCCGCCTCGCGCTCGATGACGTGCGGGAACCGCTCGGCGTGGGGCACGCCGTAGTTGTCGTGCACAATGGGGAAGATGCTGGAGTCGTAGGTGAAGCCCGCCTCCACCAGGACGTCCAGAGCCCACATGGAGCGCTCGGTGATGGAGTAGCTGGGGGCGCGGTAGCCCGTGACCGGCTGCCCCAGGATGTCCTCGAGCAGCGACTTGGCGGAGGTGACGTCCCGGCGGAAGTCCTCGCGGGAGAGGGTGTAGACCAGTTCGTGACCGTAGCCGTGGCAGGCCACCTCGTGACCCCGGCGGGCGATGGCCCGCACCAGTTCGGGGGCCTTTTCGGCAACCCAGCCCAGGACGAAGAAGGTGCCCCGGCGGCCGAACTCGTCCAGCAGGTCGAGGACACGGTGGGTGTTGTCTACGACGCGGAGGGGGTAGTAGTCCCAGTCCTTGCGTTGGACCGTCCCCTCGAAGGCGGTGACGTGGAAATAGTCCTCCACGTCGATGGTCAGTGCGTTGTTCATGCCGGACCTCCCCTGTTCCCCTCTTCGGCGCGCTCGGCGCGGTGTGCCCGCGAGGGAAGGCGCGGTCCGGCGGTCCCCGGAAGGGACCCGGCGGAGGCTAGAAGTGCTTGGTCAGCTGCACCCCCACGCGGTTGACGTTGTATTTGTCCTCCTCCCGGTCCCCTGAAACCAGCTTCAGCCGGTACCATGTTCCGGCGGTGAAGCCGTGGCCGATCTCGTAGTTCAGCCCCACTCCGGTGTACCAGCGGGTGACGTCGTTGACGTCGCGGTCCTGCAGGTCCCAGCGGGCGTCGGCGTTGGCGCTCCACCGTTCGGAAAGCTGGTGCGTGCCGCGCACCCCCACCACGTAGTGCCTGCCGGTGTCCGCGTCCGCGGAGGAAACCGTGTTTTCCGGAGCGACGTCCCTGTCGTAGTCCTCCACGCGGGTGAATACCGCCGCGGTGGAGCGTTCGAAGTTCTTGCTCACCGTCAGCCCGGCGTACTTCGTGACCGTGGGTGTGTCCGCCAGCGGATCGTCCTCGTAGTCCAGGCCGGTGTCCAGCGAGGCGGTCACGGAGCCCATGACGTGGGTCAGGCCGGCATTCCAGAAGAAGCGTGTGGTGCTGTCCTCCTGGTCGCTGTAGTTGATGATGCTCGGCCCGGCCTTGAAGTAGGCCGAGGAATCCTCGGCATAGGCGTAGTTGGCGCCCAGGTAGGCCAGGTGCCGGGTGTAGTCCCTGGTGTCCGCCTCGGAACGGGTCAGGGAGTAGCCGCCCAGGCTGGTGAGCCGCCCGGTCATCTCGTAGGTCAGGTCGGTGAAGCCCTGGTGCTCCGTGCGCCCCTCGCCCTCGCCATCGAAGTAGGAGATCTTCGAGAAGCGGTAGCCGGTCTTGGCCTCGCCCCGCTGCCCCAGCCGGATTAGGGTGTAGGGCGAGGCGGCGAAGGTGTTCTGCGTGACCTGGCGCTCCGTGGTGTCGCCCTCCACCGTCTCGCCCCTGGTCACGTCGCGGTTCACCTGCCGCACGCTCTCGGTCACATCCAGGAAGAGGAAATCCTCCACCGCCTCCAGCAGCCCGTGGGCCTGAAGGTTGTGGATCGCTTCGTCCTCCCTGTTCTGCAGGGCGTAGTAGATGAAGGATGCCGAGTAGTCCGCCTCCAGCAGAAGGCGCGACTTCTCGTAGAGGAAGGAGGCCGTGGGACGGAGGGAGGTGGCGTAGTCCTCCTCCCCTTCGCCGCTGGGGGCCTCGTTGACGTTGGAGATGTACTCCTCGGCCACGCCCAGCGAGAAGTCGAAGAGGGTCTCCGCCAGGGCTGAAGCGGGCAGGAGAAGGAAGAGTAGCGCAGCGCAGAAAAGAGGATACCGCATGCAAAGGTCCCTGTTCGTTGGCCGTGGCTCGGGTGGGCGCGACATCGCCGGCCGACGGCGCGCAAACCCCGTTCGCCACGCGATACAAACCCTGCTCGCCGAGGGCAATACCCCATCTTTCGGCTCCTGGGAAGCCCCGTCCGCCGCAAGTACGCGTCACTGTTTCACTCCCCCCACAGGAATTTCCATACAAGACGCATGGTTCCCCTCTTTTTGGGCTCCTCGGACGCGGGCGGGGGGGCGGCCCCCATGGGGCGCTGGTACACGGCGGGTTCCTCGCGAGGCCTCTCCTCCATGCGCAGGGGACGCCTCCACTCCTCCATGTGCCGCTCCAGGGTTTTCTCCAGTTTGTCCACCCGCTCCGACAACTCCACGATCTGGCCTTGCCCGCAGCGGTTGGCCTCCTCCTCGAGCAGGGAAAGGCGGCGGCTGAGGGACAGGAGGTGGCCGTGCAGCTTGGCCTTGAAGTGGTTGCCTCCCCCCGCGCGCCGCGAGGCGGCAGACGACGGCCGTCCTCCATTGCCGCCGGTCAGGGCCGCCACGGCCTCCTCGCCGTTCTCCGCGTCCTTCCCGCCGCTTCCCTCCCAGTAGTGGGACTCGAAGGAGAGATCGCGGGCCAGCTCGTGCACCGACTCCTCCTCCACGTCCCGGGTCTCGGCGGAGTAGGCGTCGATCATGATGTAGTCGCAGAGGATGTTCACCAGCCTGGGTATGCCCCGGCTGTAGGAGTGAATGGCCCGGATGGCCCCGGGGGAGAAGCGCAGCGCCTCCCGGTTGCCCGCCCGCTCCAGGCGGTAGAGGATGTACTCCTCCACCTCCTCCTCGGAGAGGGGGTCGATGTGGCAGTTGATCTGGATGCGCTGCCGCAACTGCAGAAGCGACGGCCGGGCCAGGGTCTCCCGCAGCTCCGGCTGGCCCACCATGATGATGCGCAGCAGCTTGCCGCTCTCCGTCTCCAGGTTGGAGAGCATGCGCACCTCCTCCAGAAGGTCCGGAGTGAGGTTCTGGGCCTCGTCGATGATGAGCACCACCTGCCGCCCGGCGGCGTACTCGTTGATGAGGAACTCGTTGAGGTCGCGCAGCAGTGTCGCCTTGTCCCTGTCCCGCGTCTCCAGCCCGAAGTCGTCGTTGATCATGCACAGGAGCTGGTGCGAGTCGACCTTGGTGTTGAACACCTTGGCCAGGGTCAGATCGGTGAGCTGGCTCTTGACGATCTCGCGGATGATGGTGGTTTTGCCGGAGCCCACCTCGCCGGTGAGCAGGATGAACCCGGCCCGTTCCCGTATGCCGTGCTGCAGGTAGGTGAGCACCTTGCGGTGCGCCCTGCTGGGGAACAGGAACTTGGGCGTGGGCAGCAGGGTGAAGGGCTTTTCAGCCAGTCCGAAGAATTCCTCGTACAAGATCGCTCTCCGCTAGCCGTAGTACTTGTAGCCGTAGGCGGTGGATTCCGACTCGGAAGATTCGTTGTAGACCAGGCCCAGCACGTTGCTGCCCAGGGCGCGCAGCGAGGACTCCACCTCGCCCATGGAGCTTTTGCCCTCGCGAACCACCATCAACACCCCGTCCATGAGGCTGGAGAGGGTGCGCGTCTCCGCGAAGGGCATCACCGGCGGGGTGTCGATGATGATGAAGCGGTCGGAGTAGCGCTGCTTCACCTCCTGGATGAGGCGCTTCATGGACTTGGAGGCGAATACTTCCGACGGGTTGGGGATGGTCCTGCCAGCCGGAAGGAATACCAGCCGGCCGATACCCGTCTTGATGAGGGCGGAGCCGATATCCTTGCCGTCCACCAAACAGTCGGAGAGGCCCTCCGAGGGCGCGATGCCCAGGTACTTGTGGCAGGCGGGGGCGCGCAGGTCGGCGTCCACCAGGAGCACAGTATGGTCGTACTCCTGGGCCAGGCTGGCGGCCAGGTTGATGGCCGTGACGCTCTTGCCGTCCCCGGCGCTGGGGCTTGTGACCATGATGAGGTTGCGGAAGGACTCGCCTTTGGTCTTCTTGACCACCGCCTCCTTGAGCTTGCGGTATTCCTCCGCCTGCTGGGAGAAGGGCGAGTTGACCACCACCAGGCGCGGCTCCGGGACACACATGTCCTCGGGACAATGCAGGGGTGGAAGGGTGCTTTCATGGCGCGTGCGCTCCGATCCGGAGCCCCCGCCGTGGGAAATGCGGTCCCGCCCGGCACGCGCCAGGGCTTCTTCAATGCGGCTCATGCGTGCTCCTTTCGTTTGGCTAGAAGCGGTTGGCCAGGCTGTTCAGGAAGGTCCGGACGCTACCTCCGGGCTCGGTCATTTCGTGCAGCGCGCCCCGCAGATGGACGCCCAGGTGCTGGTCCACGAAGGACGCGCCCAGGGCCTCGCTGATGGCCACGGCCAGGATGAGCGAGGCGCAGGTGCCTCCGGCCATGTACATGCCCAACTCGATTCGCTTGCGGCGCCGCTCTTCTTCCGGGATGGTCATCCTGGGAATGACCCCCATGACCGGCAGGCCGAACTCCTTCAACTCGGACGGGGACTTGATGGCCCCGCGCAGCAGGTCCAGCAGGAAAGCCAGGGCGAAGGCCAGCCCCAGTCCGGCCATGGCCCCGCCGGAGATGATCATGGCCCGGTTGGGGCTGACGGGCGCCTTGGGCAGGATGGCCGGGTCGATAATGCGGAAACTGACCGATTTGTTCTCCAGCTCCATCTGCTTGGAGACCTCGGACTGGCCGTAGCGGGAAACGAGTTGGTCGTAGATGCGCTGCTCGTTCTCCTTGCGCTGCAGAAGCTCCTGCAAACCGCTCTGGATGGCGGGAATCTCCCGAAGGAGCTGTTTGCTCTCCTCGATGATCTTCTCCTGCTGGGCTTCCTGCCTGCGCACGGACTCCAGTTGGATGCTCGTCATCTCCAGGGCCTCGCGGTCGTTCGAGGCCAGGGTGGCCTTGTCGTCGTCGCCCTCTCGCAGGGCCTCCAGCTGGCTCTGCACCTGCATCACCTGCGGATGGTTCTCGGTGTAGCGGCTGCGCAGGCTCTCCAGGGCGCCCTCGAGATTGGCGATCTTCTGCCGCCTGGGGGACTGGGCCATGAGGGAACGCCGCTTGGCCTCCAGCCCCATGCGCTGCAGCCGCAGTTCCTCCAGGCGCTTCTGGGCCTGGTCGATGTCGCGGCTCAGGCTGCCCTCGTTGAGGGCCAGGACCATGCCGTGCTTGCTCTTGTACTGGTCGATTTCCTTGTCCACCGCGTCCATGCGTTTCTTGAAGACCTCGATCTGCTCGGAGAGGAACCGGGTAGCCTCCATGGACTCCTCGCGCTTGGAGGCGGTGTTCTTCTCGATGTAGGTCTGGGTAAGCATGTTCACGTAGTTGCGGGCGAACTCCGGGGAGGAGTCGCGGAAGGAGACGAAGAAAACGCCTTCCTTCTTTTTGATGACGATGCTCGTGCGCTGCCGCAGGCTCTCGATGTAAGCCTCGCGCTCAGAAGGGTTGGAAAGGGTAACGTCCTTGTCCAGCTTGCGCAGCACGTCCATGAGCATGCTGCGGCTGAGCATGGTGAAGCTGAGCACCTTGACCTTGGAGTCCATGGACGGCGTCACCGCGATGCCCTTGACCAGGTCGGAGACAACGCTTTGCTCGATGAATACCGTGGATTGGGCCTCGTACTTCTTGGGCAGCAGGTAGCTGACCATCAGGGCGCAGCTCATGACGGCCAGGGCCACCAGCATGAAGAGCCCTTTCCGGCGAGAGACCACCTTGAGGTAGTCCTTGAATCCGTAGTTGCCGACGTTCATGTCTCGTTATCCGCCTTTCGCTGGGGTGCGTGCGTCCGGCGGCGCTTCCCCCGCCCCGCCCGATCGGCAATGCGCACGTGTGTGTTCTTTTCCGGGTCAGACCAGTGTCTAGAAGTAGCTCTCGTCCACGATGACGTAGTCGCCCTGCTCCAGCACCAGATTCTGTTCCAGCTCGCCTTCCATGAGCTTGTCGCCCTGGATCTTGATGACGTCCTTTTCCTCGCCGTTGCGGCGGACGACCACAGTGTCGCCCTTGTCCGCGAACTTGTTGTAGCCGCCGCTTTGCAGGATGGCGTCCAGCACGGTGATGCTGTCGCGGTAGGGAACCGCCTGCGGGGCCATGACCGCGCCCAGGACGTAGACGAAGGGTTCCCGCTGGCCGGGGATGAAAACGATGTCGTTATGCTCCAGGCTGATGTCCTGGCTGAGGTCGCCCTCGTGGTAGAGGCTGCGGAAGTCCGTGAGGATCTTCTCGCCGCTCCGGGCCACGTAGGCCCGGCTGAGGTCCGCCGCGCCCAGGGGCTGGGAGGCCAGAAGCTGTAGCAGGGAGGTCCGCTGGCGCAGGTCGTAGACGCCGGGCTGCACGCCCCCGCCCACCACGTAGGCCTTGCAATTGACGATTTCCTCCATGGAGACGGTGACGAAGGGGTCGCGCACCAGGCTGCTCAGCTCCTCCTTGAGCACGTCGCGCAACTCGGCCGGAGTGTGTCCCTCGGCCTTGATGTCGCCCACCCCGGGCACTGTGATCTTTCCGTCGGGCCGCACCAGGGCGGAGAAGTTCAGGGCGTCCTCCCCCCAGACCGAGACCGCCAGCTGGTCGCCGGCTCCGATGACGTAATCCCCTTGTGCCGATGCGGCGGAGGGGGCCAGCAGACCCGCCATGAAGCAAATCAGACACCCCGCGGCCAGCGAAAGCAACGCATTCCTTTTCATGGGTTTCTCCCTTTTCTTGAACATGGTTTTCTACCTCCCGCCCTTGCCCAGCAGGACCACGGACACCGTCCGCATGATGACCCGCAGGTCCAGCCAGAGGGAGAGGTGTTTGACGTAGTAGAGGTCGTAGCGGAGCTTCTCGATGGCGTCCTCGACGGAGGAGCCGTAGGGGTAGCGCACCTGCGCCCAGCCGCTTAAGCCCGGCTTCACGTAGTGCCGCTCCGAGTAATAGGGGATGCGCTCCTTGAGCTTGGCCACGAACTCCGGGCGTTCCGGACGCGGCCCCACAAGGCTCATGTCGCCGCGCAGGATGTTGATCAGCTGCGGGAGCTCGTCCAGCCGCGACTTGCGCAGAAAGCGTCCCACTGGGGTGATGCGCGGGTCGTCGGGCTGCGACCAGACCGCGCCGGTGCCGGATTCGGCGTCCTGGCGCATGGTGCGGAACTTGTGCAGGGTGAAGGGCTTGTCGCCCCGGCCCACACGCACTTGGCTGAACAGCAGCGGTCCGGGCGAGTCCAGCTTGATGGCCAGCATGACGAAGGGGATGACGGGCAGGGCGACGGCGATGCCCACCAGGGACAGAAGGATGTCCACGGTCCGCTTGTTGAAGCGCTTGATGGGGTTGATTCGGAAGCCGGGGTTGAAGATGAACCAGCTCGGGGTGATGTTCTCGATGAGCAGTTTCTCGTTGACCTGCTCGTAGAAGGACGGGGCGTCCAGCACCTCGATGCCGCTCAGCTTGCAGGAGAGCATCTCCCGCACCGGGAACACGCCGCGCCGCTCGGCCAGGGAGACCACCACCTTGTCGGCCATGAAGTTGCTGGCCACGCGCAGCAGCCGGGAGGTGTCCTCGCCGCCGTCGGAGCAGGCGTTGTCGCCGCAGCCCGGGCAGTCCACGCGTCCCAGAAAGCGGAAGCGTTCGCCGCTCTGGGCGGCCAGGCTGCCCATCTGCTCGGCCAGGGGCCCGCTGCCCACCACCAGGATGCGCTTGGCCATTCCCGGCAGATTGCCGCGCAGCCGCGCTCCCAGGGCCACCAGCATCTTCAGCGCGGCGAAGAGGATCAGGGCCATGAGCATGGAGTCCAGCCGGTCCGGACTGAGCGCCTGGACCGAATCCAGCAGGAAGAGTACGGCCAGGGAGACGGCGAAGGCGGACAGGCCGCCGATGAGCCCTTTCATCAGCCGCTCGAACGGCTTGCTCTCGCGGACGAACATGCCCAGCAGAGCCGAGGGAATAACGGCCACCAGCAGGAATCGCACCGACTCGTCCGGCAGAATGCCGCGTTGCAGCAGGTCCTCGACCCCCCCGGCCAGGGCCAGGGTGGCCGCGCTCAGGGCCAGCAGCGCCAGCAGCGTGTCCGTGGCGAAGTGTCGCAGCAGCAGTCCTTTCATGTCCGTCCCTCCCTAGTTGTTCCGCAGGGAGTCCAGCAGACGCCCGGCCTCGTCCCGATCGGGGAAGGCGGGGACCCGCAGGGCCTCGTCCAGTCTGGCCACGGCCTGCTCGGTCTGGCCCAACTCGATGTGGGCCAGGGCCAGATGGTAGTGGATGGTGGGGTTCTCGGGCGCGCCTTCAAGGGCGCGGTTGAACATCTTCAGGGCTTCCTCCGGGCGGCCGTTGCGCAGCATGGCGTAGCCCAGGGTGTCGGCGACGCCGGGGCTGCCGGTGGCGGCCGAGTAGGCCTTGACAGCCATTCTGTAGGCTAGGTCCCGTTTGCCCTCGATGTCGGCGTAGATCATGGCCAGGTTGTTCAGGGCCGGCACGTAGTCCGCATCGGCCCGCACGGCCAGGGCATAGGCCCGCTCCGCGCCCTTCTCGTCGCCTTGCATCTGGCGCAGCACGCCCTTGTTGGTCAGGGCGTCCGGATTCTTCGGATCGCGCTCGACCACCCGATCGTACAGCTTCTCGGCCTCGTCCAGACGGCCCTGCGCCCTGCTCAGCCTGGCCCGGGCCATGATCACTTCCACATTGTCCGGATCGGTCTCCATGGCCCGCTGGAGCACCTCATCCGCCTTGTCTCGCCGGCCGCTCAGTTCCAGCACCAGGGCCAGGGGCAGGTAGGAGAAGCCGTTGTCCGGCTTCACCTGGGCCAGTTGCCGGGCCATGTCCTCGGCCTCGCCAAAGCGCTTCCGGGAGGCCAGGGCGCGGGTCTTGTGCAGCAGGCCCAGCCAGGGGTCGCGGGTTTCAATGGCCGAGTACTCGGCCATGGCCTTGTCGAAATCGTCCATGGCCAAGTGGACCTCGGCCTTGAGCAGCTGGAGGCTCTTGGAGTGCGGGTGCAGCTCCATGCCCTCCTCCAGGATGGTCAGGGCCTCGGCCGGCTTGTCGTGATGCATGTGGAAGCGGGCCAGGGTGGTGATCCCGCGCTCGCTGCCGCCGTCCGCGGCGCGCCGGAGGTACTCCCCGGCACGGACGGTCTCGCCCTGCATATCCAGCACGGCCGCCGCCCCCAGCAGTGACTTGAGGTCTTCCGGGGCGCGCTCAAGGGCGGCCTGGTACTCGGCCAGGGCCTTCTCCTTGTCGCCCCGGGAAAGATACGTGGTGGCCAGGCCGTGGTAGCTTGGCAGGAAATCCGGGTCGGCCTCCTTGGCCTGGGCCATGAGGCGCTCCGCCTCATCCGGCTTTCCGGCGCGGATCTTCATTCCGGCCAGGGCGTTGAGCAGCGTGGCGTCGCTCTTGCCGCCGCCCAGCCCTTCGCGCAGCACCGCCTCGGCCTCCTCGGCGCGGCCCTGGCCGTTGAGCAGGGCGTGCAGGGCCAGGCGCGGCGCGTTGACCTCGGGAGCCTCCTCAACAGCGCGGCGCAGGTCTACCTCGCCCTGTTCGTGCTCCCCCATGACCACCCGCAGCATGCCCTTCTTGAGGTGCAGCTGGTACATCTTCGGGGCCCGCTCGGCGGCCTTGTCGAACCACTCCAGGGCTTCGCGGTTGCGGTTCATGGAGAGCAGGGCGTCGCCCTTCAGGGCCAGGGCGGCCGGATCGGCCGGATTGGACTCCAGCACCTTGTCCACTTCGCTCAAGGCGATGTCGCCGCGCTTCTGCCGCACCAGCACCTCGGCCAGCAGCAGGCGGGCCTTGGTGAATTCGGGGCTGTAGTCCAGCACGGTGTTGAGCTGGCTGACCGCCATCTCCAGGTTGCCCAGCTGGGAGAAGGCCAGGCCCAGGAGGTAGTACGACTCCAGGTCGGGCTGAATCTTGATGGCCTCGCGCAGGGAGTTGACCGCTTCCTCGTAGTTGCCCGTCTTGAAATGGTACTGTCCCTTGAGCTTGTAGCCCTGGGCCTTCTTGGGGTACTCGGCCATGATCTTTTCGGCGGTCTTGTTCAGCTCGTCCAGTTCGCCGCGATCTCCGAGCAGGGTGGCCGCCTTGTAGCGGGCGTAGAGGTCCCCGGGGTGGGCCGAACCGATGCGGGTGTAAGTGGCCAGCACGGCGTCCAGGTCGCCCTCCTGACTCTCCAGCTGCGCCTTGGCGTGCAGCGCCGCCCGGTTGTCCGGATCGTCCGTCAGGATGATCTCCACCTCTTTCCCCGCGGCGCGGTTCTCGCCCATGTCCATGAGGGTGTGGATCAGCCCCAGACGGGCCGAGGTCCTGTCCGGTTCGAGCTCCAGCGCCTTGCGCAGCTGGGTGACGGCCAACTCCGGCCGGCCGTCCACCGAGTAGGCGTAGGCCAACTGCTCGTACCCGGCCGCGTCCTCCGGGTATTCCTCGAGGTATTCGCGGATGTGCTCCCTCGCCTTGTCCGGATTGCGGCGGGAGTTCTCTATGCGGCCCAGATGCAGGCTGACCCGCTTGTCGTAGGGATCCAGGAGGAGGGCCTTCTTGAATTCCGCCTCGGCCCGGTCGAACTTCCCGGCCTCCATGTAGGCCCGGCCCAGGTCGAAGCGCGCGTCCTCGAGATTGGGGTCCTTCTCCAGGGCGTTCTTGAGATGCACGATGGCCCCGTTGTAGTCCCCGTTTTCCAGCATTTCGCGGCCCTGTTCGTACAGGGAGGCCTTGTCCTGGCCGCATCCGGCCGCCAGAAGCAGGAAGGCCGCGCATACGGCCGCGAGAAAGGTTCTTGCTCTGAACACGAGTTCACTCTCCCCAGGTTGTTTCCCCGATTGCCGGCCGAGGAGGGCCGGCCTGTTCTCTTCGTCCCCAAGCCGCGTCACGGCGGCCGGGCCCGATGCCTGTCCCCCTCTTGAGCGAAATGCGTGCCAGCATCCGCTGGCAAAATAAAAATAAACATTTCAAGCTAGTAGAACACACAGCCCCCACGCTGCCCCCTCCGACCACCCCCCGCTTGTCCGGTTTTTTCGGAATAGTCCGCCCGCGAAATACTTTCCCCGGACACCACCGGGACGTTTCCGCACCCTCGGTTCGCCCCCGACAGGCTCCCAGCCTGGAAGGGTGGCAAGACAACCAGCTGGAAGCACACGATTTTAACTCGAATGGGCTGGTTTGCCCGACCGCTTCCCCCGGCTTGCACGCTTCTTGAACAACCCGCGTGAACCAAACCGCAGAGAGGGATGCATGGACATTACGGAAAAAAATCTTCTTCTCCTCAGCTCGGACCGGCCAGCTCGCTGGCTGATCACCGGGGCGGCCGGCTTCATCGGATCGAATCTCGTGGAAACGCTCTTGCGCCTGGATCAGGAGGTGGTGGGGCTGGACAACCTCTCCACCGGCTACCTCATCAATGTGGAGGAGGCCCTGGACGGGGTGGGCGCGTCCCAGCGGGCGCGATTCCAATTCATCAAGGGGGACATCCGCGAGCCAGGCACCTGCGCCCGAGCCTGCGAGGGGGTGGACTACGTGCTGCACCAGGCCGCGCTGGGCAGCGTCCCCCGCTCCATCGAGGACCCGGCCCTGACCAACGCCAACAACGTCGACGGCTTTCTGAACATGCTGGTGGCCGCCCGCGACGCCGAGGTGAAAAGCTTCGTCTACGCCGCCTCCTCCTCCACCTACGGCGACCATCCTGACCTGCCCAAAGTGGAGGACACCATCGGCCGTCCGCTCTCCCCCTACGCCGTGACCAAGCTGGTCAACGAGCTGTACGCCGAGGTCTTTCAGTCCTGCTACGGCTTCAAGGCCATCGGGCTGCGCTACTTCAACATCTTCGGTCCCAGGCAGGATCCGGACGGGGCGTACGCCGCGGTCATCCCCCGTTGGTTCGCGGCCATGCTGCGCGGGGAGAGGCCGGTCATCAACGGCGACGGCGAGACCAGCCGCGACTTCTGCTACGTGGACAACGCCGTGCAGGCCAACCTGCTGGCCGCCCGCTGCCCCAACCCCGAGGCCCACGGGCAGGTGTACAACGTGGCCTTCGGCCAGCGCACCTCGCTCAACGAATTGTTCGGACTCATTCGAGAAATCGTGGGCCAGGTGCGTCCTTCCGCGCTGGACATGGAGCCGGAATACGGGCCGGAACGCCCGGGAGACGTGCGGCATTCCCTGGCGGACATAAGCAAGGCACGCTCTTTGCTTGGATACGAACCGGCCTTTGATGTACGGCAGGGACTGCAAAAGGCCGCCGACTGGTATCTCCCGTCCCTGTCCGGAGCGGAGGCGGTGATGCGGTGATCGTACCTCTGGCGTACCGCAACCTTGTCCACGACAAGGTTCGGCTCGCTGTGACCCTCATCGGGGTCATCTTCGCGGTTGTGCTCATAAGTGTGCAACTGGGGCTGTTCATTGGCTTCACCACGACCATCTCCGGAGTCATCGACAACTCCGGGGCGGACGTGTGGGTGGCCTCGCGCGGCATTAAGAACTTCGACATCGCCCTGCCCATGGAGGAGCGCACCAACAACCTGGTCATGGCCGTGCCCGGGGTGGCGCGCACCGGCAAGCTCATCATCCAGTTCGCCAACTGGAAAAAGCCCAACGGCGACCTGGAATCCATCGAGATCGTGGGCTACGAGCTGGAGAAGGGGCTTGGCGGGCCGTGGAACCTGGTGGAAGGGAACACGGACTGGCTGGACATCCGCGACACCATCGTGGTGGACAGGCTGTACGCCGAGAAGCTGGGCGTGGTGGATCTGGGCGACTCGGCCGAAATCGCCAACAAGCGGGCGCGGGTGGTGGCCTTCACCCACGGCATCCGCTCCTTCACCACCTCCCCCTACGTCTTCACCTCCTTCAAGAACGCCCTGGAGTACTCCACAGTCCAGGAGGACCAGCTGGTCTACATCCTGGTGGAGGCCGCCGACGGCGTTTCCTCCAGTGAGCTCAAGAAACGCATCCTGGCCAGGGTGGACGACGTGGACGTCTTCACCACGGGCGAATTCAGCCTGAAAACCATCAATTACTGGATGCTCAGCACCGGCGCGGGCATGGCCCTGCTCATCGCCGCCTTCCTGGGGCTGGTGGTGGGCATGGTGGTGGTGGCCCAGACACTCTACGCCACCACCATGGACCACCTGCCGGAATTCGCCACCCTCAAGGCGGTGGGCGCGCCCAACGCGTACATCTACCGCATCCTCATCGCCCAGGCGGTCATCAGCGCGGTGGGGGGCTACCTGCTGGGCATGGCCGCCAGCCTGGGAGTGGCCCGGCTCAGCCAGAACGCCGAGGCCCTCATCCGCCTGCCCTGGCCCGTGGTGGGGGGGATGTTCTTCCTCACCCTGGCCATGTGCCTGGGCGCGTCCCTGGTCTCCATCAACAAGATCACCCAGACCGACCCCATGCTGGTCTTCAAGGGGCGATGAGCATGTCCCGGGACGACTCCATCCAGCTGGAGCTGCGCGACGTCACCAAGCGCTTCGGCTCCGGCCCCTCCGCCACCCTGGCCGTGAACCGGGCCGACCTGCGCGTGCGCAGGGGTGAGACCCTGCTGCTCATGGGGCCCTCCGGCAGCGGCAAGACCACCCTGCTGTCCATGATGGGTGGCATCCTCACCCCGGACAGCGGACGGATCATGATCGCCGGGCAGGACATCACCTCCCTGGGCCGGGGCCGCCTGGCCGAGGTGCGGCTGCGCCACATCGGCTTCATCTTTCAGGAATACCACCTCTTCCACACCCTCAGTGTGGTGCAGAACCTGCTGGTGGTGCTGGACCTCAAGGGAATCCGGGGCCGCAAGGCACGCGAGATAGCCGAGGAACGGCTGGACTGGGTGGGGCTGTCGGACAAGCTGTCAAGTTATCCGGCCAAGCTCAGCGGCGGCCAAAAGCAGCGGCTGGCCGTCTCCCGCGCCCTGTGCGGCGAACCGGAAATCATCCTGGCTGACGAGCCCACGGCCGCCCTGGACTCGGAGAACGGCCAACGCATCCTGGACATGCTCCACCGGCTGACCTTCGAGCTGGGCAGGACGCTGGTGGTGGTCACGCACGACCCGCGCATCCGCCGGTACGCCGACCGGGTCGTGACCATCGAGGACGGCAAGCTTTCCAGGGAACAACCTCTAGATGCCGAAGGCGAACCATGAAAACCATCCTTCTCCTGCTCGCGATCCTGATCCTGGCGGGCGGCTCGGTGGCCATCTGGCAGAGCCGCCAGCCCGCGCCCGCGGAAAACGCCACATCCTCCTTCGTGGAGACCATGCCCGACGAGGAGGACGGGCGGTGGGTGGCCGCCGCCGGACGGGCGGAGCCCCTGGACGAGGAAATCCTGCTCTCTTTCGAGGCCACCGGCGTTATCAAGGAGATTCTGGTGGAAGAGGGGCGGAACGTGGAGCCCGACACCCTGCTGGCCACCCTGGAAAGCGAGGAGGAGGAAGCCATGCTGGCCCAGGCGGAAAACCTGGTCACCGCCCGCGAGGCCGCCCTGGACCGCATGCTCTCCGGCGCGCGTCCGGAAAAGCAGAAGGAGGTTCTGGCCGAACTGCAGCGGGCCCAGGTGACTATGCGCAACGCCCGCAAGGAGGCCGAGCGCAGGCAGGAGCTGGTGGAGCAGGACCTCATCGACCAGGAGACCGCGGAACGCGCCTGGACCGAGTACCAGGAGGCGGAGCAGCGGTACGAGGCCATCCGGCAGCAGTACCAGCAGACAGCCACCGGCCGGGAGGAGGACATCGCCGAGGCCAGCGCCCTCCTGGAAGAGGCCAAGGCGCGGGTGGACGAGGCCAGGGCCGCCCTGCAGAACACCGAACTGCGCACCCGCCGCTCCGTGGAGATCCTGCGCATCCACCGCAAGGAGGGGGAGGCCGTGTCGGAATTCTTCGCCTCCCCGGTGATGACCGTGGGCGATATGAGTCAACTGCGGCTGCGGGCCGAGGTGGACGAGAGCGACGTGGCCCTGGTGCGCGAGGGGCAGCCCGCCTACGCCCGGGCCGACGCCTACGGGGACAGGCGCTTCCCCGGCGTGGTCATCGACGTGGGCGAGATGGTGGGGCCCAAGCGCATCCAGACCGGCGAACCCGAGGAGCGCAAGGATCGCCGGGTGCTGGAAGTCCTCATCGATTTCGAAGGCAACCCCGACATCTACCCCGGGCTGCGCATGGACGCCTTCATCCAGGTGGACGGGGCGCCGCAAGCGGATGAATGATTGTCGACAGCCCTGCCACGCTTGTCGGGACACCTTACAGACAAAGGCCCAGCCAGAGAAAAAACATGACAAATAGCCAGTTATTTCAGTACAGTAAAGACTGGCACACCCCGTGCAAACAGAGCCTCCAGATGGAGAAAAACCAACTTGGAGGTTTTACGATGCGGACGACCCTCAGAACCCTCATCCTCAGCGCTGCGATCATGGTGATCGCTGCTGGGAGCGCCTTCGCCGCTCCCGTTCTCGGCCCGGGGCTGAACAAGATTTTCTTCAACAACTTTGAGAACGTGATCCTTCAGGAAGGACAGGAAGTTGCCGGTGTCGGCTCCACCTTCTACGGCATCCTGACCGCCCAGAACATCACGAATCTCGACCAGTCCACCACGTACTGGAACTCTGACGACACGGTCGCCGGCGGCTTCGACACCCTGACCGGCTACTTCCTGCTCGAAGTCACGTCCATCGACGGCTTCGGCAACTTCATCTTCGGCGCCCCCTCCACCGACCCCAACGGCATCATCAGCGACGCCGAGCTGGGCGACGAGGTGGTCCTGAAGCTCTACGCCGACAGCACCGAATCCGTCCCCGACGCCGGTACCGTGGCCGATGGCTTGACCACCTACACCGACGGCAACACCTGGCTCGACCTGACCCTCGACGGCGGCTACTGGTGGAGCACCCCGACCATCGATCCCACCTCCGGTCTGGTGCAGGGCGACACCTGGTTCGGCCTGAACTACTACAACTCCTCCTTCGCCGACATCATCCTGAACGATCCGGCCGAAGCCCTCTTCGACCTGGACGTCAACCTCTACGGCGAGTCCACCTTCCAGACCAACCCCAACGCCGGTTCCGAGTGGGCCTTCATCAGCGACGACCCCGCGGTCCTGGCCACCCCCGAGCCGGGCACCCTGCTGATCACCGGCGCCGGCCTGCTGGGCCTGGCTGGCTTCCGCCGCCGCCAGAAGAAGAACGCCGCGGCCTAAGCCCCAACAACGTCACTTCCCCCCCCCACATCGCGGGAGGGCCCTCGGGCCCTCCCGCACTTTTTTGTTTACCAACCGGAACGATCGCTTTTCCGGGACTCCACGACGGCGACACGGCGGCGCCGCATCCCCCTGCTCCGGTTTCCACCATATGCGCCCCCTGGCCGGGCAGGCTTTGTAATCGCGGCCGCTCCGGCTCCCCAAGCGAGGCCCGAAGCAACAGGCCCCTGACCCGCGAGACGCCGCCGGCGTCTGCTACTGGCGATTCATGAATCAAGCGAATACCAGTCCCCAGCTTCGGCGGGTAAGCAAAGCCCTTGGATGGAATTGAATCAAGCACCACGGGAACGCCCGGCTTCCCGGCTACCGCCCGGTCGCCGGGATGAAGCCCCTGGAAAGCGCCCCAACCGGGGCCTAGAGAATGAAGGAATCCAGCTTGCGGCGGAGGGTGCCGCGGGTGATGGGCCGGGCGTGACCGATGCGGAAGAGCATGACCTCGCCCTCGCGGTCCAGGTTGGCCTGGGGAAACAGTTCCTGGTAGATGGGCCACAGGGAACGTAGCCGCTTCCTGTGCACCGGGTCGAACTCCTCCTCCCCTTCCAGCACCCAACGCAGGCGGAAAAGCGTGATGGCGGTCATGGGCTGCATGGCCAGCCCCAGCTGGCTGAGCCGCAGCCAGCACCGCTCAAGCGCCCGGCCGCCTCGCAGAAAGTCCTCCCAGCCGAAGCCGGTGGTGGTCAGCAGCACGGCCGCCCCGCTGTGGCGGATGCCCCGCGCCGAGTGCATGGCCATCATGCGGCTGGCTCCCAAGAGGTTGGCCGTCCGCATGACCGGCCACGGTCCGGTGGCCCGCAGAAACAACTCCCCGGACTTGCCCGCGTAGAGGTTGTCCACGGGCAGGCCGTCGCGGGTTTTGCGCGCCTCGTCCTTGGAGTGGCGCAGCATGGCGTGGAAATGTTCGTGCAGCCCCCGGTGCTCCGTGCGGATGGTGTCCGCCCTGGCCACCACGCGGGCCAGCCGCTCCAGGCTCTCCTTCCCCTCCAGCCAGTGCAAACGCACCCCGCCCACAAGCCCGGCCTCGCGGGCCAGGCGGCGCTGCACCCCCTCGGGCACCGGCTTGCGGCTGTAAAGGCGGCGGTTGGTGGTGCGCTCCCAGATGGCGTCGTGCAGGGCGTCCCCAACCTCCGGAGCGGCGGTCAGTCGCAGCTCGGCCACCGGGCCGTTCCCCGGGAAGGAGTCCGCCTCCACCACCTCGCCCCGCAGCCCCATGGCCGCCCCCGCCACGCGCATATTCTCCAGCACCGCCCCGCAGGAGATGAGGGAGGCGATCTGGCGCACGTTGAAGAAGGAGCGGTCCGCGTCGGCGTCCAGGTGCAGGCCCACGGCCGAGGACTTGGGCCGCAGCTTCCAGGGTTGGGCGTTGTCCCCGGAGGGCGCGGCAACGCCGGCGTGCATGATGTAGCGCAGGGCCTCGTCGCTCACCGAGGAGCCCACCATGATGGTGTCCGGAAAATCCGGAGCGCGCTGCCCGGCCGGCGGCTCGTTGTCCAGAAGGAAACGCGAGGCCACGAAAATCTTGGCGCGCTGCACCGGTCCACGGTTGCCCCAGCGCAGCTTTCCGGTGCGCAGCCTGGTCAGGTAGGGATCGAACTGCATGTAGCGTGGGGCCTCGCGCACGCCGGGCCGGTCCAGAAGCAGCCGGATGGCCTCCATGCAGGCCAGGGAGGCGCACAGATGGCAGGCGATGGAGGTGGACGGCCCGGCCTTGGCGTGCAGGTTCACCCGTCCGAGGTCCATGTACTTGAGGTGCATCCCCTTGGGGGCCAGCCCCATGCCGAAGCGCAGAAAGCGCTCCTCCAGGGTCTGCCCCTCGCGGATGTCGAAGTAGCGGTCGAAGGACATGCCCTCCGGGGTAAAGACCAGAAGCGCGCCCCCGAACCCCAGGGGCCCGGCCGTGACCACTGGTATGCCCATCTCCCTGGCCAGGGTGAACAGCCGCCGCCGCATGGGGAACTCGAAGAAATCCAGGCCGTCCATGACCAGGTCCGCGCCCTTGAGGAAGGAGTAGATGTTCTGCTCCCCCAGCCCGTCCGGGTACTGCTCCACTTCCAGGAAGGGGTTCACCGACCAGGCCGTGGAGTGCATGGCGTCCAGCTTGGGGGAGCCCAGGCCGTTGAGCGTGGCGCCATACTGGCGGTTGAAGTTGGCCAGGTCGAAGGTGTCCAGATCGGCCAGCCGGAAACGGCGGATGCCCAGCCGCACCAGCCCCATGAGGTGCTGGCCGCCCACCCCGCCCATGCCGGGGATGCAGACGGTGGCCTGGGACAGCCTGTCCTGCTCCGCCAAGTCCAGGATGCCGAGGTTGCGGGCGAAGGCCTCGTCCTGGAACTGCTCCAGCGTGGTGATGCCCAGCCTGCCCAGCGGACCGGCCCAGGGGCCTTCGAGCCGTTTGTCCTCGATGATGTTCATTGCGTCACGTCGGGCGCGCAGGGAACCCTGGCCACCCCGGTCGGCGCGTACAGTGCCTTGTGATACAAGCCCTCGAAGTATCTGGCCTGCTCCTCGTTCTTGAAGTCGCACAGGAGCTCCGGCTTGTTTGCCAGCAGGTGCCTGGCCACTTCGTACTCCAGGGGCCTGCGCCGCTCCACCTGGTATTCAGGAATGTCCGGCTCCATGGGGTTGCGGTTCATCTGCACGAAGAAGCCGTGCAGGTCGGTGTCGAAGTCCATGCCGCCGTAGGTCTTGGCCAGCTTTTCCTCGATGTTGTCGAATGACACCCGCAGGGCCACGGCCGGAGCGCCCACTTTCTCGAAGAAGCGTTCCTCGCCGAAGTCCTCGAAAAGAAAAATGTTCTTGTAGAACCGGACATGCTTGGGGTTGACCGTGATGCAGAGGTCGTTGGCCCGGGTGAACTTGGCGTAATGGAACATGGCCTTGACCGTCATCATCAGGATGTTGCGCCAGCGCTTGCTGCGCACGGTGGCCAGCGCGCCCAGCTCCACCACCTTGCGCCCCCTGGCCCGCAGCTCGTCCACCTCGGGTTTGTAGAGGGTGTCCATGGGCAGGCCGAATACGTCGTTGTCCGGCACGTAGGTCAGGGTGGACAGCACGTCCAGGTAGGACTTGAAGATGAAGATACAGGTTTTCGGCAGGAAATTGTACAGGTTGTAACTCATTCCCCCCGACTCCGGCACGGGGATGTATCCCTGGGCCAGATACTCGTCATGCACCAGGCGGAAGGACTGGATGTACTCGTCCAGGGTCTCCGCGATCTTGATGCTCGGCCTGTCCAGGTCTTCCAGCCTGGCTTCCAGCAGTGACGAACGCCGGATCCGGATGGTGCGGCGCCGTTCGATGCTCCGTTTCACACTTCTCCTCCCGTGGACCACGCCCAAAGCCCGCCCTCGCGGCAATGGCGGACGGCCTGGCGCGGGGCTGGCGGCAAGGTCCAACACGAGAATCAAGCGAGAAGCATGCCAAAAGGAAAAGCCGCTATTTCCGCCCACAGCAAGGGGGTTGCGCGGCTTCCGCTCCACCCGTTTCCATGAAACATGGAGCGGGCCGAGTTGTCCGTTCCACGCATTGTTCCCCGCACCACGCGCCAGAGGCCGATTCCCGAAGGAACCGGCCTCTCGTTCCCGCCCCGGGCCGGCGTTTCAATTCCGCTTCTTCCGCCTGGCCATGTAGGCCATGGGCAGGAGTCCGGCGCCCAAAAACAGCAGGGTGGCCGGTTCGGGCACGGGGTTGGGCACGCTGTAGCCCTTGATCTGGAAGGCCAGGTTCGACTGCCCCGGCGCCTGGTTCAGCCAGGACATCCCGGCCAGGCCGTCCAAATAGAAGTCGGCGCCGAACCCCTCAACCACCATGTAGGCCACGATCCGGTTGGCGAGGTTGTTGTCGTTGGCGAAGTCGGGCAACTGGGAGCCGTCCATCTCCAGGCCTGTCAGGTCAAGGCCGCTGTCCGGGGCCACGGACATGCGGATGGCCAGCAGGTTGGTCTCGGCCGACTCGGCCAGGGAACCGTCGTAGCCGCCAAGCTGGAAGTTTATGAGGCCGCCGGAGCGGGACAGGCTGAAATCGTAGCCCACGCCGTTGGACCAGGCCCACTGGCTGCTGCCTCCGGGTATCGGCCCGGCGTTTGTGAACATGTCCGGACCGTGCAGCCCAACCTCGTATGTGGCGGCGCCGCCGAGGTCGCCGATGCGGCCCTGGGCCACGAACGTCTCCACGCCGCCGGCCGGCAGCCAGGAGAAAAAGTCGGAGTCGGACTGGATTGACGGCCCAAGGCTCACCACCGGCAGGGCGGAGGCCATGGAGGGCAGGCAGAGCAGAAACAGAGCCAGCACGATCTTTTTCACGGGAAGTCTCCTTTAGTGGGGAATGCCTTCCGCCCGTATTGCAAGCTGTGCGCCATGCATACGTAGGCACGCCATTTCAGCCTGTTATGCAATCTTCCCCGTGTTGTCCCCCTGCACTCCCGCGCAGGCAATCCGCGCCAATGTAAGGTTGTTCGACTTGTCCGGCCCATCCGCCCCGCACGGCAGCATCGCTTTGGTACGTCCTTTGCTGACTATCCACAAATCATGGAGAAGATCATGTACCGACTCCCGCTCCTGCTCACCCTGGCCCTCCTGCTCGGCTCCCCCCTCCCCGCCCACGGCTTCGTCTTTTCCGATTCCGTGGTCCACTGGCCCGGCTACGCCAGCCCGCTTTCCGGGCAGAACGCCAGGGACGTCAACGGAACCCCCGACTTGCTGGGCGGCGAGTTCGTCTTTAATGGGCAGCATTTGCTAGGAATCCGGGTTGATTACTCCGCGCCGTCCACAGCCCTGTGGGACACGGTGGTCCCCGGCGACTGGTTCCTGGACGTGGACTCCGACGGCTACTGGGACGTGGCGCTGGCCAACGCCCTCAGCCGCGAGGCCGGAAGCCGGAACGTCTACGGCGTGAACCTGGCATACGGGGACGCGGGGTCCTACGCCTTCTCCGACGACGTCTACAACGCCCTCGGCGGCCTGGAGCGCAAGGGGCATCCCGTGCTGGCCACGCTGGAGCAGGCAGGGCTCATCGGCTCCGCCGCCTTCTCCGGCTGGGAAAAAGACCCTGTGCTGGCGGACACCTACAGCGCCTACTGGGACGTGTCCGGAATAAGCGGATTGCTGGGCCTGAGCCCCGGCGGCACCCTGACCTACGGCTTCACCATGAACTGCGCCAACGACGCGCTCCACGGCCAGGGCCCCGTGCCCGCTCCCGAACCGGGCAGCCAGGCCCTGCTGCTGGCAGGCGGCGCCGGGGTGGTCTGGAAGGCCCGCCGCAAACGGCGCGGCTGAGAAATGTTGTCAATTTTTCAGGCACGGACGTCGGCGGCCTTTACATTCCGCCCCGTCCGGTAGGATACGCACGGCCCTCCCATACCCGCAGTCCCGCGTCGAACTCTCCGGCTTTCCATGAGAAGCCCTTCGGCGGTCAAGGAACCGGCGGCTATTCGCCGCCCCGCCGCACGCCATTTGCAAAGGGGTTCGCGTCCCGCGCGGGCAGGCCCGGCATCCAAGCGACCATCTGAGATGGTGCTTTTCTCCCCACCTGTCGGGCAAAACCGGGAGGCGCACGCCATGCCGCGAATCCACCAGGGAGGAGGGGAACACAAGGCGGGCCGGGATGAGGTTCGCCTCGCCCTCGCCTTGCGTCATTACACCCATCCGTTCCTCTCCCCCCTGGAGAGCTGCCGGAACATGGTTCTGCGGCGCAGGACCACGACGACGACCTACTCCCTGAAACCCTTCCTCGACCACCAGGCCATCTTCGTCCACATCCCCAAATGCGCGGGCGTTTCCGTGTGCTTGGCCCTGTTCGGAAACCTCGCCGGGGGGCACAGGACCATCCGTGAATACGCCGCCATATTCAGCCCGCGCGAGTTCCGGAAGTTCTTCAAGTTCACCGTGGTCAGGAACCCGTGGGACAGGCTGGTCTCCGCCTTCCTCTTCCTCAAGCGCGGCGGGATGAACGAGGACGACAGGCGGTGGGCGGAACGGCACATCGCCCGCTTCAACGACTTCCCCGCCTTCGTCAGTGGCTGGCTCTCGCCGGAAAACGCCCGGACGTACCATCACTTCCGGCCGCAGTTCGACTACCTGACTCTGGACGGCCAAAACCTGTCCGTGGGCTACGTGGCCAGGCTGGAGACGCTGGGCAAGGATTTCGGCGTCATTTCCGATAAACTCGGACTGCGCGCCAGACTGGACAGGAAGAACGTGAACAGGGCCAAGCGGCCGTACAGGGAATACTACGATGAGCCGTCGAAACGAATCGTGGCCGACGTGTACGCCAAGGACGTGGAGGCGTTCGGCTACGAGTTCTGACCGGCGTGGAGGCGGCCAGCTTCCCGCCTTACTCGCCGAATCCCGCCAGAACCTCCTCCACGTCGTCCTGGGAAAAGCCCGCTTCAAGGAGGCGGTCGGCGTATTCCCGCAGGTGCCTGGCGGCGTGGTCGGACTGGCGGGTGTCCAGCAGCAGGCGGTAGAGGCGCATGTTGAGGGGCTCGTCCAGCGGAGCCGGGCGCAGGGCGCTTTGCAGGGCCTCCACGGCGCGCTGGCTCTCCCGCGCCGCCACCAGGATGTCCGCCCAGGCCAGGGCGGCCCGGCTGACGGCCTCGGCCAGCTCGAAAGGCCACTCCGCGTCCCCCGGCGCGGCCTCCACCAGCCGCCGCATGGCCCTGAAGCGCATGTCCGCGTGCCAGGGCTCGTTCTCCCGCGCGGCCCGCAGCCCCTCCTCGATCTCCGCCCGCAGCTCCTCGGCGTCCACCCGGCAGCAGGCCAGCCGCAGCACCCCGGAGCGGGTCCGCAGATACGCCTTGCCGCGCCCGGAGCCGAAGGTGGCGTCCAGCAGCTTGCGCAGCCGGGAGAGGGCGGTGTCGAAGCTGCGCCTGGCCTTGCCCTGGGCCTGTTCCGGCCACAGCGCGGCCATCACCCGCTCCACGGCCAGACTTCTGTCCGGCCGCTGCAACAGCAAACGCAAAAGCGCCTCCTGCCCGGCGGTCAGGTCGCCCCGGTCCAGGGCGGCCCCGTCCGCCGCGCTCAAGCGCAACTCGCCGATGGAGCGGACACGCAGCAGCGGCACGATCTCCCCCTGGTGGACGCCGTGGTCGAGCTGCCGCCGCAGAATCTTTTCCGCCTGGGCGGTCATCTCTCCCCGCCGGGCCGCCTCCCCGAACAGCCGCAGCATGACGCGGTCCGACCAGTAGAAAAAGTAGGTGTTGCCGTACACGGCCAGGGTGGCCAGCATGGCCCGAAAATCCGCCATAGCCTCGTCCATCCGCCCCTGGTCCAGCCGCATGTGGGCGCGGTAGGCGTAGAGCTGGGCGCGGACGGAATACTCCCCAAACTGGTCCGAACGCCGCAGACAACGCGCGAAAACGTGCTCAGCACGGCGATGATCGCCAATGAGAGAGAGCACGCAGGCGGTCACCGAATGGCCGAGGTGAATAAACATCAACCCGCCACATTTCGCACGCAGCCGCAGTGCTTGCGATATGGAAGTCCAGGCTTTGTCGGACTCCCCGAGCATGGCCAAGGCCATAGCCCGGGCCATGTAGCATAAACTGGAAATATGGGAGATACCGGCGACTCTCGGATCCGAGAGGGCTTCATCCACCATGAGCAGGACACCCTGCTGGTCGTCTTTCTTCCGGACAAGATCAATATCCCAAATCCGTATGAAGCCATCAAAATAGCTGTTCTGCAATGCATCTTGGTGATTAGAGAGCAATTCATCACGCATGGATGCATAGTCATCCAACCTGCCTCGCATATGACTTGTGTTGAGATAGACAATATTGAAAAGAATTTTTGCTACTGGACTGAGAGATGCATCATTGCGGCTGTGATAGTGCTTTTGCAGCATTCGCAATGCGGCGATTTCATTACCTTGCACGGTCCATATATGGCTGGCAACAATGAGCAATTCCGGAGGGAGAGAGCCAAATCCGATCTGTGAAGAAAATGCACTGCATTTTTCAAGTGTTTTGGTGGCGTGAGTAAAGTCGCCTGTGCCATAGCATATGGCATAGCATATCTGCTCCAAACAGATTTGCTCTAGCTTTGGCGGCAAGTATTCCTGAAGCTCTTCTAGGAGACGTTCACACCGTGGGGCTATGTCACGCATCCCTCGCAAATCCGCTTTGACGAAAATCTCGAACTGGACGAACAACACCAGAGCCAACAACTCCCCAAACCTATCCTCCGCCTCCACGAACCGCTCCGCCGCACGCTGGTAGAGCTGTTCGCTGCGTCCCGGGTCTTCCGTGAGCAGGGCGCGGCCCAGGCAGAGACAGGCCCAGGCCGAGGATTCCAAATCTCCCTGCGGGCAGTCGGCCAGGGCCTGGCGCACCAGGGAGTCGCGGTTGCGGAAGAGCAGGCCCACGCCGTGCTCCCGCAGGATATCCAGCAGCACCGGCCAGTCCTGCACCGAGGCGGCCAGGAGCATGGCCTCCTCCGGCGAGCCGTGGCGGGCCAGCCTGTCCCCGGCGGCGCGGCAGAACTCCCGCAAACGCTCCGGATCGAGATTCTCCCCAGCAGCCGTGCGCAGGCTCTCCTGAAACAGGTGGTGGAAGAAGTAGGTAACGCCTCCCGCCCGTTCCGCCCGCCGCACGAACAGACGCCTTTGCGCCAGCCCTTCCAGCCATGCCTGGGCCTTCTCCAGCCGCAGTTCCTCCAGCAGTTCGCGGGGCATCTCCTTGAGGTGGGCCAGGAGCATGGCCTGGGTGGCGGTTTCCTCGTCCGCCCCGGCCAGGCACAGGCTGAGGAAGTAGCTGTCCAGCGAGGCCCCGGGGGTGAGGTTCAGCCCCTGCCCGCGCGACTCCGAATGCAACAGCACAAGCCCCGCGGGCCAGCCCTCGGTGGCCCGGAGCAGTCCGTCCGCCTCGCCCGAGGTCAGCTTCTCCCCGAAGACCTCGGAGTACAGTTCCACCACCTCGCGCCGCTCGAAGGCCAGCAGCCCCTCGTCGATGCGCAGGTACTCGTTGAAGCGGAACAGCGGCTTGCCCTCCCGCTCCAGCTTGTGCCGGGTGAGGACGAGCCAGGACAGGCTGTCCGGGGTGGCGTCCACCGCCGCCCGCAGAAGGCCGAGGGATTCCGGGGAGTCCAGCAGCAAATGGGCGTCGTCCACCACCAGCCGCGCGGGGCGAACGTCGCGGCCGTCGAAGGCGGCCTCAAGGGCGGAACGGAAGGCCACCTCCCGCTCCCCTGGCGTGGTGCTGGCCAGCACCGGGGCCATGACCACCTCCGGCGACACCTCCGGGGCCAGACGCGAAAGCTCCCGCAAAAGAGCCTCCAGAAACACCGTGGGCGAGGCGTGCAGCCCGCTCAGGGCCACCCAGCCCGCCGGACCCCCGCCCTCCTCGGCGAACTGCCCGGCCAGCACCGTCTTGCCCTGCCCGGCCCTGGCCTGCACCAGCAGCACCCGGCACGGCGAACGATCCAGCAACTCGCACTGCTCCAGCGCGGCGTTGCGGCGAATGGTGGTCATATCCCGCTCCCTCTATCGGTTTCGGCCAGGGTATGGCCAAAGCCGATACGCGTCCAGAACCCACAAGTTGGGCGGGTGAGAAATATGTAAGAGGAGGCGGATAAAAACGTGGACCGTACAGTACGCAGCAACTTTCGGAGCCATCATGAATATCCGTTTCCATGACAGCAGCGACTTTCCACAAGCACTTCCGGCTGGTCCCTCGGCGCGCGAATCAGTCACCTTCTGCCACGACCGCCTCGCCGATACCCCCCGCTTGACCGCCAAGCCCCTGGTGCTGGTGAACGAGCCCGTCCTGAGCAACAGATACTTCTTCATCAGCGTTCTCAAACGCGCCGGCATGCTGCCCGTTGGTGTGGACCACGAAGAGAAAGCACTGGCAAAGCTGCATACCTGCGACTTCGACCTCATCGTCCTCGACGTCCAGTACCCGCCGGAAAAGTGCATTGAGCAAGTCCGCCGCATCAAGGCCACTCCCGGCCTTTCCGCCATCCCCATCCTGGCCGTCTCCGCCTGCGCCATGAAAGGAGACCGGCGTCGCATCCTCGACGGCGGCTACGACGCCTACCTCAGCAAACCCGTCCGCATGAACGACTTCATCCGAGCCGTGCGGGAACTGATCGCCGTAACACGCTGACGGCGGGCATTCCCCCTTCGGGCGGCCAGGGCCTGCGCGGCCCCGGGTCCGAGGCAAACTCGGTTTGCGGTTGTGACGAGTGATGACGCGCGGTGGAGTGCGGCGAGGGAGCGCCCCGGCGATTGTACGATTTCGAGGCGAATCCAACCGGTTGCAACCCATCCCGGCCGTTTGGCTCTTGATGCGCAGACTCCAAAGGAAACTTTCACCTACCCGCCAACAACCACGCGTTCCCTTCCACCATTCCCTTCCACCCTCTTTCCCGCATCGCACGAAAAAAAAGCGGCGGAAGGGCTGTGCCCTTCCGCCGCCTTCCATGTTTTTCCAGCGCTTTCTAGCCTTGCGAGATGTCGCGCAGGGTGGAGGCGAGGTCGGCCAGTTTGCGGACGTTTTGCGCGGAACGGTCCACGGCGTCGGCGGTTTCGTCGGTGATGCGGGAGATTTCCGAAATGGAGCGGTTGATCTCCTCGGAGGTGGCGGACTGCTGTTCCGCGGCCGAGGCGATGGACTGCACCTGGTCGGTGGTCTGGGCCACGATGGCCACGATCTCCTGCAGGGCCTCCCCCGACTGGTTGGCCAGCTCCGTGGCCTGCTCCACGGATTTCACCGAGGCATGCACGCCATCCACGTTCTTGCGGGCGTTGTCCTGAATGGCCTGGATGGCCTCGCCCACCTCCTTGGTGGCGGACATGGTCTTTTCCGCCAGCTTGCGCACCTCGTCGGCCACCACGGCGAAACCGCGCCCGGCCTCGCCCGCGCGGGCGGCCTCGATGGCCGCGTTGAGCGCCAGCAGGTTGGTCTGGTCCGCGATGTCCGTGATGACGTTCATGACCTGACCGATGGATTCGGCCCGCTCGCCAAGCTCGGACATGGATTCGGCGGTCTCGTTGGCCTGCTTGCGCACGGTGTCGATGGCCTCCACCACCTGGGAGACGATCTCCGCCCCGGCGGTGGCCCGCTCCCGGGCGGTGTCCGCCTGGGAGGCGGTGTCCGAGGCGTTTCTGGCCACTTCCAGCACGGAGGAGTTCATCTCGTCCATGGCCGAGGCGGTGTCCTGCACGTTCTCCCGCTGGCGGGAGGCCCCGGTGACGATCTGCTCGAAGGCCACGGAGAGGTTGTCCGCGGCGTCCGAAACCTCGCCCGCCGCGCCGGAGGCCTGCGAGTTGACCCGCTCCACGCGCTCCAGGTTGGCGTTGAGTTCGTGCTCCTTCTTGATCAGGTCGGTGACGTTGCGGGCCACCTCAACATAGCCCGCCTTCTTGCCGTGGCAGTCCAGCAGGATGTCCGTGGTCGGCAGGATGTAGGTGGGGTCGTTCTCGTCGCCGATGCGGATGACCTCGGCCTCGGTGCACTTGCCGTGGCGCATGGTCTGGCCCATGGGGCAGCGGTCGGTGCCGCACAGCTCGGTCTTGAAGAGCTGGGAGCAGCGCTTGTTCTTCAACTGCTCCATGTCCATGCCCAGGAACCGCTGGGTGGCCTTGTTGGCCATGGTGATGTTGTAGTCGTCGTCCACCGCGAAGATGGGGTCGGCCACGGCGTTGAGCATGTTCACGTAGCCTTCGCTGTCGCAGAGGATGGTGTCTATCTTTCGGGTGAGGCGGTTGAACCAGGTGGCCAGTTCGCCGATCTCGTCGCGCTGCTTGATGTCCAGCTCCTTGGTCAGGTCGGCCTTGTCCTGGGCGATGTCCTTGATGACGGCCACGATGCGGGAGACCGGCCCGGCGATGTAGCGGCCGGCCAGCAGGGCCACCAGCAGGGCGGGGATGACCAGGATGGCCGCCAGCACGCCCAGGAATATCCGCTCGGCGCGGCCGATGACCGCCTGCTGCGCCGAGGTGTCCAGGGCGTAGACCAGCACGCCCACCTGATCGCCCTTGTAGTCGTTCACCGGGAAGGCTGCCAGGGCGCCGCCCTCCACCTGCCGCATGCTCACGCCCCCGGTCCCGGCGTTCAGCAGGGCGCGGTCCACCCCCTCGGGAACGCCGCCGCCCCGGGCGGTGGAGGTTATGCGCACATACTCCCCGCCCAGCACGGGATATTCATCAGGGTCCTGCAGCTTGGTGGTGATGGGCAGCTTGTCCGCGTTCATATAGAGGATGAGGTTTCCGGCCTCGCCCTTGGCCGCGGAGCGCAGGATGGGCTCGAAGCTGATGAGGGTTTCCACGCTGCCAAGCTGCCGCCCGCCCGACTCGACCGGAGCCAGCCCACGGATGGCGAAGCCGCCACGCCCGAGTTCGATGCCCTGCACCGGCTCGCCACGGGAATTCACATCCAAAACGGTCTGGCGGAAGGAGGAGATGTCGTCGGAGATGTCCACCCATTGCCCGCCGCGCCTGGCCTGCTTGTCGCGCCACATGCGCACCAGGGAGCGGCCCGAGGGCAGATGGAAGTGCAGCCGCAGCTTGTCCCCCTGGTTCACCGAGGCGTACCCGGCCATGGCCGGTGCCAGGCTCCGGCGCAACATCTCGCGGGCGGACTGGGCCGCGGGGTCCTCGGGATCATTGACGTCCCCGCCCGTGGCCTGCTGGTAGGCCTCGATCACCTCGGGCAGCTTGGAGAAGATGGCCGCCGTATCGCGGGCGAAGCGGGAGGCTTCGTCGATGGCGTTGGCGATCTCGCCCTGCTTGGACTCCACCCGCGCCCGGACGTTCATGTCCCGGAGTTCGTCCAATTGGCCCTGGATGACGAAATACCCGCCCAGCCCCAGCACCACCACTGTCAGTATGATGGGCAGCAGCAGCTTGAGACGAATGCTCATGGAATACACCCTCCTGCGAAATAGTCCGGCGCGCCCCCGCCGGGTCGCGCGCCGTATGAAAAGAGGGCCCCTTCCAGCGACGCCGAACCGCCCAGCCCGGAACGGAGCCTTTTCCGACCCTCCGCCTATCCCACATCGGATACGTTTTTCCATTTCCATAAGAGGTTGTGCGAAAATTATCATGCCGCGACCCACGGCATGCAAAGCTTGCGACAAATTAGACAAAAAATATCAGGCCGTTTACGTATGTTTTCCACACCCCCTCACCCCAGGAGCCCACGCCGGGACGCGCGGGGCATCCACCGCCGCCACCAGGCGCATCGCCACCGGCCCCTCCCGCCAGACCGCTCGCGGCCACTCCCCCGCCAGCGTGGCCGCCTCCCCGCCCGAATCCCACAGCCCCAAGGCCTCAAGACGCTCCGGGCGCTTCCCATGCAGACGCACCTCGCCGTCCCTGTCGCGGGCCACATAGACCAACATAAACAAAACCTCCTTGAATCACAGGACATCGAAGACATCTACGGGTTCGCCCTTCGGGCGACCAGGACTCGCGTGGCCTGGACCCGCGGCAAAACAATTCACATGTGTGTTCGCGGGATTGGTCATGGCGGGACACGCGAGGGAAGTTCTCCGGCGAATCCGCCACGTTGGAGGGATTCGGCCTTTTCCAGAACAAACCGTGCGAAACATCTAATTTTCCCCCCTGCTTTTCTCCCCCGCCACTGGTTGATCGGGCGGCTCCGGGGAGGGAGCGCCCTTCCCCCGGAGCCGCTTCACTTGCCGGCCGCCCGCATCGGACGAGGCCCGCGTCAGCAGTCGCCCTTGTACTGGCGCCGCCGCTGCTTGAGCCAGGTGGTCAGGTCGTCCGGCAGGGCGCGGTATATGCCCCTGGAGCCTTCGCGCCAGGCCGGCAGCCCCTCTTCGCGCACCAGGCGCGGGATGGTGTTTTTACCCACGCCCAGGGCCTTGGCGATCTGTTCCTTTCCCACGAGCAGGATGGCCATTGGAATCACCCCCTTGGAATCCAGATGATGCCGTCTGAGTTGTCGATGTTGCGGAAGCCGATGTGTAGCCAGTGCGTATCCAGCTCCACCACGGTGAGATGCTGGAAGGCCTCGGGATGGGCGTCGCGGCGAATGTCCTCCCGCATTTGCTCCGACGTGGCATGCACGGGCACCAGGTCCACCGCCCGGCCGTACTTGTGGTCGGAGAGCGGGGCGCCCACGTGACAATCGTGCGGACGCAGCCCCCGGTAGGCGTGCTCGCCGCCGCCGTGCCAGGTGTTGGCGACAAGCGGCCCATAAATGTCGCGCAAGGCGTCGATGGTCCACAACAGCCTGGAATCGAGCAATCCCCAGAGAATGCGCTCCGTGTATTCACGCAGAAACTCGGGCGGGACCAGCTCCTCAATGGCGAAGTGGCGCGGACGGTGCCCCCTCCGGGTCATGCCCGCTCCCGGCGCGGCCCGTGGCGGCCCTCCGGCGCGGTTTCCGGCCGAATGGCCGGGAGATCGCCCCCGGCCGGCCGGGCCGAATCCGGCCGCGCAACGAAGCGGTAGCGCATCATGTCGCCTCCAGTGTTTTCCGCCCGTCCGCCTTGCGAAGCGGGCGGGCGGTGTTCGCCCCGGCGAGCCGGGGACCATCCGGCCGGAACACGACCAACCGGAAACACGAATTGAAAAACGAAAACCTCAAGGCTCCAAAATGGCTGACCTATTTTTCACGCCCCGCCTTGATTTCGAACAGTATATTGGATTACAACGAAACTATCAACCCGGTTGTTGGAACTTGAAGAATGTTCTTTCCGGGGCAAATCATGTAGGATGGCGCCATGTACGACACCACGGGAAAGATTTTCGGGCTGGCCCTCAAGGGCGTCCTGGCTGGACGCGAACGCGGTACCCAGGCCCGGCTGGCCAAGGCCCTGGGAAAGGAATCGAGCTACATCGCGGACATCAAGAACGGACGCGGCGCCGGCACCGAGGAGACCAGGCGCTACATCGCCTCCTTCCTCGGCTACGGCTACGAGGACATGCTCCGCATGGGGAGGGAAATCGCGGACCGCCCCGAAGACGATTCGCGGAAAAAATTCTCCATGCCAGAACATGTGGCCGAATACGGCCAGCAGGGCCTGACCCGCGTGCCCTTCCTGGAGGCGGTGCCCACCATGGGCGGGGAGTCGCTGCAGCTGTCCCGCCAGGTCAAGTCCCACTTGGCCTTCCGCACCGACTGGCTGCGCACCAAGGGCGGCCCCGGCTCCATGGTGGTGGTGCGGGCCGACGGCGACTCCATGGCCCCCACCATCGAGGACGGTTCCATCGTGCTCTGCGACGAGTCGCGCACGGAGTTCGCTGACAACCGGGTCTTTTTGGTGGAGCACCAGGACGGCATCGTCATCAAGCGGCTGCGCAAGCGCGGCGACACCGTGCTCATGGTCTCGGACAACGGCGGGGTGGAACAGGAAATACGGGGCGAGGACCACTTCCGCATCATCGCCCGCTGCATCTGGACGGCCAAGGAGCTGGACTAGCGCGCCTCCCGTGAACGGCGGGCGGACTTACCAAAATTTCCACCAGGGCTTGCCGGACTTGCGGCCCCCGCCTCCCCGTCCGGCAAGCTCCTCGGAGACCCGCTCGAACTCCTTTTCGCTGAACTCCAGCCCGTGCTCGCGGCCCAGGGCCACCACGGCCCGCAGCCAAGCCGCCCGCCCTGCCGAGGGGTCGATGCGCTCGAAGGATTCCCTCAGGCCCGGGTCGTGCTCCAGCCACTGGTAGAATGTCTCCACGTCTTCGCTGGCCATGCGTCCTCCCGTAGGCCAGGATAGGCTAGGCGACCGCTGATGAAAAGCGGCGGACACAAAAAAGGGCGGCCGGTCCGCCCGTCCGCCCGTCGTGCATGCCGCGCGCCCGGCGTCTATGAGCCGCCGATCTCAATGCGCTTGGCCCCCTGCTCCAGCTGCTCGGAGCGGGGCATGGTGATGGTCAGCACGCCCTTGTCGTAGTTGGCCTTGATATTCTCGCGGTCAACGTCCGCGGGAAGGGTGAATACCCGGCGGAAGGAACCGTAGGACCGCTCCACCCGGTAGTAGCCGCCCTCTTTGTCCTCTTCCTTCTTCTCCTGGTCCTTCTTCGCGGTCAGAACCAAGTTGTCGCCGGAGAGATCCAGGGAGATGTCCTTTTCGTCCACTCCGGGCAATTCCGCGGTTACCACGTATTCACCGTCCTTGCCCGCTATGTCCACCCGGGGCTTGAAGGACTGCAACTCGCCGGGAAACTCCGGCATTCCTCCCTCGCGCATGGCGCGCTCGAAAAAGCGGTCCATGTCGCGGAAGACATCCCAGGGACGCATCTCTCTGGACACGCCGAACTCGGACCGGGCGGGCATGGCCTCCTGCTCTTCCTTGCGGAACCAGTTCCACGGTTTCAGCCTGTTCATTTCCATATGGACACCTCCTTGCGACAGAATCGGCGACGTTTCACGGGAATGAAACGCGCTGTGTTTTACACACCATATTAATGCCCATTTTTTTCTTGTAAAGAACCGGGATATATCTTTTTACCATAGCATATTCTCGCCCGACCCAGGCGGAATACACAACACCCTGTGGAAAAAAGAAAACCCCGCGGCCGCCGGACAACGCGGCCGCGAGGCATCGAATAAGCAGGCGGCTGACCGCTATGGGAAGGGAGCTAGCGCACGGTTTTCCTGTCGCTGGCCAGCAGGATGGCCGAATTGCCCGCCACCCCCCGGTAGTAGCCGGTGAAGCGGGCTATTTCCGGGGCCTCCCGCCTTTCGAGGTTTTTCGCCCAGCGGAAGCCGATGGGCTGGTACCACAGCTCGGCCAGCACGGTGTACGGACCTCCGCCGCCGGGAGTCTCCACCCGATAGCGCACCGTGTCCCCCGCGGCGGTGAAATCCTCGTCGTCCACCGCTCGGCCGCGCACGGCTATGTCCTCCCCGGCCGTGTCCTTGGCGAACCCTCGCGGCAGGACGCGGTTGTCCTTGACGTAGCGGATGGCCCGCAGCAGCCCCGTGGTCACAACGCCGTCCGGATCGGCCATGACCGCCTCGTAGATCTGCACCTGCCCCGGCGCGGTGAGCATCTCGCGGTGCGGCTCATATTCCCTGGGGTCGAGGTCGTTGTCGTTGCCCTGGATGGAGCCGTCCGGGTTGAGCGCCCCGGATTCGAAGACCGCGTTCCCCCCGGCGTCCTCCACCCGCAGGCGCAGCCAAGCCCGCCTAGACGGATAGGCCGTGGGCAGCTTGTGCCCGGCCAGATTCTCCACCCGCACGTCCACCGCCAAACTTCGCCCGTCCAGGGCCGTGCGCTCAAGCGCCACCCGTGCCGACTTCTCCCGCAGGTGCTCCCGCGTGCGCTCGGCCGTGACGCGCAGGTCCGCCGCCGGGGCGACCACGCCCAACTCTCCGGCGTTCTCGCGCAGAATGTCCAGCATCAGGAAGTTGCCGCCCCGGAAAACGTGGCGCGAGAACCCGTCCCGCTCCTTGCCCAGCACGGAGGTCAGTTCCGCTGGTTCCTCCAGGGCGGGCATGTGGCAGGACTGGCAGGACCGCTCTTCCGTGTAGTCGCTGTGCCGCCACTCCAGGTAGGGCATCTGCTCCGGCAGCCTGCCGATGACCTCGCCTCCCGGCCCGCGCGTGTGGGTGTAGAGGGTGTGGCAGGAGCCGCACAGGGCGGAGTCCTGCACATGTTTGGACTGGTTCGGCTCCAGCAGAGCGGAGGAACGCATGACCCGCTTCCGCCCGCCGTCGATCTCAAAGGGCCCGAAGGCCTGGCGGTCCGCGCCCAGCCCGCTGGCCTCGTCCACCGTGAACCCGGCCACGAAACTCTGAGGCGTTCCCAGCCCCTCCGCCTCGATCTGGTGGCACATGGAACAGGAAACGCCGTCCGAGGCCAGCCTGGCCGCCGGAGTCATGGGATTGGGCGCGGCCTGTCCGGCCGCCGCCATGCGCCGCAGGGCGGCCAGGTGGCTGAACACCCGGCCCATGGTCCCGCCCACCTTGGCCTGGTAGCGGGCCATGGGCATGTGGCAGGCGGAGCACTCGTCCTGAATCTCCGCCTCGGCCCGAGGGTGGTCCAGCACCTCGCGGCGGATGGAAGCCTGCCAATAGGGGTCCCGGGCGGAGTTGGCCATGATGGAGGAACGCCAGTCGTTGCCCATGGAGATGTCCAGGCCCGAAGGCGCGGTGAGTCCGTTGTGGCAGGCCAGGCAGCGCTCGTGGGTGACGAACAGGTTCCGGGCGGGGGCGGCCCCGTTCCCGGCGTCACCGCCGCCAGCGGCCACGGCCGTACCGGCCAACACCAGCAGGAGAACGAGCAGGAGTCGTATCGCGCGCATGCTCACCATCCCTCGAAGAAACCGCCGTCGAACCAGTCCCAGAGCAGATAGGCCATGTAGCGGTGGTCGCGTGTCTGGTAGTTGTTCAGGGGGTAGCGCACGCCCAGGCCCAGCCGCACGTGCTGGCGGCGGTTCAGGGGAATCTGCACCTGGGGCACCACGTCCCACTCCGTGGGCGTGTTCCGGCCGATCTCCTCCTGGCCCACGAACTCCACCATGGGGGTCACGGTGCGGCCGAAGCGGCCGAAGGTGAAAGTGCGGCCCACGGCAGTGCGCCAGAACCACTCGTCGTTGACGTCGCGGTCGGAGGGGTTGCCCATGACGTGGGCGTAGCCCACCTGGGCGTGGGTGAATACGTCCCACAGCGGCCATATCTGCCCCCAGGCCAAGTACGGCTCCAGCTTGGTCACGCCGCCGCCCAGGCCGTTCTTCTCCTCGCCCGTGGGGATGACCACCTCCAGCCCCGGGGAGACGATGGAGCCGTACTCCAGGCTGGAGTAGGCCACCAGCTTGGCGCCCAGGGTGGCGTCGCCCACGCCGGACTCCCAGTCCTGGTCGTCCTGCTCCCGCCACTCGTAGGGCACGGCCGCCTCCAACTGGAAGCGCGGCCCGATGCGCTTTTCATAAATGGCCTTGAGGCGGGTGCTCTGGCGCTTCTTGTCGTCCACCTCCAGCTCCACCACCAGCTCGTCCTCGGGGTAGGCCTTGGTGGTCACCAGCGGCCGGGGCAGGTTCAGCTCGCCACGCGGCCAATCGTCGTCGCCGCACAGGGAGTGGACGTGGCGCAGCGTCTTGTCGACCTGCTCGATGGTCATGGCGTCGCCGAAGGCGGGCATGAACTCGGAGAAACCCCGCGCCGGGCCGCCCTCGGCCACCACGAAATACCAGTCCTGGGTGGGCTCGCGGGAGGCGAAGTTGCACTCGGTGAAGTCCGGCGGCAGCACGTCGAAGCCGAACTCCTCCGGATCGGCGCCCGTGCCGCCCGGGCCGTGGCAGGCGGCGCAGGCCTTCATGTACAGGGCCTCGGGGTCCGAGGGCAGATCGCTTCCAAGTCGCCCATCCTCCGCCCCGGCCAGGCCGGCCGCCCAGAACAGCAGCGCGGCCGCCAGCAGCGGCGCGGCCAGCAGTCCCCAGGGCTTCTTGGCGATTCGCATATCTCCTTCCTTGCTCGCGGCCCTGTCCCGGCCAATCCGGCTTGCCTACCAAAAAGGTAGGTAAATACAGGCTCTTCCATTCACTTTAGACCACTCGCGCGGTATCAGGTCAAGTCGTGGACTGTTGACAACCGAACCCCGCCCGCGCACAAGCGAGGCAGGAGGGTCTGGATGCAGCCCATTCGCACCGGCATATTCGACCTGTTCACCATCGGCCCAGGCCCTTCCAGCTCCCACACCATAGGCCCCATGCGGGCGGGACACAGATTTCTCCAGGTCCTGCGCGGACTGGATGGCGACGCCCTGGCCCGGGCCACAGGGGTGACGGCCAGGCTGTTCGGCTCGCTCTCGGCCACGGGCAGGGGGCACGGCACGGACCGCGCCCTGGTGGCCGGGCTGCTGGGCCATCGCCCGGAAGAGGTGGAGCAGGCCTTTCTAGAGGAGCTGGCCATGCACCCCAGCCAACCCCGCCGCATCCCCCTGGAAGGAGCCGATCTGACCGTTTCCGTGGACGGAGTGGTATTCGGCGCGGTGGAGGGGCATGGCCACCCCTGTAGCAACACCCTCGTCCTGACCCTGGACGGACCGGACGGCCCCCTGCTGGAACGGACCTACCATTCCGTGGGCGGCGGCTCAGTCACCAGCCCGGACGAGCCGGAGGAGGCGGCGGGCGACCCCGCCTACCCCTACGCGGACATGGACGGGCTCAAGGCGCACATCCAGGCCACGGGACAGCGGCTGCACCGGATCATCCTGGACAACGAGGCGGCCATCACCGGGCGGAGCGAAGCGGAGGTCCTGGGCGAGCTGGACCGCATCATGGAGGCCATGCGCCAATCCGTGGAGCGGGGGCTGGCCGAGGAGGGCGTGCTGCCCGGCGAACTGCGCCTGGCCCGCAAAGCTCCGGAGTTGTACCGGCGCGGGCGGGCGGCCGCCCCGGCCTCGGACCGCTTCCTGCATCAACTCAACGCCTACGCCTTCGCCGTGGCCGAGGAAAACGCCGCCGGGCACGTGGTAGTTACCGCCCCCACCTCCGGCTCGGCCGGGGTCATCCCGGCGGTGCTGCACGCCCTGCGCGAGCACCTGGACATCCCCCGCGAGGCCCTGCGCGAGGGGATGCTGGCGGCCGCAGCCGTGGGCTTTCTGGCCAAGAACAACGCCTCCATCGCCGGGGCCGAGGTGGGCTGCCAGGGGGAGATCGGCGTGGCCTCGGCCATGGCCGCGGCCCTCATCGCCTACGCGCGCGGGCACAACTACCGGGTGGCGGAAAACGCCGCCGAGACCGCCCTGGAACACCACCTGGGCCTGACCTGCGACCCCGTGGGCGGCTACGTGCAGATTCCCTGCATCGAGCGCAACGCCATGGGCGCGGTCAAGGCGTACAACGCCGCCCTCATCGCCACCATCCAGAACCCGGACAAGCACAAGGTCAACCTGGACCGCTGCATCCGGGCCATGGCCGCCACCGGGCGGGACCTCCACGCCAAGTACAGGGAGACCTCCCTGGGCGGGCTGGCCCTCAGCCTCACCGAGTGCTGACCCGCCCTCTCCGTCCGCGCCCGCCTCCGGCCGCCGCACCCCCTCTCGATACGAGATTGGTCCGACTTTTCGCCAAAAAGGGGTTGACCCCGAGAGCGAAAGGTCGTACCAATTGCCTCACAGAACGCGCGGCCCGACTCTCCCGAGTCCGCGAGACCGCCCTGAAAACAAAGAAAAACAAGTCAAAATGCCTGCGGGCGGCCCAAGCGCCCCGGAGAATACCGCGCTCAGGCGCTGAGATAAAGTAGGACCAAATGAGCAAGAAGGACCCCATCTCCCTGTTCCACCGCGCCGGACACGGCCGCTCCTCCGAGGACGTCGCCCTGCAGATCGAGGCGGCCATCCTCTCCGGGGAGTTGTCCCCAGGCGAGGGACTGCCCAGCGAGCGCGAGCTGCAGGACATCTTCGGCACTTCGCGCGGCGTGGTGCGGGAGGCCCTGCGCGCCCTCAAGGAAAAGGGGCTTTTGGAAATCCGCAAGGGCGCCAAGGGCGGGGCCTTCGTCAAGCAGATGGAGGTGGCCCGGGTGAGCGAGTCCCTGGCCCTCTTTCTCAAGACCAACAATTTCGCCCCGGAACGGCTCATCGAGTTCCGCGAGTCCATGGACCGCACCGTGACCGTGCTGGCCATCGCCCGGGGTTCCGCCGAGGCCAAGAGCGCCCTGGTGGACGGGGCGGAGCGGCTGGCCGGGCTGGCCATGGCCGAGTCCCCGGACATGCACGCCCTGGGCGAGCTGGACCGCGAGCTGAACCTGCAACTTGTCCGCCTGGCCGACAACCCCATTTTCGAGTGGGTCATGGGCGCTGTGCAGTCCGGCTTCAGCTCCTACGACTACGCGCTGTACGAGGAGCCCGCCTACCGCGCGGCCACGGTGGCCAACTGGGTGGAGACCGCCCGGTCCATCGCCGAGGGCGAGCCCCAGAAGGCCCTTTCCTCCATCGGCCACCACTACGTGCTGCTGCGCCGCTGCGTGCGCGACCTCGGCCCTGAATCGCTTCCGGCCAACGAATTGCTGGTGGAAGGCGACGCAGGGCGGTATACTACTGGCCCGGAGTCCCAGAAGGCCGGCTGACCCGGCCAAACCTCAAGACATCGGTCCCCCCAGGGGACAAGCAATACACCCGGAGGAAAAAGACATGGCGACCAAGCATTACGACTACATCATCGTGGGCGGCGGCTCGGCGGGCAGCGTCCTGGCCAACCGCCTCTCCGCCGACCCCAACAACAAGGTCCTGGTCCTGGAGGCCGGCGGCTGGGACCGCCGCTGGGATTTCCGCATCCACATGCCCGCGGCCCTGACCTATCCCCTGGCGGGCAAGACCTACAACTGGTGGTACGACTCCGAGCCCGAGCCCTGGATGCACAACCGCCGCATCTACCAGCCGCGCGGCAAGGTCATCGGCGGCTCCAGCTGCATCAACGGCATGATCTACATCCGCGGCAACCCCATGGACTACGAGAAGTGGGGCCGGGAGGAGGGCCTGGAGAACTGGGACTACTCCCACTGCCTGCCCTACTTCCGCCGCTTCGAGTGCCGCGTGCGCGGCTCCGACGAGTACCAGGGCGGGGCCGGGCCGCTGTACCTGGACACCCCGGAGTGCGACAATCCGCTCTTCTCCGCCTTCTTCCAGGCCGTGCAGCAGGCCGGGTACCCCCTGACCAAGGACGTCAACGGCTACCAGCAGGAAGGCTTCGGCAAGTTCGACAGCACCACCCACCGCGCCCGCCGCTGGAACGCGGCCCGCGCCTACGTGCACCCCACCAAGTACCGCCGCAACCTGGAGATCAAACTGCGCTCCCAGGTGCTCCGCGTGCTCTTTTCCGGTGACAGGGCCACTGGCGTGGAGTATGCTTGCGGCAAGAAGACCCACACCGTCCACGGCGGCGAGGTCATTCTCTGCGGCGGCGCCATCAACTCCCCGCAGCTGCTGCAGCTCTCCGGCATCGGCAACGGCGAGGAACTGCGCTCCCTGGGCATCAACGTGGTCAAGGACCTCCCCGGCGTGGGCGAGAACCTGCAGGACCACCTGGAGCTGTACGTGCAGTACGCCTCCAAGCAGCCGGTCTCCCTCTTCCCGGCCCTGAAGTGGTGGCGGCAGCCCTGGATCGGCTTCCAGTGGCTCTTCCAGCGCAAGGGCGCGGGCGCTTCCAACCACTTCGAGGCGGGCGGCTTCATCCGCTCCAACGATCAGGTGGAGTACCCCGACCTGCAGTACCACTTCCTGCCCATCGCCATCCGCTACGACGGTAGCGCCCCGGCCGAGGGCCACGGCTACCAGGTCCACGTGGGCCCCATGAACACCGACGTGCGCGGCCACGTGAAGATCAAGTCCTCCGACCCGCGCGAGTACCCGGCCATCCTCTTCAACTACCTCTCCACGGAGCAGGAGCGCAGGGACTGGATCGCGGCCATCCGCAAGACCCGCGAGATCATGAACCAGCCCGCCTTCGACCCCTTCCGCAAGCACGAGATCGCTCCCGGCGAGGGAGTGGAGACGGACGAGGAGATCCTGGACTTCGTGGCCCGCGAGGGCGAGAGCGCCTACCACCCCTCCTGCACCTGCAAGATGGGCTACGACGACATGTCCGTGGTGGACAGCGACCTGCGGGTGCACGGCGTGCGCGGCCTGCGCGTGGTGGACGCCTCGGTCATGCCCTACATCACCAACGGCAACATCTACGCCCCGGTGATGATGATCGGCGAAAAGGCCGCCGACCACATCCTGGGCAACTCCATGGAAAAGTCCGAGCTGCCCTTCTACAACCACAAGAAGGACGCCTAGCGGACCAGGCATTCGGAGAACGAGCATGCTTCGCAAGCAGATGTACATAAACGGCGAGTGGGTCCCGGCGCGTTCCGGGGCCACCGTGAACATCATCAACCCCTTCGACCAATCGGTCATCGCCGAGGTGCCCGAAGGGGGCAGGGAGGACGCCCAGGTGGCCATCGCCGCCGCCCGGGACGCCTTCGACAACGGGCCCTGGCCGCACCTGCCCGCCGCCGAGCGCGGCGAGGCGGTGCGCCGCCTGGCCGATCTCATAGCCCGCGACCGCGAGGAGCTGGCCCGGCTGGAAAGCCTGGACACCGGCAAGACCGTGGAGGAGTCCCGCTGGGACATGGACGACATCGCGGGCATCTTCCGCTACTATGCGGGTCTGGCGGACAAGGACGAGGGCGAGGTCATCGCCTCGCCGGTGCCGGACACCACCTCCGTGGTGGTGCGCGAGCCCATCGGCGTCTGCGGCCAGATATCCCCCTGGAACTACCCTCTCCTGCAGGCCGCCTGGAAGCTGGCCCCGGCCCTGGCCGCGGGCTGCACGGTCATCATGAAGCCCAGCGAGATCACCCCCCTGACCGCCGTCAAGTGCGTGGAGTTGTGCGAGGAAGCCGGCATCCCGCCGGGCGTGGTCAACCTCGTCCTCGGCCCCGGCTCCAAGGTGGGCGCGGAGTTGTCCGAGAACCTCGACGTGGACCTCATCTCCTTCACCGGCGGCATCGTCACCGGCAAGCGGATCATCCAGGCCGCGTCGAGCAACGTGAAGAAGATGGCCCTGGAGCTGGGCGGCAAGAACCCCAACCTGGTCTTTGACGACTGCGACTTCGACCTGGCCGTGGACTATGCCTTGAACGGCGTCTTCTTCCACGCCGGGCAGATCTGCTCCGCCGGGACCAGGCTGATGGTGCAGGAGGGCATCCACGACCGCTTCGTGGCCGCCCTCAAGGAGCGCATCGACAAGATCAAGCTGGGCAACGGCTTTGACGAGGGCACCCAGATGGGGCCGGTCATCTCCAAGGAACATCTGGAGAACGTGTCCAACTACGTGGAAATCGCCCGCGGGGAGGGCGCCACCGTGCTGTGCGGGGGCAAGCGGCCGGACGACCCGGCCCTGGCCGACGGCTTCTTCTACGAGCCCACCCTCATCGCCGACTGCCGCCACGAGATGCGCATCGTGCAGGAGGAACACTTCGGGCCCATCATCACCGTGGAGAAGTTCTCCACCGAGGAGGAAGTCGTGCGGCTGGCCAACGACACGGTCTACGGCCTGTCCGCCGGTTTCTGGACCCGCGACCCGGACCGCATTCACCGCGTCTCCAAGGCGCTGCGCTTCGGCACCGTCTGGGTCAACGACTTCAACGTCTACTTCGTGCAGGCCCCCTGGGGCGGCTACAAGCAGTCCGGCCTTGGCCGCGAGCTCGGCAAAATGGGCCTGGAGGAGTACCAGGAAGTGAAGCACATCTACCAGAACCACGCCACCCAGGAGATCGGCTGGTTCGGTAAGTAACCATACATCGGACCGAGAGGGGGAGGGCCTCGGTGCCCTCTCCCGCCCCGAACAAGGGGGATGGGAGGCCGCCGGGACCGGGTCCCGAAGCGGCCGGATGCGAACCCCAACCAAGGAGTTGCCATGACTGGTATCGCTCGCACACTTCTTCTCACCCTGCTGGCCGCCCTCATGCTGGCGGCCCCGGCAATGGCGGACGAGGCCGGCCCCGCCCTGGACACGGAGGACGAAGTCCGCTTCGTCAGCGTGGGCTGGACCGGCGTGACCATCAAGACCGAAATCGGCGTGGCCATCATGAACTGCCTGGGCTACGAGTCCTCCAACACCATGGTCTCGGTGCCCATCGCCTACGAGGCCATGGCCATGGACGAGGCCGACGTCTTTCTGGGCAACTGGATGCCCTCCATGGCCTCCATCGCCAATCCCTTCTTCGAGGAAGGCACCGTGGAGAACTACGTGGCCAACATGCCCGGGGCCAAATACACCCTGGCCGTGCCCACGTATGTCGCCGAAGGTGGCCTGACCCACTTCAAGGACATCGCCAAGTACGCCGACAAGCTCGACAACAAGATCTACGGCATCGAGGAAGGCAACGACGGCAACCTCATCATCCAGGAGATGATCGACAAGGACATGTTCGACCTGGCCGACTTCGAGCTGGTCCCCTCCTCCGAGGCCGGCATGCTCTCCCAGGTGCAGTCCTACGCCCGCAACGAGAAGTGGATCGTCTTTTTGGGCTGGGCCCCGCACTCCATGAACGAGCGCATCGACATGACCTACCTCAAGGGCTCCACTTCCGAGACCTTCGGGGGCAACGACGGCACCGCCACGGTGTACACCAACGTGCGCGACGGCTTCCTGGACGACAACCCCAACCTGGCCAAGTTCTTCAAGCAGTTCACCTTCCCCATTCCCATGATGAACCAGATCATGACCACGCTGCACGAGGACTCCAGCCTCAAGCCCCGCCAAGCCGCCCTGCGCTGGCTGGAGAAGAACCCGGACCAGTACGCCGAGTGGCTGGACGGCGTGACCACCAAGGACGGCAAGCCCGCCCTGCCGGTGTTCAAGGACTGCCTGCCCACCCTGAAAAAATAGTCTGACGCCCCCAACGGGTGCGTACGACGCGAAGAAGCCCGGGCTCCGAGCGAGCCCGGGCTTCTTTTACGTCCCCGCGCCGGGGCGGAAGTTCGACGCAAAAAAGGCCCGGACGCATGCGCGTCCGGGCCTGCATGGTCTCGGCGAATGTGTCTCGGCTGCTCAGCAGCCCGCGTTGGGATCGAAGTTGATGTCGCTGATTTCGTAGGTGATGCGGCCGCGGGGGGCGTCCACCACGATCTCGTCGCCAACCTCCTTGCCGATGAGCGCCTTGCCCACGGGGGAAAAGACGGAGATAGAGCCCTTGGTGTGGTCGGCCTCGTCCGGGCCGAGCAGGGTCCAGGTCTTGACGTCGCCGGTGTCCACGTCCTCGATCTCCACGGTGGCCCCGTAGATGACCTTGTCCCCGTCCAGCTCCTCGCGGTCGATGACGCAGCACTGCGGCAGGCGCGACTCGATGTAGTTGATGCGCGCCTCGAGCATGCCCTGGCGGTCCTTGGCCGCGTCGTAGCCCGCGTTCTCGCGAAGATCGCCCTCCTCGCGGGCCTCCTTGATGGCCTGGATGACCTCGGGCCGCTCCTTCTTGAGCTGCTCCAGCTCTTCCTCGAGCTTCTTAAACCCCTGCCTGGAAATGGGAATCTCGCTCATCTCTCTCATCCCCGGCGCGTGCGCGCCCTTTGAAATACAAAAGCGGAACCCGCCGGACCGCTCTCGCGGGCCGGTGCGTCCCGTGGTTCCATTCGATGCGCCCCGCCAGATGCGGCGGATTGCGGTGCCCGGACCTCGCCGGGCGTCGATGCCTCAATCGGTAAGACATCCTCGAATCCCGGTCAAGTCCGCCTTTGCAAACTCCGCCGCGAGGCGTATCAGGAAATAAAGGCCGCCGTGCGACTCGCGCGCCCGCCTTGCCCGCGAGCTCGCCAGGTGGCATATTCCCACCCCGAGCGGTCGGCAATTCCCTTTCAATACCGCCGGGCAATCCGCCGAATGGAGGGCGCCCATGCAAAACGACAAAAAATCGCTGCGCCAGGATCTCGAGGCTTTCGAGCGGGCCGTTGTGGCCACCACTTCCCGCGAGCCCAGCCGCTCCGACCGCGTGCTGAACCGCAAGGCCCTCAGCCTGCACGGGCGCAACGTGGAGTTCGACGCCTCCCTCAAGGAAGTCAACGGCCGACCGCGCTTCGTGACCATCACCCTGCGCAGCCCGGCCAAGGCCACCTTCATTCCCTTCCATTACGACGCTAAGGGCGAGCTGACCCTGAACAAGAAGGTCTCCAACCGGCTTTTCGACTTTTTGGAGGAGCACGAAGCCACCACGGAGTTCCGCACCCTGCTGCAGTGCGTGGCCCGCGGCGAAGAGACCTGTTGACAGCGGCGGCGCGGAAAATTATTCGTCCCCCGTCCCCGGAACATATCCAGGGCCGAACCGGCCGGAGCCGCATCTCCGGCCGTTCGCTTTTTCCTTGAAAGACGGACCATTCGAACCACTCGAGCGGTCCGTCTTCACGTTGTCAGACCGCTCGCCCGGACCGCGCCCCACGCGCCCGGCGGGCCAAACCAACTCGTTCCCCGCAACGGGGGCAAGCAGGACCTGGAGAACGAGCCATGGCCAAGAAGTCCGTGACCGCCAAGAACAGCAACGAGACCCAGAAGTACAAGATCACCTCCATCGGATGCAGCCGCAACACCCGGCCCAAGAACAAGCACTCCAAGCGCCACCACAAGCGCTACCGGGGCCAGGGCAAGTAGGCCGGCCGTGAGGCCAAGACAAGGGCCCGCCGATCGAGATGATCGGCGGGCCCTTTTTTCGTGACGGGTCAGGCACGTGTCGCCCCGGCCGCCGGGATGGCGGCCGGGGCGGGCAGTGACGACGGGAACACGAGCCTAGAGCTTGCCTGCGGTCTGGATGATGTTGCCGCTGGCGTTGTAGATGGGATTGGCCTGCATCTGGATGAGCTTGCCGACCTTGCTGGGGTCGACCATTGCCTCGCGAGACATCTTCAGCTTGCGGATGTCCTTCATTTCCTCGGCGATTCCCTTGGCCGCGTCGGCCATGGGGGAGCCGCCCAGTCCGTTGATCTGCGACATGGCGTCCTCCTCTGGGTTGCCCGTCTTCGGGGTTTTCCCCTCCCGAGTGGGTTCCCGTCGGTGGACGCGTTTCACGAACCGTGCCGGAAGATTCTGCCGGGCTACTCCTCGAAGAGGCGCAGGTACTCCCCGTACCCCTCCTCCTCCAGTTTCTCCCTGGGAATGAAGCGCAGGGCGGCGGAGTTGATGCAGTAGCGCTTGCCCGTGGGCGCGGGGCCGTCGTCGAAGACGTGACCAAGGTGGGAGTCAGCCTTGGCCGAGCGCACCTCCGTGCGGGTCATGAGCAGCTTGCGGTCCACGTGCTCGGTGATGTTGCCCGGCTCCAGCGGCTTGGTGAAGCTGGGCCAGCCCGTACCGGAGTCGAACTTGTCCGTGGAGGAGAAGAGGGGCTCGCCGGAGACGATGTCCACGTAGATGCCGGGCCGCTTCTCGTCGTGGTACTCGTTGTCGAAGGCGGGTTCGGTACCATCCTTCTGTGTGACGCGGTACTGCATGTCCGTCAGCCGCGAGCGCAACTCCTCGTCGCTGGGCTTCTCCCAGCCGCCGCCCTTGATCCGCTCCTTGATGTCCCGCAGCGGCTTATCTCCCCACTTATCCTCCAGGTAAGAGTCGCGGCCGGAAAAGAAGCGGTACGACTTGTACCGGATGCCGTGCTCCTTGTAGTAGTCCTGATGGTAGTCCTCGGCCTCGTGGAAAGCATTCAGGGGCCGGATGTCCGTCTTGACGGGCTTGTCGTACTTGCCCGTGACGGCCAGTTCGTCGCGGGATGTCTCCGCGATGCGCTTCTCCTCCTCGTTTTGATAGAAGATGGCCGTGGTGTACTGGTGGCCCCGGTCGCCGAACTGCCCCCCGTCGTCCGTGGGGTTGATCATGCGCCAGAAGGCGTCCACCAGATCGCGGTAGGAGACGACATCCGGGTCGTACTCCACCCGCACCGACTCCAGGTGCTCCGTGGAGCCGGAGGCCACTTGCTCGTAGCTGGGGTTCTCCTCCTCGCCCCCGGCATAGCCGGAGACCGCCTCCACCACGCCGGGCAGTTTCTCGAAATCCGCCTCCACGCACCAGAAACACCCGCCAGCGAAATAGGCCCGGGCCCGCTCAGCCATAGCCGTCCCTCCCAGCCCGGCCAGCAGGGCCAGGCACATGGTCAGAATGAAGATGAAGCGCATCACGCGCGAACCTCCGATTTTGCGGATAAGATAACACGCCCGCGCCGGGCTGGTAAGGGGCTGGGGAGATTTCGGGAAAGGGTGGGAGTTTCGTGGACAAGGGATGGCCCGTCGCGCTGCCACTCCCGCCCCGAAAACCGGCCGACCGCCCTCCGCGCGCCGTACGCGAAATCTTTGCCCACGAACCTTGACAACCCGCCCCAACGCATCTAAACGGTTTCTTCCGCGCGGGTGATCCCCGCATGGCCACACCGCGTCCCCATCGTCTAGTGGCCTAGGACTCCGGCCTCTCACGCCGGCAACGGGGGTTCAAATCCCCCTGGGGACGCCAAGGAAATTCAAGGGCTTAGGAGTGAATCCTAGGCCCTTTTCCATTTCCAACCGATTTTTTCCAACCGTATTTCCAACCTTCAAGCCGTTTTTGGGGGCTTGACGGCTCAGGAGTTGCCCTCAGCCCCGCCAGAGTTCGGAGGTGGTCAGTGGTCAGCTTGCGTTGAGCCGGAGGCGAATAAGCGGACTTAGCCAGGGCGTGAGGCCGTGGCCGTCCGGGAGGTAGGCCTACCTCACCTGTCCTGCCTTCTTGAGGTGATGGAAGTTGTTGCGCCACATTGGCCGGAGCCGTGGCCTGGCAACATGATCCAGCAGAATTGAATAGGCGCCAACTAGGGTGAATATGGCCCAATAGCGAAGAACACGCGCCAACATGGGAGCAATGCCGCCAAAAGGACAGACAGGGCCTTGACCTGGCCTTGGCCAGCCCGTACTTTATAAGACCCTGGTCGTGGTGTGTTTGGCGTACTACCCCCGGCGCTTTGCACGTTTCCTTCCAGGTGTTCGACGGGGGTATCCCTCGCCACCTCGGTGGCGGGGATTTCTTTTGCCAACGCTTGGTCGGTTACGATTTTGAAGGCGAGGGCACGCCCCGATGCTTGATGGGGGCTTGCACAGGACCGCCCCCATGGGTATCTTGCCCTTAAGCGTTCACACCGGCGGGGTGAAAGGTTTTCCCTGGCCCCCGGCGGGGCAGCATACCCCGAATCATAAGAGGTTCTCATGCTACATAAGACAATGCTATGTGTGGCCCTGGCAATGTTGTTAGCGTCTTGTGCAACTCCAGTTGGGTATACAAACAAGCCTCTTCAATCCTATGACAAAGATACAGACTATAGAATAGATGAAAAAGATGGTGGATTTACAATTGTAATTTATTATTCAAGATACCAGTTTGTGCCGGAAAGTGATGCAGTTTTGGAGTCATGCAAGCAGCAACTCATGAGTATCGCCCACGAGCATGGAGAATCTGTTGGAAAGAGTGTTCTTCCTATAAATGAACAGACTATCAAAGTGTCCATGGGGAGGAATGGCCTCACTGGTATAACATCGTGTTCGGCCATGGGTTCTGTTTCATACCAAAGCAACACCCGCAATCCATAGCCCCACCCTTCCCCTTTCTTGGGCCACTCCCTCGCGCGCGCGTGCGGGTTTCATGAAACCGGTGAACCATATGCCCCTGCCTCCCCATCATGCGACTAGTCATGTCCTGCGGAGGTAGAACCTCCGGGCATCCTTCTTCGCCTTGGCCGCCCCCACGAGCAGCCCTTCCACCACCTGAGAGACGGTCTGGCCTTCGGCTGTCCGCCTCTCCAGTTCGGCCAGGGCCTCGCCCTCCAGGGTCACAAGGAACTGACGTGCGCCTCGCTCCCGCAGGCGTTCACGTTCGGCTCGTTTACGTTCGGCTGAACTCCTCATGATACCCCCCCATGGCTTCCGGCCCGGCCCTTGACGGGCAGGCCCTCTAGTGTTCTTCAAACCTAATCTGAGCGATACGCCAGCCTGACACAACGCCATTTCTGGCATATCGCCTTGCTTTCGTTTACAATCATATCCAGCCAGAGGCCATGGACGTGTCACCCATATGGTGGAGGGCTGGATGTCCAAGTGCAAGTCCAAAAGAGCAAGTTTCATCCACGATGTCCAGGTCACGAACGACTGCCTGACGGGTCGGGCTGGCCTCAACCTCTTCGCTCGCTACCTGCGCGGCATCGACCTGTTCCCGCACCTCGACCGCCTCTTCGGCTCCATGCGCAAGCACCCCAAGGGCGCGCCTATCGACGAACTGTTCAAGCAGATTCTCTGCTTCCTCTTTGACGGCACAAGCCGTCACTTGGCCCACTTCGATGTCCTAGCCAAGGACCCCGGTTACGCCGCCGCCATCGAAACAGACCGAACCGACATGGCTTCCTCGCACACCATCAAGCGGTTCTACCGGGCCTTCTCCCCGGTGCGGACATACAAGTTCCGCCACCTTCTGCAGCAGCTCTTCCTCTGGCGGCTCACTATTGCCCGTCCCGACGTGATCGAGTTGAACATCGACACCATGGTCATGGACAACGACCAGGCCCCGAAGCGCCATGGCGTCAAACCCACTTACAAAAAAGTCAAAGGCTTTCAGCCGCTTCAGATGACCTGGGGCCGCTTCATCATCGACGCCGTCTTCCGTGGCGGCGACAAGCACTCCAACAACGGCGACACCGCCGAAAAGATGATCCGTCATGTGGTGCGCATGATCCGCACCCGCTATAGCGAAACCGCGCCCATCATCATCCGCATGGACTCCGGCTTCTTCGATCAGGACCTATTTGCCGAGATAGAGAAGCTCGACATCGGCTTCATCTGCGGCGGCAAGTTCTACGGCGGCATCAAGGCCATGATCGAGACGCTGCCGAGGCCGCGTATGCCCACCACTTCGGCAAGACCGACGAGGATGTCTGGCAGTGCTTCGAGTTCGGCGACCGCCGCCAGTCCTGGGACCGCTTCTACAGAACCATCTTCGGGCGTCCCCTGCTGGAGGAGAAGCAGTACCTTCTGCCCGGGAGCCGGCCTGGGACGATCGCCTACACCAACCTCGGCATGGGCGGGGTCGTTGATCAGCAGTTGCGAGACGCCGGCCTTGGCTGCCTGACCGAGACCAACGCCGTCATCCACTCTTACCATCAGCGCGGAGCGGATGAACTGGTGCACCGAGCCTTCAAAGATTTCGGCTTCGAAGAATTGCCGTTCCAACACTTTATCCACAACGCCGCCTTCTACTACACCATGCTCCTCGGCTTCTTCCTGTTCGAGGCGTTCAAGGAGGATGTCAGCGAGCCGGCGGTGCCCGTCACCGCATTCCCGACCACGCTTCGCCGCCGGTTGGTGGACGTCGCAGCCAAGGTCGTCACCCATGCGGGCAGGACCGTGCTCAAGGTGACGACCGTCACCATGGAGTCGCTCAATTTCAAAGAGCTGTGGGAGCGATGTCTCTGCGCTCCTCGTTTCGCCTGGAGATGAACCATTCACCTGTCCCGTGAACATCGGCGGGAGAAGTGCGTCCTTTGATCGGGAAAAGGGGCCAAGTTTGTCATGCGCAGGCTCTTCACGGCCCCTATGCCGTCAACCCTTCGTCCGAATCGGCGTCTTTTCGTGCTGCAGCGCCAGGTTTTGTCTCTGGAGACTTTTGCAGTGCCCGGAACGCTTGATTTAGGCGGGAGCAAAGTAACGCATTCCTGCAGCCGACATGCGAAATTAATTGCACGTATTCTGAGTCGCGCTTTTTTCACATAGTCAGGCCAAGGGTACAATCCCCGGAGAAATCTTATGCATGGCCATTCGTATTCCTGGACCTCCTCACCAACCATTCCCGCTCTTCCCAGGAAGGAAGAGTATTTCAATCCCGCCCAGCTTCTTCATAGCCCGGTGAAGCGCCACACCAGCCGATGCGTCGCCGTCGGTCGGGACGATGGAAACAGAATGGGCAGGCTTCCTAGGAAGGAGTGTCGCCCCCTGGCTCTGCCGCTCTCAAATCCGGTGCGCGCCCCCCTGCTTGCGCTAGCAAACGGTCGAGTCCCTGGCGGAGGTTTTCCGTCAAACGGCGGGTTTCGGCCTGATTGGCCATTGCCATGTCGATCTGGCGGGTGTGGATGGTCAGATAGCCCAGCACGCGGAGAGCGTCATACATAGCCTCGGCCTCCAGCCCCTGCACCGAGGAACGCAGAACGTCCCCGCGAATCTCCACCTGAAAGCCCCGTTCCTCAAGAATGGAACCGATGAGCCGCACCCGCATATGTCTGCGCTCATCGTCCGCCGCACCCCCCTGAAAAGAGAATGCGGCGTGGTTTTCCCCGGGCCTCTGCCCCACCAGCGCCTCCACGGTGCAGAAGTGGTAGCCCAGGCGGGAAGTCAAGCTGCAGTACTCGCGGGAGATCATGAAGTAGTTGCGCTCGGTCTGCTTGGGGCGGGCGCCCGCGACAAGGGAGGGGTCGGTGGTGGAGCGGAACATGACCGACATGAACCCTCCGGTGTCCAGCCTCGGCGGCCCCTGCCAGGGCTCGAAGGCCACCCCGCTCCACAGGGCCAGCATGGGCAGACAGGCTATATCCTCAAGCCGCACGAACTTGCCTTCCACTTCCTGGCGGAAGCCGTCGTCAAGATTGAGCACCCACCACTGGGTTGGGGCGTGAGTGTAGAGGCGCTTGGAGGAACGCTCCGGGAAGTGGTGGTCGCGACCGAAGCGAAACATCTCCTCCACCGCCTTCTCGTGGCAAAAGCGGGTGATGTCGTGGTAGGTGGCAACGTTCCCGGCCCGAAAGCTGATGGAGGAGGGGTCGGTAAGATGCAGAGGGGTGATGAGTTCGGCCGCGCGGGCGAGCAATTCCCGCACGGGCGCGGACTGGCCGAGATCGGGCCGCGCCGTTGCGGCCTCCGGCGGCGGCGGGCCCGGCAGGATGGTCCCGGCCCGTCCGTCCACAGTGATCTCCTGGCCGTCCGCCAGTTCCTCCACAGCCTCGGGCAGGCCGAACAGGGCGGGCACCCCGAACTCGCGGCAAACGCTGGCCAGGTGGCCGGTAACGCTGCCCGTGCCGGCCACCACGGCCGAGGCCCGCCCCATGAGAGAGGCCAGCCTGGGCAGGGCCTGGGGCGCCACCAGCACCGCCCCCTGGGGAAAATTCAATTCCTGCGCCGCCCGCCGCACCACTTTCACCGGGCCACCGGCCACTCCGGGCGAGGCCGCCACACCGCCCGTATACAGGGGCTCCCGCGCGGGCGACTCGACGGACGACTCTTCCGCGAAAGCGATGTGCAATGGACGGCATTGGAGAAGCACCAGTTTTCCGTCCGTGTCGATGAGCCACTCCACGTCCAGCGGCCCTTGGAAGCGCTCCTCCAGCCTGCGGCCAACCTCGGCCAACGTGAGGACCTCCTCCCGGGTCAGGGAAGGCTCCCCGCCCAGATCCTCCCCCACCGGCCTCCTGGCCACCCCTTCCTCGTCCAGCGGCTGATAGGCGCAGACCTTGTCGCCGGTGCACACGTCCACCTCCCCGTCGCGCACTGTAAAGACGTCGGGTCGGCAACGGCCGTCCACAACCCCCTTGGGCAGCCCCCAGACGGAGTTGACGACCACCTCCCGGCTTCCGTCCACTGGATTGGCCGTGTAGAGCACGCCACCGGAGCGGGCCTGCTGCATGCCCAGCACAATCACGCACATGACGGCGTCCTCATCCGGAATGCCGCGCTCGAAGCGATACGTCATGGCTGGCAGGGAGAAGAGGCTGCCCACCACCTCTTTGTAGGCCCTGCCCAGTTCATCCAACTCCACGTTGAGAAGGGAACGGTGCAGGCCGGCGAATGAGGCCCCGGGCAGGTCCTCAACCAGCGCGCTGCTGCGCACCGCGGCCCGGCCCTGGTCAAAGGCCTGCCTGGTCCGCTCCACCGCCTCCTCCATGGCCCGGGTCAATTCCGCGGGCAATTCAGCGGCCATGACCAGTCCGTACAATTCCGACTGCAGGGCGTACAGTTCGTCCAGATGGGAGGGGGAAGCAGCCCTGATGCGGCTCTCTATCTCCGAGTCCAGTTCGTTGTGGGCCATGAAGCGGGCGAAGCCCGAGGCGGTGATCGCGAACCCCCCGGGGGTGTTCAGGCCAAGCGGCCCGGCCATCTCGCCAAGCACCGCGGCCTTGCCGCCCACCTCCATGGTCCGGTCCAGGCCGATCTCCGCCAGGGGCAGTACCAGCGGCCCGTCCTGGGCGTGCCGGATGGGCTCCAGCCGCTCCTCCAGCCCCGCTTTGAGGGCCGCGAACCGCTCACTAAGAACATCGTAGCGGCTGGGCGCGATGTTGGTCATTGCGTCCACTATCTTCCAGGTCTCCAGGGAGACACGGGCACAGACCGTCCGGGCCCGGACCATGGAGAAGGGCCGCTCCCAGCGCAGCATCTCCTGGATTTCGGCCATCCCCTCCAGGGTGGCCCGGTTGGCCCGGATAAGGCGCTTGAACCAGTGGTAACGCTTGCGGAATTCAAGCCGCAGCCGCCCGGCCTCATCCGGATCGGTTTTCCTGGAGCCCAACAGTCTGTTCAACAGCCCCATCTCGCGCCTCCCTCGGCCAATGGCCGCAAGATGAACCTACACTCGCGCACGAAAATGGAAAAGGCCGGGGGCCCGCATGTTGACCCCCGGCCGAAAGGCGCGCCGAAGTCTGGATTCCGGGGAGGGTATGGCATTCCCGAATCCGGCCTTGGCCACGCCTGGTTGGCTAATGCTCCAGCCTGAAGCCCGCTCCTTCGAACATGAACAGGATCGAGAAGCCGTACCACAGGGTGTAGACCACGTAGAAGGCGAGGGATCCGGCGGCGACCCACAGACCAACGGCAATACTCATGGGCTCGATGCCGAAGAAGTTGTAGGAGGCCTCCACCGCCCTGCCGCGTATGGACTGCACCTTGGTGGCCGCCTCGAACCGCTTCTCCTTGCCGAGCTGCTTGTCCAGCGACCCCAGGGCCAGCCACCAGTCATACAAGGCCAGCCTGCCGGGGAAGCCGTACTTGGCCTCCAGGGCCTGGTCGTTGTTGCGGTACATCAGTTCGGCGTCCTCCAGCGAACCCAGCAGGAGCGCCCCAAGATCCCCGGAGACACGGACGGCCTTCTCCATGGCGGATGCGGAAGCGCCCGTGGCCTGGAAAAGTTTGGCCATCCGCTCCGCCTCCGCCGGGTTGGCGGCGGGCAACTCCGCGTCGATGTCCTGGCCCCGCAACGACTCAGCCAACTCCACCTGCTCGGGGATGTAGTAGGCCGACTCCTTGGAGACTTGGTTGTAGAACCTGTCCAGGTACTGCATGGCGTTGAGGCCATTGAACAAGGGCATGAACATGGCCACCAGGACGACCAGAAACACCACCATGAGCCCCGCCCCGAGGGCGAATTCTTTCTTGTTGACAGCCATGGCTAGACCTCCTGCGGCGTGTAGTCGGCGTCCTTGGTCTTGCCGCGCAGTACGCCGATATTCTTGAAGAAGGTGTAGAATACCCACACAGCGAAAGTGCCCAGCACCACGAAGAAGGCGACGTTTCCTATGGTTTCAAGTATTCGCGCCGCTCCCTGTCCCAGGGGGATGAGCTCCATGGAGGCCAGCTTGGAGGGCAGGGCGAAGATGCGGTTCATGAACCCGGCCAGCACCGCGGTGGCGTAGAAGCCCCGGATCATGATGCCGGGCACCACCTTGGTGACCATGGCGCCGATCTGGATGCCCAGCAGGGAGCCCAGCAGCATGCCCATGGCCAGGGTGTAGAAGATGAACCCGTAGATGGCGTACTGGCTGATGGAGGCGTAGCCGGCGGTGAAGATGATCTGGAAGATGTCCGTTCCCACCGTGGTCATGGAGGACACGCCCAGCATGTACACGAAGATGGGGAAGGTGAGGAAGCCTCCGCCCACACCCATAATGCCCGCGGCCATGCCCACCAGGGCTCCGGAGAGCACAAGGAATACCCAGGAGATGGAACGGCCGCCCGGGGTGATATCCTGGTCGAAGCCGACCATGGGCGGAATGCGCATGTCCTGAAGCTTGCGGGGCAGGTTGCCCAGTTCCGCGCCCTCGTCCCGGCCGCCGTGGGGCGCGCCGGGAGCGGGCCCCTTGCGCTTGCTGGCCCTGTGGGCTCGCAGGAAATCGATCAGGGCGTAAAAGCCCAGGCCACCCAGCATCACCGAGTAGACCGTGGTGATGAAGGCGTCGGAGAGGATGGGGTTGATCTCGTAGAGGGTGCGGTTGATCAGCCCGCCCGCTGTGGCTCCGAGGATTGCCCCCACCAGGAATACAACCGCCAGCATGACGTTGACGTTACCCAGCTTGCGATGCAGCACGCTGCCCATGATGGCCTTGGCGAAGATATGGAAAAGGTCGGTGCCCACCGCCAGAATGCCCTTGACGCCCGCGCTCATCAGGGCGGGGGCGATGATGAAGCCGCCGCCCGCCCCGATGCAGCCGGTGATGAGCCCGGCCACCAGGCCGATGGCGATGGAGACCAGGAAGATGTTGAGGGAATAATGGGCCGGTGAATAGGCCTTCTTGCCTCCCAGCATTTCCGGCAGGGTCTGGCCCAGCTCCTCGGCGTAGATGAAGCCCGCGCCCACGGCCAGCAGAACCGGCAGGACCATGAGCATGAGGATAAACAGCCGCTTTCGGCTGGACAGAATCACCCTGGCGTTTTCAATCTCCCACGCCGCGTGGGCCCGTGCCCCCGCCATCATGAAATCGCCGAACTGCTTGATGGTTCGCACTGTGGTTTCTCCCGTTTTCGATTGGTTGGCCTCGAGCCGTCACCCCTGGCTTTGGGCGGGCGGCTCCTCCTCGGTCCGGTCGGCGTCACGCATCAGGTTCCGCCTGGAGTTGGCGTCCTCGATGACGTAGAGCAGTTCATCCAGGTCCATGGGTTTCATCAGGTAGTCATAGGCCCCGCTCTCCATTCCCTGCATGGCCAGATCCAGGCTGGCGTGTCCGGTGAGCATGATCACCTCGGTCAGCGGCCAACGCTTTTTGATGATCTTCAGCAGTTCCAGGCCGTTCATGTCGGGCATCTTGACGTCCACCACGGCCACGTCCACGGGGCGCTCCTCCAACACGGTCAGGGCCTCCTCGCCCCCCTTGGCTCCGGCCACGTCCAGCTTGCGCTTGCGCAGCCGCTTGACCAGGGTCTCGACGAACTCAGCCTCGTCGTCCACGATCAGCACCCGAATGTCGGTCATGCCGTTTCCCTCGCCTTGACCTCGGGCCCGGCCATCCGGCAGGCAGCGGCTCTTGGCTGCTGATTGCGCTGGGCGTGCAGGGGGATTGTGAACCGCACCCTTGTCCCGCCGCCCGGCCGCCTCTCAGCCTGAATGGAACCGCCCCACCTGGAGACGAGTCCCCAGCAGATGGACAGGCCCAGCCCCGTGCCTTGCCCCACGGGCTTGGTGGTGTAGAAGGGGTCGAAGACGCGGCCGAGGTCCTCGGCGGGTATGCCCACGCCCGTGTCCTCCACGGCCACCTGGATGGCATCGTCTTCGAGCCCGGCCTTGATCAGCAGGTCCCCGCCCTCGGGCTCCATGGCGTCGAGGGCGTTGTTGATAAGGTTGAAGAGCACTTGCTGCAGTTCGGTATGCGAAATGTTCACCGGCGGAAGGCCGGAGGCGATGGAAGCCTCCACCGCGGTGTTGCGCCTGCCCGCCCGCCGGCGCACCACAGGCAGAAGATCCTCCAGCAGCAGGTCCACCCTGATCTCGCTCACATCGGCGTCCTCGCAGCGAGCGAAGAGCAGAAGCTTGGCAGTGATCTCCTTGCAGCGGCGGCCCTGGACCGCGATCTGGTCCACTGTGCGGATGATCTCGTCATAATTGGCGATGGCCTTCGGATCCTCCTCCTCCAGCAGGTCCCTCACCCAGCCCGCCTCCTCGATCATCACCGCGATGGGGTTGTTGATCTCGTGGGCCACGCCCGCGGCCAGTTCGCCGATGGAGGCCATCTTGGCGGTCTGGCACATCTGCTCATTGAGGCGCTGCTTCTCCCGGTCGGTGGCGGCCACCCGCTCCGCCATGCGGTGGGAAAGACTCCAGGCCTTGACGGTCACGGCCAGCACCGCCAGCAGCAGGGCCGCCAGGCTCACAAGTCGCGCGCCCGCCAGCTTCGTGGCCAACCCGGAGGCCAGGCCGGAGGGAGCCGACTCCATGGCCATCCGGCCGAAGACGAAGTCGTACTGATGGATCATCAGCCCTCCCACCAGGAGCAGGGGAACCAGGGGGGCGAGCAGGGTGTTGAAAAGAAACACCCGCCGTATGGAACGGTAGTAACCCCGCCCTCCCCTGGTCCTCCGCGCAGCAGCCGTCATCATGTCCCGCCAGCCTCCTTCTTCTTGGCGTCGGCTTTCTGCTCGGGATCGAGTTCCCGCATCACTTCGTCGGCGTAATCGAAGAGGCCGCACTCGCCGAAGGCTGCCGCCATGAGAGCGCAGTCCACGTTGTCCCTCATCCTGCCCAGGGAGCGCCAGGCGCGGCGCAGGGTGGAATCCAGCTCGTCGATGTTCACCGGCTTGTGCATGTACTCGAAGGCCCCGAGTCTCTTGGCCTCCTCCGCGTCGTACTCGGTGCCGTGTCCGGTGAGGATGACGACCCGAAGTTCGGGATGCTCCCGCCTGACCCGGCGCAGCACCTCCAAACCGTCGATGCCGGGCATGCGGAGGTCCAGCACCATGACGCCGTGGTCGCCGCGGGACAGCGCCTGCAGGGCCTCCTCGCCGTTGTAGGCAATGTCCGCGTCCAGGTCGCGCAGCTTGAGCCGCTCGGACAGACGATCGACGAAATCCTTCTCGTCATCGACCAGCAGAACCTTGAAGCGTTCCTTGGCCATCTCGTTCCTCCTTGTTGCGTCACAAAGGACCGTTGCCACCTGTGCAGAGGTGAGCAACACGGATGCCAATGAAAAAAGCCAGTGATAAAAGACATATAATCCACACGAGCATACGGCTTGCGACACCTGGAAACGCTCTGCGACGAGGGTGCGTCGCATTTCGTCGCGCTGGCGAAACGGCGAATGAAAAAAGGCCGCGCGCCCAGTGCCCTGGACGCGCGGCCTCTCCTTCACGGGGTGAAGGAGCTTCTAGTCTTCAGCGGAGGAGCGCAATGCCTCGCGCATCTTCTTGATGAGATCTTCCAACTTGATGGGCTTGTTGAGGTAGTCGAAAGCACCCAGCCGCATGCCTTCGATTCCTTCCTTGGTCTCCCCGCGACCGGTCAGGAGTATCACCGGGGTGCGGGGCATGACCTCCCGGATTCGTTTGAGGGTTTCTATACCGCCTATGCCGGGCATAACCACGTCAAGCACGATCATGTCCGGCTCGATCTCCTCCAGTCGCTGCAATGCCTCCATGCCGTTGTTCGCCACATAGGCTTCAATGTCGTGCATGGCCAGCCGTTCAGCCATGAGCGACACGTATTTGGTTTCATCGTCCACCAGAAGGACGGTGAACTCAGCCATGTTCCTTCTCCTCTCTCGGTATCAGGGGCAGGATCACGGTGAAGCGCGCCCCCTCCCCGGGCCTGCTTTTCACGTCTATGGTTCCGCCCAGCTTGTTCACTATGCCGTGGGTGATGGAAAGCCCCAGGCCGGTTCCTTGCTCCCTGGTTGTGTAAAAGGGTTCAAAGACCCGCTTGATGACCTCCTCGGACATGCCGCGGCCGTTGTCCGCTATCTCCACGGCCACGTGCTCCGGGTCCGGGGCGAACGTCCGCAGGGATACCCGGCCTTCGTTTTCGATGGCGTTGAAGGCGTTGTTGAGTATGTTCAAAAAGACCTGCTGCAACTGCCCCCGGTCGGATTCAATCTCCGGCAGCCCCCCGTCCAGTTCCACCAGCATTTCGATGCCCCGGTGCTTGGCCTCCTGATCGAGAAAGCCGAGCACCTCGCGCAGCACGTTGTTCACGTCCACCATGCCCATGCGCACGTCCATTCGCCTGGCGAAGCCGAGCAGGCGCTGGGTGATGCGGCCGCAACGCTCCACCGACTCCTGAATGGAATCCGTCATTTCCAAAAAGCGATCCCTAAGTGGCACATCCTTTCTGGCGCGGAGCATGTCGCTCATCAGTCCGGAGGCCTCGCTGATGATGGAGATGGGGTTGTTGATCTCGTGGGCCACCCCCGCGGCCAGGCGGCCGATTGAGGCCAACTTGTTGTTGTGCTCCATGCTGTGGATGGCGGCCTCCCGCCTGCGGTCCGAAATTTCGATTCGCTCCACCAGCCGCTTGGAGAGGGTCCGCACCACCAGTACCACCAGCACCACGCAGACGCCGAAAACAATGGCCATCCTGTTCTTCAGCGAAATCCAGGCTCCCAGGGCCACGTTGCGCGGCTGGGCCATGACCAGAGTGAAGGGTGTCTCGGGGATGGGTCCGTAAACCAGCATCATATCCCGCCCGTTATCCTCCACCGTGGTGGCCGAGACCGGCTCGTATCCCGTCTTGGCGATGCGCATGGGCACCTCGGAGAGCACTGGGCCAAAATAGCTGGAATCGGTCTGCAGCCTTCCCTGGTCGTTTACCAGAAAAAGGTCGCCGCCCTTGTCCCCTGCCGAAGGCCGGGTGATGTCGCGCAGTATCTTGGAATCGATGGTGGCCCGCAGAACCCAGGTCCCGCCCTGGCCGGAGTGCTTCATGGCGATGACGAAGTGGGGAAAGCTGCGGTAGCCCAGAAAAACGTCGGAGATGTAGCCCCCCCGCACCATGACCTCCCGGAACCAGGCGTGCTCACTGTACTCCTTGCCACGCAGTTCATAGGGCCCCACATAGCTTACCTGCCTGCCCGAGGCGTCGATGAGGCCCAGGTCCACGAAACCCCCGTATTCGCGGCTCATGATGTTGAATACGGATTCCAGCCGCTTCTGGTCGGCCAATTGCTCGAAGGTGGCCGAGGAAGCCACGAAGTTCAAGGCGGACTTGCGCTCCGCCAGGAAAAGCTCAAATGAGTGGCGCGTCTTGCCAATGGTCAACTTGAGAGGGGAAAGGGCCTCCTCCTTGACCGCTTTCTGCGACTCGTTGTGGCTGATGATCGCCACCAGGCTCATGGGCAGCAGGGAAACGACCAGCATGAGGACCATGATGTTGCGCCGAAGGACCCTGAAATGGCAAGGCGGCTCGCCATCCTCCCCGGTTTTTTGAGGTAGCAGACCGCAGGACAGATCGGAAAAGAATTTCCTCAGCACGAGTTCTCCTCCGGGGTGTACAACACGGAACCTGGCCGGAGTTCGCCTTTGGTCAGCAGCTTCAAAGCCGTTTCCCAGGGCCCCATGACCGAGTCCAGGACGTCCACCTTCTTCCACGTCAGGTATTCGAAATAGCGCCGTTGGATGCCCCCCGTGACCAGGGTGTCGGCATCCTCGCCCAGGATGAACTGGCAAAGCTTTTCCGGTGTGGTGGGGCCGAGAATGATGTCGTTGCACTCCACCACCTCCCCCTCCCTGATGGTGGCGAGCAGCACCGCCTGGGCCTGGTCGAAACGGGAGCAGACGTACTGTTCCCAGGTCGTTATCACCGCCCTGCGGGCCTCTCTGGGAGGCTTCACAGACCCACTCCGTGCCGCTTCATCTTCCGCCACAGGGTGCTTCGGCTCCAGCCCAACGCCTTGGCAGCCGCGGCTTTGCGTCCTCCGGCCCGCCGCAGGGCATCCAGGATCATGCTCCGCTCCACTTGGGCCCAGCTGGCCCGGTGGTCCATGTCGCTGCTGGACGGTTCCGTGGACTGGGGCGTCGCGCCCTCCCCCGCCCAGTGCTGGGCTTCATGCTCGGTCTGCACGGGCTGCCGATCAAAGAGGTAGGCGGGCAGTTCATCCAGCTGGATGCGGCGGCCCCGGCAGATGCTGACCGCGTATTCCACGATGTTGCGCAGTTCTCGCACGTTGCCAGGGTAATCGTAGGACAGGAGGAAGGCCCTGGCCTGCCCGTCCATGTCCACTCCCTCCTTGTTGAATCGTGCGCTGAAGCGCTTGAGGAAGTGGTCAAGCAGCAAAGGCACGTCTCCCTGGCGGCGACGAAGAGGGGGAAGGGAAACGCGCACCACGTTGAGCCGGAAAAGGAGGTCCTTTCGGAACCCCCCGGCGGCCACCATGGCCTCCAGGTCGCGATGCGTGGCGGCGATTACCCGCACGTCGGTCTGGAACTCCCTGGTGCTGCCCAGAGGGTGCACCACCTTGTCGTCGAGGTAGGTGAGCAGCTTGACCTGCAGGGAAAGGGGCAGGTCGCCCACCTCGGTGAGAAAAACAGTGCCGTTGTGGGCCATGCGCAGCCGCCCCATTTTGTCCGCCACGGCCCCGGTGAAGGCCCCTTTGGCGTGACCGAAGAGTTCCGATTCCAAAAGGTTTTCGGGCAGGGAGCCGCAGTTTATCTTGATAAACGGGCCATCAGCCCGGGGAGAATTGCGGTGGATGATTTCGGCCAGCAAATCCTTACCCGTACCCGTCTCGCCGGTGATGAGCACAGAGGAGTCGGTTTGGGCGATGACTGGCAGGATGCGAAACACCTCGGCCATGGCGGGGCTCCGGCCCACTATGCCGCCCAACTCCATCTGGGTGGCTACGGACTCGGGGTCCTCGTCCACGGTGTTGGCTTCGGTGAACGTTTCCATGAAACCGATGACCTCGCCGGAATCATTGCGCAGGGGCACCGAGGTTGCGTTCACCATCACCTTGCGGCGGTCGCGGTCGATGATGTCGCAACGGCGGGATACGGTGCAGTCTCTGGCCTCCGCCTCATCGGCCAGGCAAGAGGCGAGGCACTGGTCGGTGCGCATGACGTCGCGGCAGGGCGTTCCCTTCACCTCCTGAAGGCTGAAGCCGGTCAAGAGCTCAAGTTGTCGATTCTTCAGCACAACCCTGCGCCGGTTGTCTGTCAGCATGACTCCCATGGGCAGGTCGTCCAGCAGATGCTGGAGCCGGATGGGGTCGGCGAAAACCCCGTTCACGCTGGCCTGCGGCTGGCACGCCACGACCACCCCCGAAAATCCCGCACCGAGCGGGGTTGAAGGGAAATGGAGACTACTCTGCTCAATAAACGCAACGCGGAACAAAAGACAACTGGGACCTGCCGCCCGCGTCGATTGTGAGAAACATTAATCAAGAACCGGGCCAGGAATAAAAATCAACGATGAAAACAGGATGCGCAAACCAAGAAACCTTTTGGAAACAAGTTGAAACATTTTGTGACAAAACAAAATGAAACAAATTGAGGCGGTCGGCGATTCCAAGACCGATGACGAAAACTTTTCGGACGACCAAAATCCGGGCTTCCGCTCCCAAGGGGGCACCAGGCAAGCCCTCCCCCGAAAACAGCCTGTTGACGCCCTCACGCCGCATTGTCCCGCCCTCAGCGAGCTTGCCGCGCTCTGCTCCTTTTCGCCAGGCCCCGACCCATCCTGGGCCGCCCATCCGATTCGCGAACCGCCGCCAGCCTGCGGAATCGCTTTTCCGGGCATCTTTTGGGTTGACACTCCGGGGCAAAGTGGACAGATTCCTGCAGCCCGACATACGAAATGAATTTCGCGTATTCCAGGTCGTACATTCTTCCTTCGCCACGCCGCAGGGAATGCGGCCGCCGGGGACAGCCATGCAAACCCATTCGTCTTCCTGGACTTTCCTCACCAACCATTCCCACGTGCTGCTCTGCCTGTCCCGCGCCCCGGGCATGCGCATGCGGGAGATAGCGGCCGAGGTGGGCATCACGGAGCGCGCGGTGCAGCGCATTGTTTCCGACCTGTGCGAGGCCGGCTACATCGAGCGCACGCGCGAGGGGCGGCACAACAAGTACATCCTCCACCGGAACGCCACGCTGCGGCACCCGCTGGAACGGCACTGCCGCATCGGCGAAATGCTCGACCTGCTTGAAAAGAAAACGGAGACCGACGAATGACCAAGTGGATAGTCCTGGCCGCCGGAGTCGCCATACAGATGATTCTGGGCGGCGTGTACGCCTGGAGCGAGTTCGTGCCCGTCCTGACCGACGAATACGGCCTGAGCAGAAGCCAGTGCGGCATGATCTTCGGCGCCACCATCGCCATGTTCACCCTGACCATGATCCCCGCCGGGCGCGTGCTGCAGAAGTACGGCCCGCGCGTCACCGCCTCCATCGGGGCCGTCCTCTTCGCCTCGGGCTACCTGCTCGCCTCCTTCTCCCAGGGCGAGTTCGTCATGCTGCTGGTCTGCCTCAGCGGCATCGCCGGAGCGGGCATCGGGTTCGGCTACATCTGCCCCCTCACCGTGGGCATGAAATGGTTCCCGGACAATAAGGGACTGGTCACGGGCGTGGCCGTGGCAGGGTTCGGCGGCGGCGCGGTGCTCCTCTCCACCATTGCCCAGCACCTGCTGGCGGACGTGGGCCTGGACGTGATGCGGGTGTTCTTCTTCATCGGCCTGGGCTCCGGCGTCATAGCCCTGACCGGCGCCATGCTCATGCGCCTGCCCCAAGGGGAAACAAGCGCCGCGAATGTCGATACCCCAGAACCGGCGGCGGGCAGCGTGTTCAAGTCGCGCAATTTCGCGCTCATCTTCCTGGGCATGTTCTGCGGCACCTTCGCCGGGCTGCTGGTGGTGGGCAACCTCAAGCCGCTGGCCCTGTCCCTGGGACTTTCGGCGGCCTCGGCCACGCTGTCCATCTCCCTGTTCGCCATGGGCAACGCCGCTGGCCGCATCCTGTGGGGGCAAATCCACGACAGGATTGGCTCTCGCCAGGCCATCACCTTCTCCCTCTGCTTCCTCGGCCTGTGCCTGCTGCCCCTGCTCACCGGCGCGCCCGGAACCATGGTGCTGGCCACGGTCTTTCTGGTGGGCATGGGCTTCGGGGCCTGCTTCGTGGTCTACGCCTCGTCCGTGGTGGAGCTCTTCGGCACCCGGCTTTTCCCCAAGCTCTACCCCGTCTGCTTCCTGGGCTACGGCCTGGCCGCCCTGGTGGGACCGCCCGTGGGCGGATGGATAGCCGACACCACCGGCTCCTACATTCCCGCGGTCATCCTCAGCGCGGCCATTGTTCTGGGCATGGCGCCCGTGGCCTGGGCGATGTTCAGGCGCCCCGCCGCCTACGCCTGCGAGTAGGCGGCCCAGCCCACCCCGACGATCCAAGGGGACCGTCCGGCCGGGCGGTCCCCTTTTTTTCGAGCGGGGCCGCAAAAGTTTTTTGGAAGAGTGCGACCGGACCGGTTCTTCCGATGTCCGGCTCAGGCCCGCTGGAGCGCCTGGTATTCCGTGCGCATGGTTTCCAGCAGCTTTTGGGCGGCGGGGTCGTGGAGGTGGATGTTCTCGAAGTCGATGGGCTTGGTGGTCAGGCAGTAGACCAGCTTCAACGAGTCGACGGCGGCCAGGTGGATGCCCGAGAAAAGCAGGTTGATTGAGGCGAGCTGTTTTTCCATGTCCGGGGGCGGCGGCGACATGGTGGGGATGGTCACGGCGATGTTTTCTATCCCCTTGGCGAGTTGCGCCATGATTTCCCTCGCCATCGCCGTGAACCAGTCCGCGCCCATGGTTTCCAGATGGACCATGGCGAATCCCTGCTGTTCCACCCGCTCCACGTGAAGCAGCGACTCGCTCTCCGCCGGCTCCTGATACGCCTCCTCAATGGCCACGGCGTCCCCGTGGCCCGTATTGTCGAGCAGTTCCCGCAGCATCGCGCGCCGAGACTCCGGGGCGTACAGCACGTCCTGCCGCAACGGGCGCTTCAGGCTGAAGCTCCAGATCAGCGACTCCCGTCCCTCCGAGCCCTGCTTGATGCCGACGAACTCCGGGCGGGGCACCATGTTGGGGAAGAGGAACAGCGGCTTGAAGGGCGGCTGTATCTTGTGGAGCAGCTTCTGCGACCGGGTGTGCGAGGTCACGATGTGGGAGGTGAAGTAGTCGAGGCCCCGGGGGTTCTCCTTCATGTATTCCCCCATGGCCCGGAACAGGTACATCACCGCCCGGGTGGTCCTGTACTCCGGCAGGACCATGGCGCTGCCAATCTCGGCCCATTTCTCGCCCGATTCCGGATGGATGACCACGTACGCGCCGACGATCGCGCTGCCGTTGTCCAGCACCGTGATCTCGTACGTCCCCCTGGAGATGGCCCGCTCCAGCAGTTCCTTGTTGTAGAAATCCGCCGCGTAGGAATAGCGGTAGGTGAGAAAGGCCAGATCCATGAGCTCGGCCGCGTCGCCGGGCGTGGCCAGCCTGATGCGGTGGTCGGCCAGCGACGGCTTCGCCTCCGGAGCGCTGTCCCGGTCCAGCCCGGCCCGCTCGCCGTCCATGGCCACCTTCTTCTCCATCCGTATCAGCCAGCCGTCCTTGTGCTGGTTGATGAACGAGAAATCATCGGCCACGTCCTTGACGAGCTTGTACCACAGGCCGGATTCCGAAGCGTCGTCCTCCAGGTCGAACTCCGGCACCCTGTCCTCATGGATGGGCGGCCCGATGTCCGTGATCTCGATGACCGCCACGCCGCCGTCGAACAGCTTGAACACCAGCTCGATATGCGCGTCGAGCCTGCTGTCCACGTATTTCTCCATGACAAAGGCCAGGCTCTCCTCCACCAGCAGATTCAGCCACCGCGCGGACTCCTCCGCTATCCCCAGAACCGGGGCCTGGGCCTCCACAAAGCTCCTGGCCACGGGGATGAACCGTTTGTCGTAGTGGATGCGCAGCAGCGAGGAGATGGAGGGATTTTCCGAGATGTTTTCCGTCATGGACACTTCCAATCCGCTGAACAGCCCGTGCGCCATCGGACGGCCGGATGACTGCGGTGCACTGCTCGGCCCGGTCATAGTGTTGCGTCGACACAATCCGGGAAGGACCATATGGGGAGAACGACCCGAGCACAAGCCGCGCCCCCGGAGCAGCCATCGCCCGGCGCGCCTCCCAGGCCCTCGGCCCAATGCCGCCGCGCCGTCCGGCACCGGTTTGCGGAGGGGATTGGCCCACCCTTGACTGAATTGGTACTTTTGGTACTTTGGACCTACCAATTCAGGTGGGAGCATCGAGAGAGAAATGCCCTATTCCATGCCGTCGGCGGTGCGGCGCGGTTCGGTTTCCGGAGAGGTGGCCGAACGCATCCGGGCCATGCTGGCCGAGAATAACCACGCGCCCGGGGACCGGCTGCCCACCGAGCGGCGGATGGCCGAGGCCTTCGGCGTGTCGCGCAACTCGGTGCGGGAGGCCATTCGCGTGCTGGCCGACCAGGGGGTTCTGGTCAGCAAGGCTGGCAGCGGCACCTACGTGGCGGACGTGGGCGAGGACGAGCTGGCCCGGGCCCTGACGGGCGTGCTGAGCGCGGAGCGCAAGCGGCTGCGGGACATCTTCCAGGTGCGCCTGCTGCTGGAGCCGCAGATCGCCGCCCTGGCCGCGGCCAACCGCACCGGAGACGACGTCGCGGAGTTGCGGCGGATTCTCGACGCACAACGCCGGGCTGTGGAGGCCCGGGCGGACGGCAGCGCCGAGGACGAGACGCTGCACGCGCGGCTGGCGGCCATGACAGGCAACCCGGTGCTGGAAAAACTGACGGAGAGCCTGGCCGAAATCCTGGACGAGTCCCGCTCCGAGGGGCTGCAGCCCTTGGAGCGGCGCGCGGCTTCCGTGGAGGCGCATGAACGCATCGTGGCAGCCATCGAACAGGGCGACGCTCCGGCCGCCGAAGCGGCCATGCGCGAGCACCTGGAGTCCATTCAGGGGCTGCTCTTTCCGAATGGCTGACCCCGGCCGAGACCAACACCGCCACTCCAACGCTTCCAACAAAGAGAGAGACCATGATCGAATCCTTCCTGCTCTACATCGCCCTGGGCGCGTTCGCCGGGGTTCTGGCCGGGCTGCTGGGCATCGGGGGGGGGCTGGTCATCGTGCCCATGCTCGCCTTCGCCTTCACCTGGCAGGGCATCCCCCACGAGCACATCCTGCACATGGCCCTGGGCACCTCCCTGGCCACCATCATCTTCACCTCCGTCTCCAGCTTCCGTGCCCACAACAAGCGCGGAGCCGTGCGGTGGGACGTCTTCTGGCGCATCACGCCGGGCATTCTGCTGGGCACCTTCATCGGCGCGTGGATCGCCAGCCTGCTGAGCACCGACGTGCTCAAGGGCTTCTTCGGCCTCTTCCTCTACTACGTTTCCTTCCAGATGCTCACCGGCAAAAAGCCCCACCCCTCGCGGCAGATTCCGGGCTTCGGGGGCATGTTCGCCGCGGGCAACGGCATCGGCATCTTCTCCGCGCTGGTGGGCATCGGCGGCGGCACCCTCTCCGTGCCCTTCCTCACCTGGTGCAACGTGGTCATGCAGACCGCCATCGGCACCGCTTCGGCCATCGGCCTGCCCATCGCCCTGTCCGGCACCCTGGGCTACCTGCTCAACGGCATCGGCGTGGCCGGGCGGCCGGACTGGACCATCGGCTACATCTACCTGCCCGCCTTCCTGGGCATCGTCTGCATGTCCGTGGTCACCGCGCCGCTGGGCGCCAGGCTGGCCCACTCCCTGCCCGTCCCCACCCTCAAGAAAATATTCGCCCTGCTGCTCTTCGCCGTTGGCACCCGCATGCTCCTGAGCGTCTTCTTCTTTTAGCGGTGCGCGGCGATACACCGCGAAAAAGGGCCGCCCCGTCGACGGGGCGGCCCTTTTTCGTTGCCAATCCGACTTCCTCGGCGGCCCTATTCCTTCGACCCCTCGCGGGCAATGTAGCGGATGGCCAGCATGGTGATGTCGTCGGACTGGGCCACCCCGCCGGTGAAGGCCTTGATGGATTCGTCCACGGCGGCGATGAGTTGCCTTGGGCCAAGTCCGGCGTTGTCCGCCACGGTCCGCTCCAGCCGCTCGTCCGTGTACAGCCCCTGGCCGCTGTCCATGGCCTCGGTCACACCGTCGGTGTAGGTGAATACCGTGTCGCCTTCGGCCAGTTCGATGGTCCGGGTGGAGTAGTTCAGTCCCGGCAGCGGCCCGGCCATGGGCTCCCTGAGCGAGGGTATCCAGTCCACCCTCCCGCCGCGCTTGACGTGCAGCGGCGGGTTGTGCCCGGCGTTGGCGTACCGCAGCGTGCCGTCGTGGATGTTCAGGATTCCCAGGAAAAGCGTCACGAACATGCAGGACTCGTTCTCCTCGGCCAGGTCGTCGTTGACCATGGCCAGCACCGCCCCGGGGTCGGTCATGCCCTCCGCCCGCACCGTGAGCAGGGTGCGGGTGACTGCCATGAAGAAGGCCGCCGGAACGCCCTTGCCGGACACGTCACCGATGAGGAAGCAGAAGTGGTCGTCGTCCACGAAGAAGAAGTCGTACAGGTCGCCGCCCACTTCCAGGGCCGGTTCGATGGAGGCGTAGATGTCGAACTCCGGCAGGTCCGGGAAGGGCGGGAATATCTTGGGCAGGATGCCCATCTGGATGTCGCGGGCGATGCGAAGCTCCGACTCGATGCGTTCCTTGGCCGCGGTGGTCTCGGTGAGGTCCGCGATGTGGCGCTTGAGGGAGTCGCGCATGGAGCGGAAGGAGTCGGCCAGCGCGCCCACCTCGTCGCGGGAGCGGATGTCGGGCAGCTCCAGGTCCAGGTTGCCCGAGGCGATCTCGTCCGTGGCCGCGGTCAGCTTGGTCAGCGGCCGGGTGATGGACTTGGCCAGCAGGATCATGAAGGCCGCCAGCACCACGAACCCCAGCCCGCCGAGAAGGGCCTTCTCCCGGGTCAGCTTGACCACCCCGGCGAACAGCTCGTCCTTGGGCAGCACCACGCCCAGGGACCAGTGCTCCGCGGGCAGCGGCAGATAGTAGATGAACGACTCCCCCCTGCCCGGCAGCCCGTCCACCTCGGCGAAGCCGGACTCGCCCGCCACCATGCGGCGGCCCACCTCGAGCAGGCCGGGGTTGTCCAACGCCTCCGCGCGGGTGAACACGGTCTCGTTCATGACCAGTTCCTGGTCCGGGTGCGAGATGTAGGCGCCGTACCGCGACAGCAGAAAGACGAAACCGCTCTCGTAGACCGATACGCCGGACACCAGCTCCTGCAGCCACTCCAGGTTGATATCCGCCGTGACCACGCCCGAGGGCTCCTCCCCGTCCATGGAGAAGGGCGCGGCGTAGGTGGTCATCAGCGCCTGCCCGCCGCCCTTGTCGAAGTAGGGCTCGGTCCAGACCGGCTTTTCCAGCTCCATGGGGAGCTGGTACCAGTCCATGTAGAAGTACTGGTAGTCCGGCCCCCCGAGATGGCTGGAGGCGATGCCGTCCTCCGTGCGGTACTGGTAGGGGGCGAAATACTTGACCGAGGGGTCGTAGGCGTACGGCGCGTAGGCTACGCAGGTGCCGTAGATTTCCGGGTTGTCCCGCAGCACCCTCCTGCCGAGGTCGCGGATGGTGGTCTGGGTGACGCCTCCCTCGTCCAGGGTGTAGGCCACGCTGTCCACCACCTTGCGCACGGAGGAGAACACCTCGCCGATGCGCCCGGCCGTGGCCCTGGCCAGGTTCTCGCCGTTCTCCTCGGCCAGGTCCTCGATGATGTTCTTGGAAAAGACGTAGTTGTAGCCCAGAATCCCGGCCAGGATGAGCGAGGTCAGGAGCAGGGTCAGGACAGCCAACTTGAAGGCTATTCCACGTCCGATCATCGGGCCGGCCCCCTGCAAAAGTCCTTGTAGTCCATGGGCTTGTCCAGCAGGCCGCAGTCGCGCAGCATCCCGGAGGTGAACTCGAAGTCCCCACGGCGCAATTCCGACGACAGGGCGTCGGCGTCATCCGGGCGGATTATCTCCTCCATCTTGGAGAGCATCCACTTCTGGTGCATCCGGTTGGCGCGGATGTTGCACCGCTTCATGACCCCAAGGACGATCTCCAGGGCCTCGCCGGGGTGGTCGAAGGCGTACTCCCAGCCGCGCAGGGTGGCCGAGACCAGTTTTCGCGCTGTCTCCGGGGCGTGCTCCCAGGTGGATTCCAGGCAGTAGAAGCCGTCCTCGGGAATGTCAAGCCCGAGGTCGCTGAAGAAGAAGGTCGTCAGGTCGGACGGGGTGAGGCCGTAGCTCAGGAGGGTATGGTACTCATTGTACCACATGGCGGTCACCGCCTCCACGCCGCCGCGCATGAACAACTCGAAGCTCGGCGACACGCGGACCATCTCCACGTCCAGCCCCTCGCGCGCGAACAGGGCCCGGGGCTGGATCTGGAAGTCCTCGTTCCATGTCCCGACCCTGGCTCCGTCCAGGTCGTCCAGGCGCTCGATGCCCGAGGACCTCTTGGCCACCAGCAGCAGCGCGGACTCCTGGCCTATCTGCCCCACGTTGACGATGGGCGCGCCCTCGCCCCGGTGGCGCAGGGCGGCGGAGAGGAACATGGTGGCGTAGTCCGCCCGGCCGCGCAGCAGCATGCCTACGGGGCTTATGTCCGGGCCGCCCGGGATGACCTCCAGATCGAGGCCTTCCTCGGCGTAGAATCCCTTGTGCAGAGCGGTGTAGATGCCCGCGAACTGGGCTTGCGGCCGCCAGTGCAGAACCAGGGAGGCTTTCTCCACGGCCCCGGCGGCCGCCGGGGCCAAGAGCAGAAGAAGGGCCGAGGCCAGCAGGGCGACGGCCTGTTCTCGATGTGAGCGAATCACGAGTCCACCCCCCGGTTTTCCCTGTGTCGCGCTCCGTCGCGGCCAGGCGCACTCAAGCGGGAAGGCCGCGCGGACGTTGTGCGGGGATGGCCGCCGGGGCTCCGGCGAAGGCGGCCGGGCTTCCGGGAGGAAAACCGCCCGCGCCGGGCGGAACCCTTTTCATGGAATCGCCGGCGCTCCATCCCGTGGCGAGTATTGACCAATTCGTATCGGATCGCAACAAAGCCCGGAATGGTCGCGAATCCGCCTTTGGCCGAATCCAATGGTCAGAACGTCCGCGCCGTCCGCCTTGGGGCAAGCCGTTGGCGGGCTGGTCCGCTCAGGTGGCACCGCCGTTCCGCCGCCCCGCATCCCGGCTGGCGAGCCGCCAGGACGCTGTCCCGTTTTTGACCCAACCACCGGAATGGCCCGAGTCAAACTGACCCTTTATGTACATTTTGACTTATGCCATGCAAGACATAACAAGCCGGGATCATGGCCTATCGATCACATGGCATTTCCGTTGCCTAGGGCCCCGCAATGAAGAGGTATCGCCGTCGCGTCCGGCCTCCCCGCGATCAAGCCCGCGCGACGTGCCCCGGAGACGGTCCCACAGCCACGCCATGCGTTGCGAAAACCGGGCCGTGAACCACGAAAGGAGCGCGTGCATGACCGACTTTTCCCGGTGGCTGCGGAGGATTCCGGTGGAGGACGCCGTGGGTTCCGTGCTCTGCCACGACATCACGGAAATCATACCCGGACAACGGAAGGGACGGGCCTTCAAGAAGGGGCACGTGGTCAGCGGCGAGGACGTCGAGCGGCTGCTGCACCTGGGCAAGGAGCACCTCTACGTCCTGAACCTGGAAAACGGGCTGCTGCACGAGAACGAGGCCGCCGGGCGCATCGCCGGGGCGGTGGCAGGAAAGGGGCTGGAGCCAACCGAGCCCAGCGAGGGCCGGATCAACCTCCAGGCCCAATACCACGGCCTGCTGCAAATCGACGTGGACCGCCTGGACCGCGTCAACTCCATCGAGAACGTTGTCCTGGCCACGGTGCACACCGGCCAGGAGGTCGCCCCGGGCCGCCCCGTGGCCGGGACCCGCATCGTCCCCCTGGTCATTCAGGAGGAGGCCATCCGGGCGGTGGAGGACATCTGCGCTCACGGCCCCCTCATCGAGGTCCTGCCCTTCCGGCAGCTGCGCGTCGGCATGGTGACCACCGGCAGCGAAATCTACAAGGGCCGCATCAAGGACAAGTTCGGCCCGGTGGTGCGCGACAAGTTCGAGCGACTGGGCTGCTCCCTGACGCGCCAGGTGCTGGTCTCCGACGACATCGCCATGACGGTCAGCGCCATCGAGAACCTCATCGCGGAGGGCGCGGACATGGTGGTCGTCACCGGCGGCATGTCCGTGGACCCGGACGACCTGAGCCCCTCGGCCATCGGCATGGCCGGGGGCGAGGTGGTCAGCTACGGCTCCCCCACCTTTCCCGGGGCCATGTTCATGCTGGCTTACAAGGGCGAGGTGCCCCTCGTCGGCCTGCCAGGCTGCGTCATGTACCACCAGACCAGCATTTTCGACCTGATCATCCCCCGCCTTGTGGCCGGGGCCCCCGTCACCCGCCGGGACATCGTCAGGCTGGGCCACGGCGGTTTCTGCGCCGGTTGCTCGCCCTGCCGCTATCCCGTCTGCCCCTTCGGCAAGCGTTAACCCGTAATTTCAAGCACACAGAAAGGGAGGTCTTCATGTTCAAGCGTACCTTGTGGATCAACGGGCTGGAGAAACGGCTCGTGGTCGACCCGGAGGAAACCCTGGCCAACGTCCTGCGCGAGCAACTGCATCTCACCGGCACCAAGGTCGGCTGCGGCCAGGGCCAGTGCGGCTGTTGCAGCGTCATCATGGACGGCAAGGTGGTCCGCTCCTGCGTGACTAAGATGAAGAAGGTGGCCGACGGGGCCGCGGTGACCACCATCGAGGGCGTGGGCCAGCCCGGCCGCCTGCACGCCCTGCAACTGGCCTGGATGGTCCACGGCGGGGCCCAGTGCGGCTTCTGCACCCCCGGCTTCATCATGGCCGCCAAGGGCCTGCTGGACACCACCCCCTCGCCCAGCCGCGATGACGTCCGCGACTGGTTCCAGAAACACCGCAACGCCTGCCGCTGCACCGGCTACAAGCAGCTGGTGGACGCGGTCATGGACGCCGCCAAGGTGGTGCGCGGCGAGATGCGCATGGAGGACCTGGCCTTCAAGCTGCCCGAGGACGGCCACGTCTGGGGCGGCACCATGCCCCGGCCCAGCGCCGAGGCCAAGGTAACGGGCACCTGGGACTTCGGCCGCGACCTCGGCCTGTCCATGCCCAAGGAGACGCTGCAGCTGGCCCTGGTGCAGGCGGAGGTCTCCCACGCCAACATCAAGTCCATCGACACCTCCGAAGCGGAGAAGATGCCCGGCGTCCACGCCGTGCTGACCCACAAGGACGTCAAGGGCAAGAACCGCATCACCGGCCTCATCACCTTCCCCACCAACAAGGGCGACGGCTGGGACCGGCCCATCCTCTGCGACACCAAGATCCACCAGTTCGGCGACGCCATCGCCATCGTCTGCGCGGACACCGAGAAGAACGCCCGGGCCGCGGCCAAGAAGGTCAAGGTGGACCTGGAGGAGCTGCCCGCCTACATGAGCGCCCCCGAGGCCATGGCCGAGGACGCCATCGAGATCCATCCCGGCACGCCCAACGTCTACTTCGAGCAGAAAATCGCCAAGGGCGGGGACACCAAGCCCATCTTCGACTCGGCCGACGTGGTGGCCGAGGGCGACTACTACGTGGGCCGCCAGCCCCACATGCCCATGGAGCCGGACGTGGGCTTCGCCTACACCAACGAAAACGGCAAGCTGGTCATCCAGTCCAAGTCCATCGGCCTCAACCTGCACCTGGGCATGATCGCCCCGGGTCTCGGGGTGGAGCCGGAAAACGTGATCATGGTGCAGAACCCCACCGGCGGCACCTTCGGCTACAAGTTCAGCCCCACGCTGGAGGCCCTGGTGGGCGTGGCCGCCCTGGCCACCGGCCGCCCGGTGTTCCTGTCCTACGACTACTTCCAGCAGATGACCTACACCGGCAAGCGCTCGCCCTTCTTCATGAACGTGCGCATGGCCGCGGACAAGGACGGCAAGCTCAAGGCCATGGAGACCGACTGGAGCGTGGACCACGGCCCCTACTCCGAGTTCGGCGACCTGCTGACCCTGCGCGGCGCTCAGTACATCGGCGCGGGCTACGACATCCCCAACATCCGGGGCATGGGCCGCACCGTCTGCACCAACCACGCCTGGGGCTCCGCATTCCGGGGCTACGGCTCCCCGGAGGCCGAGTTCTCCTCCGAGGTGCTCATGGACGAGCTGGCGGAGAAGCTGGGCATGGATCCCTTCGATCTGCGCTACAAAAACATCTACCGGGAAGGCTCCACCACGCCCACGGGCCAGGTTCCCGATGTCATGAGCCTCGAGGAGATGATGGACCGCATCAAGCCCAAGTACGACGAAGCCAAGAAGCGGGCCAAGGCCAACTCCACCAACGGCGTGAAGCGCGGCGTGGGCCTGGCCGTGGGCGTGTACGGCGCGGGCCTGGACGGCCCGGACACCGCCCAGGTGGACGTGGAGCTGAACCCCGACGGCACCGTGACCGCCTACACCACCTGGGAGGACCACGGCCAGGGCGCGGACATGGGCCTTCTGGGCACCGTGCACGAGGCCTTGCGCCCCATGAACCTCGGCCCCGACAAGATCAACCTGGTCCTCAACGACACCGAGAAGTGCCCGGACGGCGGCCCGGCCGGCGGCAGCCGCAGCCAGGCGGTGGTGGGCCGCGCCGCGGCCGTGGCCTGCGAGAACCTGCTCCAGGCCGCGCGCAAGAACGGCGGCTTCATGACCTATGAGGAGATGCAGTCCGCGGGTAAGGACCTGCGCTACAGCGGCACCTGGAGCGCCCCCGCCGGCAACTGCGACGAGAACGGCCAGGGCGATCCCTTCGCCTTCTACATGTACGCGGTGTTCCTCTCCGAGGTGGCGGTCGACACGGCCACCGGCAAGACGGACGTGGAAAAGATGGTCCTGGTGGCCGACCCCGGCAAGATCAACAACAGACTGGTCGTGGACGGGCAGAACTACGGCGGTCTGGCCCAGGGCGTGGGCCTGGCGCTGAGCGAGGACTTCGAGGACATCAAGAAGCACTCCACCCTCACCGGCGCGGGCTTCCCCTACATCAAGCAGATCCCCGACGACATGGAGCTGCTCTACGTGGAGACCCCGCGCAAGGACGGCCCCACCGGCGCGTCCGGCGTGGGCGAGTTGCCCCTGACCGTCCCCCACGCCTCTATCATCAACGCCATAGCCGACGCCTGCGGCGCGCGCGTGCGGGAACTCCCGGCCCGTCCGGAGAAGGTCCTGGCCGCCATGCCCAAGTAAAACGGCGAGACCCCACCGGGGCGGGCCCGACGCCCGCCCCGGCCTTTTCCCCGACACCCCAACCCGCGCATTTGGAAGGACATGGATCAACAAGCACTGCGGGAACTGGAATACCTCTGCATTCAGGAGGAATGGCCCTACTGCCGGGCCGCCTGCCCCCTGCACGTGGACGCGCGCGGCCTCTGCGGGGCCATGGCCGAGGGCGACTTGGCCCGCGCCCGTTCCATTCTGGACAAGACCATGCCCGTGGCGGGCATCCTGGGCCGCATCTGCGAGGCCCCCTGCGAGCGGCGGTGCAAGCGCGCCGAGGCGGGCGGGGCCATCCGCATCGGCAACCTGGAGCGGCACTGCGTGGAGAACGCGGATCGCCGGGGCAAGGCCCTCAAGGTGCCGGACCGGGGACGCCGAGCCATCGTGGTGGGCTGCTCCCTCAGCGGGCTGACCGTAGCCCACGACTTGGCACGCAAGGGCTACCGGGTGGAGGTCCATCACCAGGGCGACGACCCGGGCGAGGATCTGCTGCGGACCCTGCCCACGCCCGTGCCCCAAGAGGTCGTGGCCGGGGAACTCCAGCACCTGGGCAACATCGGCGTCGGCTTCACCCGGTCGGAAATCACCGCCCCGCTGGTGGAGGACCTGCTGGGCCGGGACATCCCGGTCTACGTGGGGCTGGACGCGGTCGGCGGGGACGTCCCTCCCTGCGCCACCGGCGAGGTGGACCCGGCCACCCTGACCTGCCCGCGCGACAACCTGCTGCTGGGCGGCTTCACCCCGGATGGGACGCCGCCCACGGCCATCCAGGCCGCCGCCCAGGGCAGAAAGGCGGCCGCCTCCATCGACCGCCTCACCCAGAAGGTCTCCCTGCGGGCCGACCGCGAGCGGGAGGGGCCAGTGGATACCCGGCTGGTGACCAGCCTGGAGGGCGTGGAGTCCGCTCCCCCGGTCCTCACTGGCGAGGAGGTAGGCGACCCGGAGGCCGTCCGGCGGGAAGCCGGGCGCTGCCTGGCCTGCGAGTGCATGATCTGCGTGCGCGACTGCCCCTACCTGGACGCCTTCGGGGCCTACCCCAAAAGCTACGCCCGCCAGATCTACAACAACGAGTCCATCGTCCAGGGCGTCCACCAGGCCAACAAGCTGGTCAACTCCTGCATGCTCTGCGGGCTGTGCACCACCCTCTGCCCCAACGACTTTCCCATGGCCGACCTCTGCCTGGGCTCCAGGGAGCGGATGACGGCCAAGGGCGCCATGCCCCCCTCGGCCCACGACTTCGCCCTGCGCGACCTCGACTTCAGCCGGAGCGAGGAGTTCTTCACCGTCCGCGGCGACCCCGGCAAGGCGGAATGCGCCTGGCTCTTCTTCCCCGGCTGCCAGCTGTGCGGCGCCAGCCCCGGGCGGGTGGAGGCCGCATACGCCTGGCTGCGGGAGCACCTGGAGGGCGGCGTGGGTCTGGCCCTGGCCTGCTGCGGCGCACCGGCCCGCTGGTCCGGCAGGCGCGAGGTCTTTCGCGAGGCCGCGGAACAGCTGCACCAGGCCGCGCGCGAACTGGGCGGGCCCACCTGGATCATGGCCTGCCCCTCCTGCCAGGAGATGCTGGGGCATTTCGACCCGGAGCCCTCCCAGGTCTCCCTGTGGGACGTCCTGGCCGAGCGCAAGGCCGCCCTCGCCCCGGCCCCGCCTTCCGTGGCCGCCACCCTGGTGGACCCCTGTACGGCCGGGCACATGCCCGCTCTGCGGGAAACGGTGCGGGCGCTGGTGTCCGGCGTGCTGCCGGAGTGGAGCGAGCCCAGGCTGAACGACGCCCTCGCCGCCTGCTGCGGCTACGGCGGACTGCTGCGCGAGGCCAACCCCGGGCTTGGGGAACGGGCCGCCCGCGAGCGGGCCGAGGGTTGCCCCGGCGACGCCGTGACCTACTGCGCCATGTGCCGGGAGCAGTTGGCCAAAAGCGGCAAGCGGGCCGCGCACCTGCTGGACGTATTCTTCCCAGGCGGGGGCGACCCCTTCGCCAGGCCGGCCGCGGGCATCTCCGCCAGCCAGGCCAACCGCCGCCGACTGAAGGCCGACCTGCTGGCTTCGGTATGGAGCGAGCCCCCGCCCAAGGCCCGGGCCGCCTCCTCCATCAGCCTGGACATTCCGGACGCGGTCAGGGAAACGATGGAGCGGCGGCGCATTCTGGACAGCGACATCCAGCGGGTCATCGCCGAGGCCGCCTCACACGGCCAGGTCTTCGCCGAGGCGCGGTCTGGCCACACCCTGGCCAGCCTGCGGGTGGGGGAAGTGACCTTCTGGGTCGGGTTCTCCCGCGCGGAAAACGGCGACCACACCATCCACACGGCCTACAGCCACCGCATGCGCATCGGCCAGATCAGCACCGGGAGCGCGTCATGAAGGTCAACCAGGATTTCCGGCCCGAATCCGGCGAATGGCGGTGCGCCACCTGCGGCACCCCGCTCGAGCCGGGACAGGTGGAGCTGCGCTACCTGGGCAACAGCTTCACCGTGGGGGTGCTGGTCTGCGGCCGCTGCGGCCACGCCCTCATCACCGAGGACATGGCCTGCGGCAAGATGCTCGAGGTGGAGCAGCTTCTGGAAGACAAATGAGCACCCGCCCCGCCCATGACGCGTCCGCCTCGACGCCTTTCGCGGGGGGCGCGGCCTACGCCTCCCCGATCATGCGCCGCGCGCTGGGCGACGCCCTGCGGCCCGGCGGGCTGGACTCCACGCGCAGCGCTTTGCGGCGGGCCCCCCTGCTCCCCGGCTCCCTGGTGCTGGACGCCGGGTGCGGGCCGGGCCAGACCGCCGCCCTGCTGCGCGACGAGGCGGGCTGCCGGGTCATCGGGCTGGACCGCGAACCGGACTTCACCGGCCCGGACAGCGACGCGTGCCCGCCGCTTGTGCGCGGCGACGCCTCCAGCCTGCCCCTGGCCGCGCGCAGCCTGGACGCGGTATTCTGCGAGTGCGTCCTCTCCCTGCTGGCCAGCCCGGAGCTCGGGCTGGCCGAGTTTCACCGGGTCCTCAAGCCGGGTGGGCGGCTGTACCTCGGTGACGTCTTCGCCCGCGCCCCGGCGGCCGGGCCAGCCAGCGCCCCGCGAGCCACCTGCCTGGCCGCTCCGGCCGGGCTGGCGGACTGGCGCGAGCGGCTGCGCCACGCCGGCTTCGCCATCGTCTCGGAAGAGGACCAGACCTGGCACATGCGCCAGACCGCGGGCCGCCTGATCTTCGAGCACGGCTCACTGGACCTGTTCTGGCAGGCCATCCTCGGCCCCTCGGCCGGGGGGGACTGCGCCGCCCGCATAAAGGACCTGCGACCCGGCTACGTTTCCTTTGTGGCCATCAAGGAGACCGCCCATGTCTGACGACACCCTGCTCAGCATCCTGCCCCTGGCCCAGCAAGGCTACTGCTGCAGCCAGATCATCCTGCTGCTGGGCCTGCAAAGCCAGGGCGCGGAGAACCCGCCCCTCATCCGGGCCGCCGCCGGCCTGTGCCACGGCGTGGGCGGCACCGGCCACACCTGCGGCGCGCTGACCGGCGGGGCCTGCCTGCTGGGTATGCACGCGGGAAAGGGGCGCGACCACGAGGAAGCGGACGAGCGGCTGCCCCTGATGCTGGAAACCCTGGGCCAGTGGTTCAACGACTACGCCGCAGAACGCTTCACCGGGGTGAGCTGCGCGGACATCCTGGGCGAGGAGACCACCCGGCCCAACCCGGACATCTGTGGCCGCCTGGTGGCCGACACCCTGGACCAGTGCCTGGACATCCTCCTGGACAACGGCTTCGACCCCTCCGAGGCGAACCATGACTGACGCGGAGCCCACCCGGAGCCTCTGCCCGGTCTGCCTGGCCCGCGTCCCCGCGCGCCGGATCCTGCGCAATGGGGAGGCCCGGCTGGAAAAGACCTGTCCCAAGCACGGAGACTTCTCCACCGTCATCTGGCGCGGGGAACCGTCCTTCAGCGGATGGAAGCGGCCCAAGACGCCGTCCCGCCCCCCGGTCCGCGCAACCACGGAGTCCGCGGGCTGCCCCTTCGACTGCGGGCTGTGCCCGGAGCACGCCCAGCACACCTGCACCACCCTGCTGGAGGTCACAGACCGCTGCGACCTCGGCTGCCCCGTCTGCTTCGCGCGCAGCGGAGCGCACGGCGACGACCCGGGACTGCCTGTCCTGCGGGAGCGGCTGGTCCGCATCCGCGAGACAGCCGGAGCCTGCACCCTCCAGCTTTCCGGCGGGGAGCCCACCATGCGAGACGACCTGCCGCTGCTCGTGGAGGCGGCCGCTGGGCTGGATTTCAGCCTCGTGCAGCTCAACACCAACGGCCTGCGCTTCGCCGCCGAGCCGGACTTCGCCCGCATCCTGCTCGATGCGGGCCTGCAATCCGTCTTTCTGCAATTCGACTCGGTGCGGGACGAGGCCTACCTGCGCCTGCGCGGCAACTCCCTGTGGGAACGCAAGCAACAAGCCCTGGACGCCCTTCTGGAAGCGGGGCTGGGCGTAGTGCTGGTGTCCACCCTGGTCCCCGGGGTCAACACTCGGGACATCGGCGCGCTCATCCGCTACGGGCTAAAGCGCCATCCCGGCGTCCGGGGGGTGCACTTCCAGCCCGTGAGCTACTTCGGCCGCTACCCGATGGCTCCGTCCGACGCCGACCGGCTGACCCTGCCGGAGGTCATGACCGCCGTGGAGAAACAAACGGATGGGGCCATCCCCGCCTCGGACTTCCTGCCCCCGGGCTGCGAGCACGCCCTGTGCTCCTTTCACGCCACCTACCTGGTCAGCGAATCCGGGGCGTTGCAGCGGCTCGGCCAGTGCGGCTGCTCCCCGGGCCCGGCCAAGGCGTCGGACGGGGCGCGCAAGGCGGTGCGAACCACCTCCCAGCGGTGGCGTCCGGCCCCCGGGCCGGAGCCCTTGGAGCCCATCGACGACCTGGACCGCTTTCTGTCCAGGGCCAGGCAACAGACCTTCACCGTCTCGGGAATGGCCTTTCAGGATGCCTGGACCCTGGACCTGGAGCGGCTGCGGGGCTGCTGCATCCACGTCCAGGCCCCGGACGGCCGCCTCATCCCCTTCTGCGCCTACAACCTCACGGCCGCCGACGGCAGCCCCCTGTACAGGGGCCTCGCCGAAGACGCCACCGCCGGGGCGCCATGCCCGTAACCCCGCTGGAGTCGTGGATCTCCCTGCGCATCGGCCTGCCGCGCAAGACCGTGCTTTCCCGGCCCCCGCTGCGGGAGTGGCAGCGGCGACGCCTGCTGGAAACCGTGCGTCTGGCCCGGGAAAACAGTTCCTGGCACCGTGAACGGCTGCGTGGCGTCGAGCTGGACGAGCAGAGTGATCCCGGCGGCATCCTCCGCGCCCTGCCCTTCACCACGGCCGAGGACATCCGCCGGCACGGGCGGGAAATGCTCTGCGTCTCCCAGGCGGACATCCAGAGGGTCGTCACCCTGCACACCTCCGGCACCAGCGCCAGCCCCAAGCGAATCTTCTTCACCGCCGAGGACCTGCAACGGACCAGAGAGTTTTTCCAGTACGGCATGCGGTTGGTGACGCGGGCGGGGTCTGCCGTCCTGGCCCTGCTGCCCAGCCAGCGGCCCGGCGACGTGGGCAGCCTGCTGGTGGAGGGGCTGCGGGAAGTCGGGTTCGCGGCCGGGGCCCACTGGCCCGCCTCCGACCCGGCCGGGGTGGCCCGGGCGGCGGCGTCCCTGGGCGCGAACTGCCTGGTGGGCATGCCCCAGCATCTGCTGGCCCTGGCCCGCGCCCCCGAAGCCGCCCGCCTGGCCGCGCCGGGCCTGGAAAGCATTCTGCTCTGCTCGGACGTGGCCGTGCCCGAGGCGCGGCGGGCCATCGCCCACGGGCTGGGCTGCCGGGTCCACGCCCATTACGGCTCCACCGAGTCCGGCCTGGGCGGGGCGGTGGAGTGCGCCGAGGGAGCGGGCTGCCACATTCGCGAGAACGACCTGCTGTTCGAAGTGGTGGACCCGGACACGGGCCGCCCCCTTCCGGAGGGCGAGACTGGCGAACTGGTCCTGACCACCCTCACCCGCCGGGGCATGCCCCTTCTGCGCTACCGCACCGGCGACCTGGGGGCTTTGGAGGCGACCCGCTGCGCCTGCGGCAGCGTGCTGGCGAGGCTGCGCGATTTGCGCGGCCGCCTGCGCGACACCCTCCGCCTGGCGGGCGGGGAGAGCCTTTCCCTGGCCGACCTGGACAGCGCCCTGTTGGCCCTGCCGGGCTTGCGGGCATACGAGGCCGGGCTTCGGCTAGCGGAGACGGAACCCGGCGGCCAGACAACGGAAATCCTTCATGTCGCCCTGCTGCCAGCCACACCCGACGCCTCCAGTCTGGAGGAAGCCGCCGGACGCGCCCTTCCAGCCCTTCCCGCCATCGAACGGGCAACCGCCGCCGGGCGGCTGACCGTGGAGACGGCCCTCACCGGCCTGGACCCAGGCCAATCCCATACCGTAAAACGACACCTGCGCGACCAACGCTGAACCAGGGGGACCACGCGCATGCGCCAGCTTCTTGAATTCATCCGCGACGAACTGCGAGGCGGACGCCCCGTTGCGGGCGCGGTCATCATCTCCAGCAGCGGCTCCACCCCCCGCTCCACCGGATCGCGCATGGCCGTGGCCAGCAACGACGCGACCCGGGGCACCGTGGGCGGCGGACCGGCCGAGGCCATGGCCCAACGGGAGGCGGCCAGGGCGCACGAGACCCGGCGCTCCAGCCTGCTGCGACTCGACCTCACCGGAAAACAGGCCGCCGAGGCGGGAATGATCTGCGGCGGCGAGCAGGAGATCCTCATCGAATACCTGGAGCCCTCGGCCGAATCGCTGGAACTGGTGGAGAACCTTCTCCGCGCCTGGGAGGCGGGCCGGGGGGTGCTGTGCACCGCCTTCCTCCATGACGGCGGGGACGTCCGCGTCCTCACCAGGACAACGGACCCCGGAAACCTGCCCAGTGAGCTGCCCGAGCCTTTGCGCCGCGAGGCGCGGGAGCTGTCCGACGCCGCGCACTTCCCCTTCACCCGCACCGCCGGCGGGGCCACCATGCTGGTGGAGCCGGTTCGCCCGCCCGGGACGGTGGTCATCGCCGGGGCCGGGCACGTGGGACAGGCCACGGCCCATCTGTGCGCCTTCACCGGCATGCCCGCGGTGGTGCTGGACGACCGCGGGGACTTCCTCACCCGCGAGCGCCTGCCCCAAGCGGACCGTCTGCACAAGGTGGACAGCTTCGAGAACTGCTTCCACGGCCTGGAGATCACGCCGGACAGCCGCATCGTCATCCTCACCCGCGGCCACGTCCACGACAAAACCGTCCTGGCCCAGGCCCTGCGCACCCCGGCCGGGTACATTGGCATGATAGGCAGCACCCGCAAGCGCGACGCCACCTACGAATCGCTGCTTCAGGAGGGTTTCACCCAGGCCGATCTGGGCCGGGTCCATTGCCCAATCGGCCTGTCCATCGGCGCGGACACGCCGGAGGAAATCGCCGTGAGCATCGTGGCCGAACTCATCAACCACCGCGCCCATGCCTGAACCACCCCGGCTCGGCGCGATCATCCTCTCCGCCGGGCTGTCCACCCGGCAGCGCGGCTTCAAGCCCCTGCTGCCGCTCGGCGACGCCACCGTGCTGGAGCACTGCCTGCGCCTGTTCCAGGGATTGCCCGGGTGGCCATGCGACACGGTGGCGGTGCTGGGGCACCGGGCGGACGAGCTGGCCCCCCTGGTCCGCGAGGCCAGGGCCAGGCCGGTGCATAATCCGGACTACAAGGAGGGCATGTTCACCTCGGTCCAAGCCGGGGCGGCCGCCCTGGACCCGGAGGCTGAGGCCTTTTTCGTCCTGCCGGTGGACGTGCCCATGGTCCGCCCCCTGACCCTTACACGCCTGCTGTGGGCCATGCGGGAGAGGCCGGAGGCCCGCGCCTGGCTACCCGCCTTTGCGGGCCGTACCGGCCACCCGCCCCTGCTGCGTGCGGAATTGCGCGCGGCCATCGCCGCCCACGACGGCCGGGACGGCCTGCGGGGCGTGCTGGAGGGGGTGGAGACGGCCGTGGCGGAGGTTCCGGACCGGCTCATGCTGGAGGACCTGGACACGCCGGAGCAATACGAACGCGCCAAGGAACTGTGGGCCAGGCGGGGCATTCCAACCCCGGGCGAGGCCGAACGGCTGCTGGACATGGAGCGCGGGGCGGACAGCGAGGTGGCCGCCCACTGCCGGGCCGTGGCCCGCGTGGCCTCCGCCCTGGCCCAGGCCGTCAACTCCCGCTCGCCCGGCCGCATCGACGAGGACCTGGCCGTGTCCGGGGCCCTGCTGCACGACATCGCCAAGGGCCAGCCCGGCCATTGCGCCGCCGGGGCGTCCCGGCTTGCCGAGCTGGGCTTCTCCCCCCGACTGTGCGCCGTGGTTGCCGGCCATGCCGACCATGAACCGCACAAGGACGCCGGGGTGGACGAGACCGAGGTGGTCTATCTGGCGGACAAGCTGGTGCGCGGGACGCGGGTGGCGCCCCTGGACGAGCGCTTCCAGGCCAAGCGCTCGGCCTGGGCGGGCGACAGACGGGCCGTGCGGGCCGTGGACAGGCGATGGGACCAGGCCCGGCGCATCGCCGGGAGAGTGGAGGCGGCCTGTGGCGGGATGCCGCCGCTGCCGTAACCGGGCGAGCGCCTTAGCCGCCCGGGGAGAAATTGAGCGCTTGCAGCCGCTTGAAGCCGGAAGGAGAGAAATCGAGCACGTTCAGGCAGCCCGGGTCCTGCCCCAGCAGGAACAGATCAGCCAGGGGCATGCCCAGCCAACGGCACAGCGCCACCCGGTTGACCCCGGCATGAGCCACCACGGCCACGCAGCCCGAGGCATCCGCCATAATCGCCTCCAGGCGCGGGACGACCCTGTTACGCAGGTCGGCGAAGGACTCGCCCCCCGGCGGCCGGAACCCGGCCATGTCCTCCCCGCGCCGCCGGAAAGCCTCCGGCTCGGTGCGCCGCACGTCCTCGAACGTCCTGTTCTCCCACTCCCCCAGGTCGATCTCCCCCAGGCCGGGGTCGGCCTCCACAATCAGCCCGTGACGCGCGGCCACCGCCCGGGCGGTGTGCAGGCAGCGGCCGAGATCGCTGCTGACCACCCGCCGCAGCGGCGCCACGGACAGCAACTCGGCCAGTGCAGCGGCCTGGCAGCGGCCCAGGCTGGTCAACCCGGTGTCGGTTCGCCCGATGTAGCGCTTGCTTGCCGGGTCGCCCGCCTGGCCATGCCGCATGAGAAGAAGCCGTTTGGCCGGAGTATGCAATGAGGAAGCGAGCATGGATTGTCCAACGCCGCGCCCTGGCGCGGCTGTCTGACGATTTGACCAGCAGTCCGGGGAAATTGCAACGCGCCCGCCGCATCCTTCCCGGCGGCCCGTCGCGGGCCGTGCGGAGCGGACTTGACAGCCCCCGGCCGCCGTATGATTTCACTGTTCCGAACAGGCCGGTCCGCTTGGCGCTGCCCGGCAACCTTTCGCGCGGGTGGGGATCGTGATTACCAAGTTCGCCATACCGGAGGTCATCTCCGGACACGGAAGCATAGAATTCGTGGCCAAATGCGCCCTGCGGCTCGGGGCCAAGCGCGTTTTCTTCGTCAGCGACAACGGCCTGGAGCAATCCGGCTGGGTGGACCGCGTGCTGGACATCCTGGACGGCAACGACCTGCCCGCCGTCTACTTCGACAAGGTCAGCTCCAACCCCCGCGACTACCAGGTGCACGAAGGGGCCGACCTGTACGCCCGTGAGCGGTGCGACGTCATCATCGCCCTGGGCGGCGGCAGCCCCATGGACGCGGCCAAGGGCATCGGCACGCTGGTGGGCAACGGCGGCCGCATCGGCGACTTCGAGGGGGCCAACCGCATCATGTGCCCCCTGCCGCCCATGATCCTCATCCCCAGCACGGCCGGAAGCGGCTCGGACGTTTCCCAGTTCTGCATCATCACCGACGTGGAGCGGGAAGTGAAGATGTCCATCATCAGCCGCTCGCTGGTGCCCAACATCTCCATCATCGACCCCGACCTGCTGCTCTCCAAGGACGCCGACCTCATCCTGGCCTCGGCCATCGACGCCATGGCGCACGCTGTGGAGTCCTACGTCTCCAAGCTGGCCACCCCCATCACCCGCATGCACTCCCACAAGGCCATTGAACTCATCGTCAAGAACATCCAGCCTGCGGTGGAGGACAAGGACACCGAGGCGCTGCGGCAGCTCTCCATCGCCAGCACCTCCGCGGGCATGGCCTTCAGCAACGCCGGGCTGGGCGTGCTGCACTCCATAGCCCACTCCCTGGGCGGCATGTACGACGTGCTGCACGGCATGGTGCACCCCGTCCTCCTGCCGTCGGTTATGCGCTTCAACATGCGGGAGTGCACCGAGACCATGGGCACCATCGGGCGCATAATCGCCGGGGCGCGGCTGTGCTCCGACCAGCAGGCCGCCCTGGCGGGCATCGATAAGCTGGAGGAGCTCTTCGCCAGTCTCGGCGTGAACCAGCGGCTGCGCGACCTGCTCCCCGACCAGTCCAGCATCGAGCAAATCTGCCGGGTGGCCATCCAGGACGTGTGCAGCCTGACCAACCCCAGGGAGTCGTCCTGGCGCGACCTCAGGGGCATATGCGAGGAGGCCTGGTAATGCCGCCAACGGAACTCAGCGACCTCGTCGGCATCGAGCACTCCAAGCTCGGCTACTTCCACGAGTTGCAGCTCAAGCTGGAGGAGCTCAAGGCCGCCAACATGGAGACGGAGAACCGCCGCCAGGAAATCGCCGCCATTCTGGACGGCATCACCGACGTGATGATGGTACTCTCCGAGAACCTCAAGATCATCTCGGTCAACCACGTATTCAGGGAGTTGTTCGACGACCCCGCCCCGGAGGGCAAGTACTGCTACCAGATATTCCGGGGGCAGGACCATCCGTGCCCCGAATGCCCCGCCTTCAAGTCGCTCTCCACCAACACGGTGTGCAAGGAGACGGCCTTTTTCCGCATCAACGGCGTCAACCGGCAGTACGAGATGGTGGCCTCGCCCATCAAGAACCAGGACCTGCCGGAGTACAAGGTGCTCATCTTCAAGCGCGACGTGACGCTGGAAAAGGAATACCAGGCCAAGTACTACCACGCGGAGAAGATGGCCACCGTGGGCGTGCTGGCCACCGGCGTGGCCCACGAGGTGAACAACCCCCTGATGGCCATTTCCGGTTACGCCGAGGGCATCCAGCGGCGCCTGGGCAGGCACTGGAAGAGCCTGCCCGGCGAACTGGCCGGGGACCTGGAGGAGTATACCCAGACTATCCTGCGGGAGTGCCAGCGCTGCCAGCAGATTGTGAACAGCATGCTCAACTTCGGGCACCCGGAGGCCACCACCCAGTCCCCGGTGAACATCAACGACGTGGTCATGGAGACCCTGCATCTGCTGCACTACCATCTCAAGAAGCGGCAAAACCTGACCATGAGGACGGAACTGGCACGGAACCTGCCTTTCGTCCACGGCAACGCGGCGCAGCTCAAGCAGGTCTTTCTCAACCTGCTGACCAACGCCATCGACGCCATCGGGGAGGAGGAGGGCGTCATCACCGTGCAAAGCGGCGTGACGGACGGCATGGTCCGTCTGGAGATCTCCGACACCGGCCAGGGCATTTCCGCGGACATCCGGGGCAACCTCTTCGACCCCTTCTTCACCACCAAGCCCGCCGGAAACGGCATAGGCATCGGGCTTTCGACCTGTTACACCATCGTGGTCAAGGAGCACGCCGGGGACATCCGCCTGGAAAGCGAGGTGGGCAAGGGGTCCACCTTCATCGTCGACCTGCCGGTGCCACGGGAAGAAGATGATGACTGAACCGTACCACGTCCTTGTGGTGGACGACGAAGAGTCCATCCGCAAGCTCCTCAAGAAGGAGCTGGAAACCGAGGAGCGCGCCATACACGTGGCCCGGAACGCGGCCGAGACGCGGCGGCGCATCCACGACGGCGACTACGACCTCCTTGTCCTGGACATCAAGCTTCCCGACTCCGACGGCCTGGACCTCTTCACAGAGTGCAAGGCCAAGCTGCCGGACGCCGAAGTGGTCCTCATCACCGGCCACGGCACCATCGACGACGCCGTGGAGGCCATGCGCCTGGGCGCCTACGATTACATCACCAAGCCCTTCAAGCTGGACCGGCTCTCCCTGCTCCTGGACCGGGCCTACCAGCGGGTCTGCCTGCAGCGGGAAAACCGCAGCCTGCGCCACTCCCAGGAGATCACCGGCTCCTCGCAGAAGCTGGTGGGCAACTCCCCGGTGATCAAGCACCTGCATTACCTCGTTTCCAGGGTGGCCCCGGCCGGGGTGCCCGTGCTGCTCACCGGCGAGAGCGGGGTGGGCAAGGACGTGGTGGCCAGGAAAATCCACGAACAAAGCGACAGGGCCAAACAGCCCATCATCACCAAAAACTGCGCCATGCTCCAGCGGGAACTGGTGCGCAGCGAACTGTTCGGCCATACCAAGGGGGCCTTCACCGGTGCCTCGGAGGCCAAGGAAGGGCTGCTTGCCCTGGCCAACAAGGGCACCCTCTTCCTGGATGAGGTGGGCGACCTTCCCGAGGAAGTGCAGGCCTCCCTGCTGCGGGTGCTGGAGTCGCAGACCTACCGCCGCGTGGGCGAGAACGAGGAGCGGCGGGTGGACGTCCGCTTCCTCTTCGCAACCAACCGAAACCTGGCCAAGGAAGTCGAGGACGGCCGTTTCAACGAGGCGCTCTTCCACCGCATCAACGTCTTCAACATCGACATCCCCCCGCTGCGGGAGCGGCGGGAGGACATCCCGCTGCTCATAGAGCATTTCCTGACCCAGATGCGCCTGGGCAAACGCAAGTGCACCATCGCGGACAAGACCCTGCAGTTCCTCATGCGGTACGACTGGCCCGGCAACGTTCGCGAGTTGCGCAACGTGCTGGAGCGCTCCGTCATCCTGGCGGAAAACGGCGTCATCACCAACCAGACGCTGCCCAAAGAAGTGGTGCCGGCGCAGTCCGGAGACGCCTGCGCCGGCTCCCCCCTCTCCCTGGAATCCATGGAGCGGGCGCACATCCGCAAGGTCCTGGCCATGTACCAGGGCAACCGCCAGCGGGCCGCCGAGGCGCTGGGCATCGGGCGCAAAACCCTCTACCGCAAACTCCGCAAGCACGGCCTCGCATCGGCCGACTAGGCGAACCGGGACGTTCTAGGCGCGCCGGGCCTGGCTTCACGTTCGTGCGACCCGCTCCGCACGTGCCCCGGGTCATAATGACCCAGCCGTCTAAGGCCTCGTAACGCCTTCCCTTTCAGGTTCCCTGGCGGCCATTTTCCGCTTCTTCCCGCTTCCGCCTGTCCCGTTTTAGACCCACTCCGCCCCCTCTTCATCCTGACTTCGCCTGACAACACACCGGAATCACTCGTTTTCACTTTTTGGCCCGGTCCTTGCCTAAAGAGGGGGCAATACGGATTCGGCTGGCAGGTGTGATTTTCAAGCGCCAACCCAAAAAACCGGAGTGTGTGTCATGGCAGTGCGTGAAGAAGTCTATGGGTTTTTCATCCCCAACGTGACGCTGATCGGCATCGGGGCCTCCAAAGAGATCCCCCAGAAAATTCGTGACATCGGCGGCACCAAACCGCTGATCGTCACCGACCAGGGCATCGTCAACGCCGGGATTCTCAAGCAGATCACCGACCTGCTGGACAAGGCCAAGATGAGCTACGAGGTCTACGACAAGACCATCCCCAACCCCACTGACGAGAACGTCCACAACGGCGTCGAGGTCTACCAGAAGGCCAAGTGCGACAGCCTGATCACCCTGGGTGGCGGCTCCTCCCACGACTGCGGCAAGGGCATCGGCCTGGTGGTCTCCAACGGCGGCAAAATCCATGACTTCGAGGGTATCGACAAGTCGACCAAGCCCCTGCCGCCCTACCTGGCCGTGAACACCACCGCGGGCACCGCCTCGGAAATGACCCGCTTCTGCATCATCACCGACCTTTCCAGGAAGGTGAAGATGGCCATCGTGGACTGGCGCGTCACCCCCAACATCGCCCTGGACGACCCCCTGCTCATGATGGGCATGCCCCCGGCCCTGACCGCGGCCACCGGCATGGACGCCCTGACCCACGCCGTCGAGGCATACGTCTCCACCGTGGCCACCCCCATGACCGACGCCTGCGCCGAGAAGGCCATCGAACTGATCTTCACCTTCCTCCGCCGCGCCGTGGCCAACGGCCAGGACGTGGAGGCCCGCGAGGGCATGTGCTTCGCCCAGTACCTCGCCGGCATGGCCTTCAACAACGCCTCCCTGGGCCACGTGCACGCCATGGCCCACCAGCTTGGCGGTTTCTACGACCTGCCGCACGGCGAGTGCAACGCCATCCTGCTGCCCCACGTGGAGAGCTTTAACCTCATCGCCCGCGTGGATCGCTTCGCCAAGATGGCCGAGATCATGGGCGAAAACATCGAGGGCCTCTCCAAGCGCGACGCCGCCGAGAAGTGCGTCGATGCCATCAAGGTCCTCTCCACCGACGTCGGCATCCCCAGCGGCCTGGTGGAGCTCGGCAAGAAGTACGGCAAGCAGGTCAAGAAGGCTGACATCGCCACCATGACCGAGAACGCCCAGAAGGACGCCTGCGGGTTCACCAACCCCCGCTGCCCCACCGACAACGACGTCATGGCCATTTTCGAGGCCGCCCTGTAGGGACGACCCGAAATGGACCTCCGGCCGGGGGGGACACACCACTCCCCCGGCCCACTTTTCCATCCGAACGCGCAACGGAAACACCGGGACCGACGACATGGAAATCCTTGATCTCACCGAATCCCTCGACCGGGAGTTCATCAGCCAGGTCGAGGAGGAGAGCGGGCAGCGGGTGCGGTTGTGCTATCAGTGCGGCAACTGCACGGCTGGCTGTCCGTACACCTTCGCCTTCGACATTCCGGTGAGCCGGATGATGCGGCTGTTGCAGGCCGGGCAGAAGGACCAGCTCTTGTCCAGCCACTCGGTGTGGCTGTGCGCCACGTGCGAGTCCTGCACCACGCGCTGCCCCAACGGCATCGACGTGGCGCGGATCGTGGACGTGTTGCGCCACATGGCCCGGCGCGAGGGGTACGCCACCGAGCGCGGCGTGAAGGTATTCTGGGACAGCTTCCTGGAATCGGTGGCCAAGCACGGCCGGGTGTACGAAATGGGCCTTTTGACCTCGTACATCGCCAAGACCGGCAAGGTCTGGACGGACGCCGAGCTCGGCCCGCGCATCCTGCCCAAGGGCAAGCTGCACCTCACTCCGTCCCGCATCCAGGGCCGCGAGGCCGTGGCCCGGATCTTCGAGCGCTACAAGGAGGCCTCCAAGTGAGCCCCGCCTACGCCTACTACCCCGGCTGTTCCGGCCTCGGCACCTCCATGGAGTACGAGCAGTCCACCCGGGCCATCTGCGAGGCCCTTGACGTGAATCTGGTGGACATTCCGGACTGGAGCTGCTGCGGCTCCACTCCGGCGCACACCGTGGACCACACCCTGTCCTGCGCCCTGGCGGCGCGCAACCTGGGGTTGGTGGAGAAGATGGGCCTGGACACGGTCATCACCCCCTGCCCCAGCTGCCTGACCAACCTCAAGACGGCCGTGCACCGCATGGGCGATGAGGAGTTCATGCGCCGGGTGAACAGCCTGCTGGACGAGCCGGTGGGCAACACGGTGCGGGTCAAGTCCGTGCTGCAGGCGCTCATCGAGGACGTGGGGCCGGAGAAGCTGGCCGAGCGGGTGGTGCGCCCCTTAAGCGGCCTGCGGGTGGCCCCCTACTACGGCTGCATCATGAACCGTCCGCCCGAGGTCATGGAGTTCGACGACCACGAGAACCCGGTGGCCATGGACCGGCTCATGGAGGCCATCGGCGCGGAGGTCGCTCCCTTCCCGCTGAAGGTGGAGTGCTGCGGCGCCTCCTTCGGCGTGGCCCGCAAGGACGTGGTGGCGCGTCTTTCGGGCAAGCTTTTGGACTTGGCCGAGGCCAACCAGGCCATGGCCATGGTCACGGCCTGCCCGCTGTGCCAGATGAACCTGGACCTGCGGCAGGGGCAGATCAACGCGGCCACCAAGAGCCAGCACGAGATGCCCGTTTTCTACTACACCCAGCTCATCGGTCTGGCCCTTGGCCTGGACGAGTCCAGCCTGGGCCTGAACAAGCTGTGCGTGAACCCCGGCCTCGCGCTGCGCGAAGCCGAACGGAAGACCGCCGAAGCCGCCTCCTGAGGCGTGGCGGGGAAACCGGAGAAATCATGCGAATCGGCGTTTTCGTCTGCCACTGCGGCAGCAACATAGCCGGCAACGTGGACGTGGGGTCGGTGGCCGAGCAGGCCCTGTCCCTGCCGGACGTGGCCTTCGCCTCGGACACCATGTACGCCTGCGCGGAGCAGGGGCAGGAAGGCATCATCGAGGCCATCCGCGACCACGGCCTCGACGGCGTGGTGGTGGCCTCCTGCACCCCGCGCATGCACGAGCCCACCTTCCGCCGCACGGTGGAGCGGGCGGGTCTGAACCGCTACATGTTCGAGATGGCCAACATCCGCGAGCACGTCTCCTGGATCGGCAAGGACAAGGAAGCCAACACGCGCAAGGCGCTGGACCTGGTGTCCATGGCCGTTTCCAAGCTGCGCTACGACCGCCCGCTGACCCCCAAGAGCTTCGAGGTCAACAAGCGGGTCATGGTGGTGGGCGGCGGCGTGGCCGGCATCCAGGCGGCGCTGGACTGCGCCAACGGCGGCCTGGAGGTCGTTTTGGTGGAGAAGCAGTCCACCATCGGCGGCAAGATGGCCAAGCTGGACAAGACCTTCCCCACGGTGGACTGCTCCAGCTGCATCCTCGGCCCCAAGATGGTGGACGTCTCCCAGCACCCCAACATCACCCTCTACGCCTCCTCGGAGATCGACGAGCTGAGCGGGTACGTGGGCAACTACACGGCCACCATCCGCCGCAAGGCCACCTACGTGGACTGGGAGGCCTGCACCGGCTGCGGGCTGTGCATGGAGAAGTGC